>NZ_JAMWZB010000060.1 GCF_024305035.1 Algoriphagus sp.
TTTTTTGGTGTACCTCTATTTTCTTAAAGTTATGCATTGTTGCTTTCTGGTAACAGGGAATTGATATGGTGTCTAATTTCCCATCTTTTAAGTCTATTTTAAAGATTTTTGGTTCATTCTTCAAAGTGATATAGATTCCATCACCCGAACTAGTCTCAAATTCCAATTTGGATTTACCTTTATTTTCAATCAAGGTCTGATATTGATTTGAATTTAAATTCAAAGAAACAATCTTTTCAATCCGCTCCCCTTTGGTTATAGATCTCTTTTCGCTGAAAATCAGTTGATTGGAAGATTTTAATAAAAAGCTGTCAAATGAAAATCCTGATGATAAACCTAAACTTTTCTTTTTATATTCTCCTGAGACAAGATTAATTTGAATTAATGAATCAGGAGCTCTCAAGTAATTCAGCCAATGCTCGGAAAGAATTGGATTTGAAACTAGGTGAGATCTTACGGTAGAAAAACCATTTTTAATTTTGGAGACAGTCTCATAATTACTGATAAATTTCCCCACTGAATCACCCACAAAAAAATCGCCAACTGATCCATTCGAAAAAACCAAAAATTGCTTTGTACGAAAAACCCGAACGGGCCTATGCCTAAATTCATGTTTGGCAGAATCCCATAATTGAGACACATCCAAAGTATCTAAAATAGGTTCAAATGAATAGTTAGGATAGTTAACTTGCTTTTGGCCTAGGTCACATGAATAAATCCAAACACTAATCCCGCTTAAAAACAAAGACGTCCATCTTGATTTCATTTTCTGATATTTCAGGGTTAAAAACATTCGTTCTTGGCAAATAAAGACCCTTTTTGCCAACAAAAGCTAAATAAGGCTGATAGATCTCCGGCTCCAGAACCTTCTCTTCCAAGAGTTCTAAATCCTCATCCAATACCATAATGCTAAATTTATTTTTATAAATGGAATTGGCCGAAAATAGCTCCTGAGGTATTGGGTCCCTTGGAATCCAAACAAATCTATAGTATAACTCTCGATAGGGATCAAAAATCAAACGAA
This sequence comes from Algoriphagus sp., assembly GCF_024305035.1. GTDB lineage: Bacteria > Bacteroidota > Bacteroidia > Cytophagales > Cyclobacteriaceae > Algoriphagus. The sequence goes on from NZ_JAMWZB010000060.1 coordinate 1,025, forward strand.
AATAATGGCCATAGGTCACAGGAATTTTCCTGTCGTTTTCTTTGGTTATAGGTTCACTTGTAAAATCAAAAGGTTTGATCCATTGACTCTTAGCCAGCTTTTTTTCCATCCCACCTGTTTCCAGGTCCATGACAAAAAGAGAGTCGATTGCGTTCCAGGAATAAACTAACTCATTGTTTTTATTTTCAACCTTAGAATGAAGGATAAAAGAGTTTGGCCAATAATTTTCCAGATAACTTTTAGGAAAAGTCAATCCTGTATCCCAAAAAAGGCTATCTGTTTGGAGATTAACCCTAAATTCAGGAGAAATTTGATCAAAAAAATTAAAATTAGTCATAGCACTACCTAATGAAATATGCGTGAAGTACAAATTATCTTCTATTAAAAGAGTTGGTGCTGCCGGAACTGAGGCATGGTTGATCATCATATCCGTTTGATCCTCTACGTCAATTTTTACCCGAAAACTGTCAAAGAAGTTTCCATCGGCATCGGTTAAAGCCAAATTGGAAAGCATCATTCTTGGAAAAAGAAAAATGGAATCCGGGTTGTGAAAGTAAATCCCCTGAATGTTGTTTATGGCATAAGGCCCATCCTGAGGAATTGCAAAGCGATGGATTACTTTTCCTGAGTCTAAGTGATAGGCATCCACCGAATGATTATTGACATTTACATTCCACAAGTATTCCTCCCCATCAACATTACCTATATCAAAGAAAAAAAGCTCAAAAGAAGATAAGGAATCTATCTCAAATGGCTGGGTAAAGGTTTGTCTTAAATTAGATGAAAAAGTGGAACCCTGATTCGATTTATTTTCAAAATCACAGCTTGAAATAATTAGTAATACCAATAAAGGCAAGAATTTAAACTTTCTCATTAATCTTAAATTAAATCAAAAAAGGGCTGAAAAAAACAGCCCATTGGTAGAAATTAAACTACATATGACCCCTGACAGCTATCAGCTGGCCCCTGACATGTCCCCGGAAGGGAACCCTCCGATGAGCAAACAGTAAAAGTAGAGGTTCCGTCACCATTATCACAAACTGTAACAGTTGCTCCTGAATCCTCCTGAAATGTAGGACAAGAGGGATCTAAATCACAAGAGGCCATTGCTTGAAACTGGAAAGAAACCAATACTACAAATGACACCCCAACTAAACCAGACAATCGCTTAAAGTAAGTTTTCATAACGTAGAAATTTTGAATTAAGAATAAGTTTACGCTACATATATATATATATATATTATTGATTTTCAAAGAAAAAAATGGTTTATTTTTAATTTTCCGTACCTAAACCCAATTTTAAGTTACTAAAGTCAAATATTTCGATAAATTCTTAGGATTAAAAACTAATACCAATTTAATTGATTAGCGAACAAATTCATAAGCCTTGGAGGTTAAAGAAAAATGGTATCCTTAATTTTTTTATATTTCGTCTTATTCCACCTACTTTAGACTTATGAATCGTAGAAGAAATTTCCTCAAAACTATTTCGGCTGCTTCCGCAGCTGCTTTCTTACCTATTACCTCTATTGCACAAAAGATGAAAAAACAAAAAATGATCCACCAGGTGTACTTTTGGCTACACGATGAAAATGACACTCAGGAATTTCTTACCGCTGCCGTTCCCATGCTTGGAAAATGCAAAACGGTAGGGAAATTCATTGCCGGTACTCCTGCAGACACCGAAAAACGGGAAGTGGTTGATCATTCATGGCAAGTATCCTGTACCCTATTTTTCGATAGCCTGGAAGATCAAGCTGAATACCAGGTGGATCCGCAGCACTTGGCCTTTATCGAAAAGTATTCCTCCATGTGGAAGACCGTGAAAGTCTACGATATCGCTATCTGATATCATCCACTTTCTGGTAATTTCCGTAAATACCATTAAACCTAAGTTATGAAAAAATTAAGATGGGTAATCGGATTGCTGGTTTTGGGATGCTGGTCCTGTCAGACGACAGATGATCCCACCCCTAATCCCCAGTCAGATCCAGTGAAGGAGGCAATTTTTTCTACTATGCAAGAATGGTATTTCTGGAATCAGGAACTCCCTAATCAAATCACTACAGCGAATTATTCCACCAATGAAGAGCTATTGGAGGATATCCTGTTCAAGCCTCTTGACCGGTTCTCTTACCTCACCACGCAGGATGCATTTCAAAATGCCTTTGTGGGACGAAATGCCGGTCATGGGTTTGGGTTTGCCTTCAATTCAGAGGAAAGACTTTTTCTGACTTTTGTCTTTGAAGAATCCCCTGCGGGAAAGGATGGCTGGCAACGTGGCTGGGAAATCATCGAGATTAACGACAAACCCATCACTGAATATCAAACCGGTTCGGGAGGATATGATTTTCAACTTGGCGCTCCGGATCCAGGAATCAGCAATACCTTTACCTTTAAACTTCCTGATGGAAGTACGACCACCAGAACGAATATCAAAGCTGAATATCAGTCTAATTCTGTGCTCCACCAAGAGGTGATTGAGATCGGAGACAAGACAGTAGGCTATTGGGTATACCAAAGCTTCAAGGCCACAGCAGGTTTAAGTCCGACCCGATCAGTGGAGGTAGAGGCTTCGATGGACTTTTTTACCCAAGAAGGAATCGATGAATTGATTATTGATTTGCGCTACAACGGCGGAGGATCAGTGGCAGTAGCAGAGCAAATCCTCAACTACCTGATTCAGCCGGCCAATTCGGGGCGTCTGATGTACACCAATAAATTAAACGAAGATAAAACCAGTTTTAATGACTCCGAAAACTTCTCAAAGCTCGGTTCACTCAATCTGAATCGATTGATTTTCATTACGAGTAGAGGTTCCGCTTCCGCGTCTGAGCTTGTGATCAATTCGCTCAATCCCTACATGGATTTGGTGCTGATCGGAGACAACACCTTCGGAAAACCGGTGGGTTCTTTTCCGCTTTCCCGGTATAATCGAACACTCGCTGACAATGATGTCGAGCTCGTACCGATCACTTTTGCCACGGCCAATGCTGAGGGAGAAGCAGAGTATTTTGAGGGATTTCCAGCTGATTTTGAAGTGGGTGACAGTCCACAGTTTGCCTGGGGAGATCCACAGGATTTCAGATTGGCTGCAGCCCTACAGTTTATCCAAAATGGAACCATTAGCGGCAGAATGAGAAGTACCTTTTTCCAACCCAAATGGGAAATGATCGATGCTTTTAAAGGTTTACAGCAGGAGTTTCCTGTTTACTAAATCAAACCATCCCGATTCGAAAGAATCGGGATGGTTATTTTAAAAACTCTATTTCTGATGCCGCTGAATCAGCACCTCCATCACGTCATCCAATTCATAGCCTTTGGCCTCAAGAAGCACCAGGTAATGAAAAAGTAAATCCGCAGCTTCCCCTAGAAATAGTTCCTTGTTATCATCCTTGGCTTCAATTACGATCTCCACGGCTTCCTCTCCAACTTTTTGGGCCACTTTATTGATGCCCTTAGCAAAAAGTGAAGCCGTGTAGGATTGATCGTTGGGATTGTTTTTTCGGTCCTTGATGATGGCTCTAAGCTGATCAATAAAGCTCGTCTTGGATGCATTCACTTCAAAAAAGCAGGTATCAGCACCGGTATGGCAAACAGGCCCTCTTGGTTTGGCTTTTATCAAAATAGAATCTCGGTCACAATCAACAGCCATAGAAACATAATCCATAAAATTCCCGGAAGTTTCCCCTTTGGTCCACAGCCGATTTTTGCTTCGGGAGAAAAAAGTTACCTTACCCGTTTCCTGAGTTTTGGCCAAAGCCTCTTCATTCATATAGCCCTGCATCAACACTTTCCCACTGATCGCATCCTGGACGATGGCAGGGACAAGGTCGTTCATTTTTTCAAAGTCGATGTTCATGTGTTATCATTTTAAGACCTGCTAGATTTTCAAAACCTTACAGGTCTATCTCTTTTCAAAAGGTTACTTTCTAATACTAATCCCCTCCCCATTCAAATACTCCTTCAAATTCGGCACCGGGATTTCTTTAAAGTGGAAAATACTGGCTGCCAAAGCAGCATCTGCTTTCCCAAAGGTAAACACATCCTTGAAATGAGGCATACTCCCTGCCCCACCCGAAGCAATTACAGGAATAGACAAGGCTGAGGAAATCTCCGCGGTCAGTTCATTGGCAAAGCCCGATTTAGTACCATCATGATCCATGGAAGTTAATAAAATCTCTCCCGCTCCCCGATTGGCGACTTCCTGTGCCCAAGCTTGGGTTTTGAGCAAAGTGGGTTTTCTTCCTCCATGCGTATGGACAAAATCAATTCCATCCACATTTCGGGTATCAATCGCCACAACAATACACTGGGAACCAAATTCCCGAGCCATCTGATCAATTACTACGGGATTCTTTACTGCAGCCGAATTAATAGAAATTTTATCCGCACCCGCTGCTAAAAGGACTTTTACATCCTCCACCGTGGAAATCCCCCCACCTACGGTAAAAGGAATATTGATCGCCTTAGCCACTTTGGTTACCAGTTCGGCCAGCGTTTTTCGCTTATCCACCGTTGCGGTGATATCCAAAAACACAAGTTCATCCGCTCCTTCATCCGAGTAAATTTTAGCCAACTCCACTGGGTCACCGGCATCGCGGAGTTGGACAAAATTGACTCCTTTGACCGTGCGGCCATCCTTAATATCAAGGCAGGGAATAATTCGCTTAGTTAGCATATATTATATTCAAAACTTCAGTATTCATTATTCGGCATTCAATATTCGATAATCTGGAAATTTTTGATTTACGCTCTGACTTTAAACTTCAAGCCTAATATTCAAAAATCTAAATTTAAAATAAGGGTTAAGGTTATTTTCCTGTTCGTACATCACCCAAAGCTTGCCAACTCATCCAAACTCACCCTTCCCTCATAATAGGCTTTTCCCACTATTGCTCCATACACCCCTATTTTCTCCAAATCCTCCAAATCTTTTACCGAAGAAACACCACCACTTGCAATCAACTTCAAATCCGGGATTTCCTGCAAAATCTCCTGATACAAATCCACCGAAGGACCCTGAAGCAGACCGTCTTTTGCTACATCGGTACAAATGACATAGCGAATTCCTTTTTCGAAATAACTTTTGATAAAGGGAATTAAATCCACCGAAGTAGTTTCTTCCCAGCCTCCAACAGCGATTTTTCGTTTTTTTGCGTCGGCGCCCAGAATGATTTTCTCGGAACCAAATTTGGTAATCCACTCGTCGAAAAGGACCGGGTTTTTTACTGCAATACTTCCTCCCGTGACCTGCTTTGCTCCCATGGAAAAGGCTTTTTCGATCTCCTCATCCGCCTGAATTCCTCCGCCAAAATCGACCTGCAAACTTGTCCCTGCACAAATTCTTTCTAAGACTTCACCATTTACGATTTTTTTGGCTTTGGCACCGTCCAAGTCCACTAAGTGCAGACGCGAAATTCCTGCATCTTCAAATCGCTTGGCCATTTCGAGTGGATCGTCATGGTATTCTTTTTTGCTGCTGTAGTCGCCCTGACTGAGGCGAACACACTTGCCTCCGATGAGGTCGATGGCTGGGATGATGAACATATTTAAGATACAAGAGCCAAGATTCAAGAATCAAGACTGATTGATTTAAAGGTTACAGATATGTGTTTTTTTATGGTCTCGACTCCGCTCGACTGACCGTAATCATTGTCAGGCTGAGCGGTGTCGAAGGGGGCATTTCAAATACTTAAGAAATTACTTAGCAACTTCTCGCCTACTGTACTGCTCTTCTCCGGGTGAGCCTGAATCGCCCAGTAATTGTCTCGATGAAGAATCGCGGTAAAGTCATGGATATAATGCGTGGTCGCTATCGTCACCTCGCTCAATTCGGCATAATAGCTGTGCACATAGTATAGAAATTTGGATTCTGGTAAATCCCGGAACAGCACATTATCAGCGAGATTTTCCAGCTCATTCCAACCGATATGCGGAACCTTAAATTCTTGGGAGTTTTCAGGAATAAACTTTTTCACTTTCACCGGAAAGATCCCCAAGCAATCCGTATTATTTTCTTCAGAATGCTCGCAAAGCAATTGTAAGCCCAAGCAAACCCCCAGAAAGGGTTGCTTGATTTCCCGGATTACTTGATCGAGTTGGCGGGCCTTGAGGTAAGTCATGGCCGAACTCGCCTCCCCCTGTCCGGGAAAGATGATTTTATCGGCGGAGCGGATTTCATCCGGATCATCGGTCAGTTCAGCCTCTGCTCCCAATCGCTCCAAGGCATAAAGGACCGACTGCACATTTCCTGCGTTGTATTTGATAACAGCTACTTTCATTTTTATAAAGTCCGATGCACGGTGTCCGATGTCGGATGCCACATCGGTCATCTGACATCGAACAAAATTTCTTGCTTCTTATTTCTAGCTTCTTGTTTCTTTTGTTAACATTTCTTCCAAAACCTCTTCGATTTCAGGAAGAGAATTGTAAAGTTGCTCATAACTTTCGATCACGAAGTATTTATCTTGAAATTTATCTTTCCAATACTCCTGATTCATAATTCGGCGCACATCGTAAGGATAGTGTGCTGGTTCATCAGAAAGGGAGAATTTTGTTTCCCCTTTGGAACTCAAAATACCTGCTCCATAGATTCGTAACTCCCCATTTTCACGAATCAAACCAAACTCGATCGTAAACCAATAAATTCGGCTTAGCAACTGAATCGCCCAAGGATTATCGATGTGCTTTAGCGCAATTCCGGAAAGCTTTTCCAGAAAGTCCACGTAGGGTTGATTGGTCAACAGGGGCATGTGGGCAAAGGCATCGTGAAACATATCCGGCTCCTCGAGATAGTCCAACTGCTCCATTTTGCGCAGCCAAGTGGAGGAAGGAAACCTGCGGTTGTTTAGTAAACCAAAAAACAAATCATCATCGATCAAACCGGGTACTACCTGAACCGCCCATCCTGTGGTTTCCTTTAAAATTTTATTCAACTCCTCAAAATTGGCAATACGATCAGCTGAAAACTTGACGATTTCCACTCCATCCAAGTAAGCCTGCGAAGCTGCTTTGGGTAAGTTGGGCATTTGTCGCTCATAGAGAATCTTCCATACCTTAAAATCTTCTGGGGTATAGGCTTCATATTCCTGCCTGAGGTCTTGCAATCTCGGGTCACTAAAGACCCAATCTCTTGGTTTATCAGTCATATTTCTTGTTGGGTTTATATATTTTCTAACTCTTTCCTTTTTATTAAGTTTTCCAAGCTATCCAGCTCCGATCACTCACCCTTATCCTGCTTCTCCTGAAGCAGGAACTGCTTTCGGAAAAGCAGCCTAGCCTGTTGAGATGACTTTAAAAATCGGGTAGGAGAAACGGGATTAGTTCCCGTTTCGACCTCCCACACCACCG
>NZ_JAMWZB010000061.1 GCF_024305035.1 Algoriphagus sp.
CCTAAAATTATCAAAAATTGCCCGATTTTAAAAAACTTCAAAAGCGATTTCCCTGGGGAATCCTCGAGCAAATTTGAAAGTAAGGTATTGCCGTCAGGTTAATTTAATCAAAAAGGTTGGATGGAATTGAAGGCTAAATTTCAAAATTCAAAAGGGTATTAGTAGTTTTAATGAATTATTTAATCTGAATTCTGAATTAACCCACAGTGCATGAAAGGAATTATCTTGGCCGGAGGCTCCGGAACTCGTTTGTATCCCTTGACGATCACAGTAAGTAAGCAGCTGATGCCGGTTTATGACAAGCCGATGATTTATTATCCGCTTTCGGTTTTAATGATGGCTGGGATACGGGAGATTTTGATCATTACCACTCCTGAAGATTCGGCGGCCTTCCAAAAATTGCTCGGCGATGGCTCTCAGCTGGGCTGTAGATTTGAATATGCGGTGCAACCTTCCCCAGATGGCTTGGCACAAGCCTTTATTATTGGGGAGGAATTTATTGGGAATGATAAAGTAGCGCTAATCTTAGGTGATAATATTTTTTATGGTTCCGGACTTCACAAAACCTTGTTGGAAAATACAGATCCTACTGGGGGAGTGGTCTTTGCCTATCATGTCAATGATCCGGAGCGCTATGGTGTAGTGGAATTTGACCAAAACCAAAAAGCGATCAGTATTGAAGAAAAGCCAGTAAACCCCAAGTCAAACTTCGCAGTTCCCGGCTTATATTTTTACGATAATAGAGTAGTCGAGATTGCCAAGCAAATCAAACCCAGTCCCCGCGGTGAACTGGAAATCACAGATATCAATAATGAATATCTAAAAATGGGTGCTTTACAGGTAGCGATCTTAAATCGGGGAACAGCTTGGCTGGATACCGGTACGCATCAGTCACTCCTTCAGGCGGCACAATTTGTCGAAGTAATCGAAGAGCGTCAGGGCTTGAAAATCGGATGCATCGAGGAAATTGCTTATCGAAGCAAGTTTATCGGAAAAGAAGAATTACTTCAGGCGGCCGAAAAACTGGGGAAAAGTGGCTACGGAATCTATCTCAGACGCTTAATTTCTTAAGGATTGGCTAAAAAAAGAGGTGCAATCCCAATCGGTAGCACCTCTTTTTAAGGGGTTAAACCCAAAAATCTTCCTCCCAAAGTCTAAATCCGCCTTTGAATGCGTTTTGATTGGTGCCTAGTCGGCAACCTTCGGGAACTTCGGTAAGCAGTTTCGAATTTCCTCCTCCCAAAACAATGTCCTCGGGTTGAAAGGTATCTCGAAAGATCTCAACGGCTTTGCTGACGTGTTTTTCCCATCTTTTTTGTCCGCTGTTAAACAGGTATGATTTCCCGATATAGGATTCGAAAGTGGATTTCTTGTAGGGGAGATGGCCTCCCTCAATCGGAAAAATAGTCTGATTCATGACCATTGCGGTGCCCAAACCCGTACCCAATCCCAAAAAAAGTAATTTTTTCCCTTCATAACTGCCCAAGGCTTGCATGGCCGCATCGTTTAAGATTTTCACCGGACAGTCAAAGGCCTTCTCAAAGTCAAAATCCATCCAACCTGATCCCATATTGACCGGTTCACTTTTGATTTTATTGTGTTTGACCACACCGGGAAACCCCATGGTAATCACATCAAAAGACCATTCGGCGGCATTTTCTCTAACCAGCGGGACCATTTGTTCCGGGGTAAACTCACTACCTGATGGGATTTTTATTCGTTCAGTTTCTCCTGTGGCTAGAATTTTCACATTCGAACCACCAATATCGATGACTAGGACGTTTTTATTGGATTTTTTCATTCGATCAAAGCAGGGCTGTTGCCCCCAAAACAGATTTATTTATTTCACTGTGAAACTATAAAATTTAAGGGAAAAATAGCCTACCCAAGGCCGCATTTTCAAATTGAAAATAAAAAGTCTTCTCCTAAATAGAAATGAGTTTAAAATGAAATTGGCTATTTTCGTTTTTGTTTACTGCTATTTCTTTTCCCAAATGGTAAAAAGCTTCCAAAAGAGTGGCATTATTAAACTTTCCCGCATCAATCGCTTTGAATCCAATTAACTCAATTAAACGCTTGACTCTGATTTTTTCCGGAACCTCGTCTCCACAAAAGTAGGTTTCCTTGATTATTCCTAAGGGATCGTAAAGCGGATAATCCATGCCCAGATTGTTAAACGCTTTGAATAAATGAGCCTTGGGAGCGATTCGCTTAAGTATTTTGGTAGGGGAGTGATTGATTTTGTTCGAGTAGGTGGTATTGGTACAGTCAATGATCAGTTTATCTGAGGTGTCGGTATTTTTAAACGATTGCCAGATGGCCTGCAAATGTTCATTCTCGCTGCAGATTAATAAGATTTCCGCTTGGATAATCGCTGACTCAAAGGGACAAATCCGATGATGGAGGCGATTGAGCATTTTCCATTCGACTTCCTCAACATCAAAATCGGGATGAACTCCAAAGACAACGGAAATACCAGCATTGATAAATTTTTTTCCAAGTGCCTTTGCCAAAGAGGTTCCTCCAAGAATTCCTAATTTCATAAAAGCGCGTTTAATGGGTGAGGTAATTTGGGGACGATAAGTTTTCATTGACCGATTAAAGCTCAATCTAATCTTTTGAAAAATAGGTTTTTATATTTAAAATAAAAATAATATTTGGTGAATTTTTAGAATTCAAAATATTCAGCTTTTTCTTAGCGTCAAAAATCTTTTTTTTTAATTTGAAAATGAGAATGAATTTTCAGCATGGTCAGGACCTGCGCTTTCTTTTGTGTTTTTCGGCATTGTAGACCGTAGATTTCATTCTATTTTTATGCAGGCCATCGTCAATAAAAAAGGTTTAGAACTTTAGTGAATATTTTCTGTTTATGAAATTATCTAGAGCAGTTGTAAACTCATTTAAATGGATCTTAGCAAAGGAGAAAGAAAACAGGTTGTCACTATCACACTTTTTAGATTTGAAGGAATACATGCATTTTGGATTTTCAGACAAATGGGAAAATCCCAACAGCATTTTAAAAAAATCAAAGGACTTGAATTTTATAAATTAATGGGCAGCGGAGGGAAAAATGGGTTTTCCAAGATGCTAAATTTTAATGTTTATGTTTTGCTGGCTGTTTGGGAATCCGAAAATGCCGCTGAAACTTACTTTAATGAATCCGAGTACTTTACTCCATTTAAATCAAGGGCAACAGAAAACTGGACCATCTATATGAATACCAGTAAGGCTCATGGAAAATGGTCAGGGATTAACCCATTCCGTACCCACCCAGCGGATCAATCCGGTCCTGTAGCGGTGATTACCCGGGCTAGGATCAAACTTCGGTTTTTGCGAAAATTTTGGAGCTATGTACCCTCGGTCAGTAAGAATTTAAACGAGCGGGATGGTTCGATATTCTCCATAGGAATTGGAGAATATCCTTGGCTGATGCAGGCAACGTTTAGTCTGTGGGAGGATCTTGAATCCATGCGTAATTATGCTTACCGATCCAAACTCCACAGTGAAGTGATCCAGAAAACCAGGACCTTAGGATGGTACAGTGAAGAGCTGTTTGCGAATTTTGTGCCCTATAAAACTGTGGGCGAGTGGGAAGGTAAAAACCCACTTGCCCAATTTCTAGACAACTAAAGAAACAGGAAATTTCTGCTGGTGCTGGTTCATCCAAAAATCCCCGCGATACTGCCTCCATCGTGACTAATGGTCTGGCCGGTAATGAAGCTACTCTGTGGTGAAAGTAAATAAACCGCCAATGAAGCTAGCTCTTCAGCCTTTCCCATCCGACCCATAGGAATGTTTCTTTCCATTGCTTTTTTTGCGCTTTCAAAGGAAAGATTCTCAGTAATGCTTTTGTTTTTAATTACGCGTTCAATAGCTGGAGTATCATGCGAGCCTGGAGCCAATACATTCACCGTTACCCCACTTGAGGCAAGTTCAAGTGCGAGGCTTTTAGCAAAACCTACAACACCTGCCCGAAAAGCATTGCTCAAGGTCAGGGCAGGAAGCGGTTGTTTGACAGATTGACTTTCCAGAAAAAGTATTCTGCCATAGCCATTCTTCACCAAAAATGGAGCAAGCCGTAAAGACAAATCTATTTTCCAGCGCATCACCAATTGCCAAGCTTCATCCCAATCGGCCAAGGTAGTTTGTAGGGGAGTTCCAGTAGGAGGCCCTCCGGCATTGAGGAATATGCCGTGAAAGTCCTGGTTTTCCAGGGATTGAAAAATTCGATTTCGTGTTTCTTCTGAAGTCAGTGTACCTTCCATTAGCTCTACGCTTTGCATAAAATCAGCAAACTTTTCTCTGAGCAATTCACCTCGCCTAGCCACCAGTACAACACGGGCTCCTTCATTTAAAAGCATTCGGGCAACTGCCTCTCCCAGTCCGCTGCTTGCCCCGCAAACCAGAAATCGTTGATTGGTTAATCTTAAGTCCATCGCAAATAGAGTTGGTATGTTGGGATTCTAAAACGAATTAAATGGATAAAATTTAAATTAATTCAATTTGAGAATTTTATTGGTGGTTATTTCTTGATATTTCTAGCTGTTTTGATGGCTTTAGATTCAGAAAGTATAAGGCATGGATTTTACTGCACTAGTCCATGGGAGGTTTCCTTCACATTCAAAAAGTTTTTTTGGCTGGCATTGATCTTGTCCTGATTGATGAACCTTTGCGTCTCAATGTTGCTTTGCTGAATTTTTTCTTCTTTGATTTGGAGTTATAAACTCTTTTTGAGCAGTGATCACTACAATACGTGGTTACTTTGGTCATTGCAGTGACTGAATTTCCACAGAACTGGCATATAGTGTAATTCTGATGTTTGAGCTCCCAGCTTATTGTTATGATCAGTTTGTTTCCTCGTGTTTCTGATGGTGATTACATATAATTATTTCGAGCTAATTTTCGTCATTCATTTGCGATACAGAAAGTGTAACTAGTTGTAAAAAAGATATTTGGAAAAAATCGGTACAAATACGGTACATATCCAATGTGGACTTTTTTTTCGCAATAAAAAATCGATTTTTTTTGATCTTTTCAAATACTTGGTGTTTGGGCCAGGGAAATCGCTTTTAGATTTTCAGGACTTTAGATCGGTACTCATCATCCAGA
>NZ_JAMWZB010000062.1 GCF_024305035.1 Algoriphagus sp.
AGATTGGGTTTTCACATCAATTTTTGCAGGATTGAGTATTGGAAAGAGTTTTTAGAGCTAGCTGATTGGATTTTGGGACGCCTTACCTGGAATTGGGCTATGGAGTAGAGAATATCTTTAACCCGAATTATGCATTAGAGTAATTAAAGGGGTTGCTCAGAGTTGAGATTTGGGAGAAAATTCCGTCCATCCACGGCCTTCGTTTAGTGGGCAAAGAGATCTTGAGGACCTTTTTGTTAGCGTGTGAAGCTGTCCATGCTCCTAATGCAAAGCATTAGGAGCTGAGAGTTCCTAATGTTGCCCGATTATGATGATTGAGTGCAAAATGGCGGAACAGACTCATCAGGTTGTAAGCAACCATGATGAATCTGAAGGAGGCTTCAGTTGCCCAGAAGTCCTGTAGGCAGAAGTTTTCCAGGCCAAAGTCATACTTGAGTTCCTTGATTCTGTTTTCACAGTCTGCTCTGTTGTTGTACATGTTTTATATCTGATCCAGTGGAAGATCCATATTGGTCACATAGCAGCTGTAGCGATAGCCTGGCTCATCCTCAAAGAGCATCTTGCCTGCGGCATTTGGCCTGATGTCGATTTGCTTTTTGACCAGGATATACCTTCTGGGTTTTCCGTTTTCGTGGCTAAACTTCATTTCGCTTAGCTCAATCCCTTTAGCCAATCTGATCCAGTCTTTGATGGCCCAGACTTCACTTTTCACGTTGGGATACATTCTCACGGCCATGATGTAGTTCAGCTGTTGCTCTTCCAGATACGACATCAGTTCTTCGGTGTAAAACCCGCTATCTGCACGTACCAGACCTATTTTCTGGTCTTTGAGCACCTGTTTGAAAGTCTCCTCCATGAACTCCTTGCAGCTGCTGCTGGCAGCGGTATCTCCCGGACGCAGCCAGGCATTGGCTACCATACGCGTCTGTTCCACAAAAGCCATCAGCGGATGATGAGAATTCCGGCCCCGTTTGTTGGGATTGTATCCTTTGGCACTGCCCTGCTGATCCCCATAGCGAGTGATGACAGTACTGTCAAAATCTACGGTGAGGCTTCCGATATTAAGCTGGTCAAAAAACCAATGCTGCAGTTCAGGAAAAATCTCTGTGTTCAGTGACTGGGAAAACTTGCCAAAAAAACGACTGTAGGTACTCTGAGAGGGCATGGTGTCCCAGCCGAATATAGAGTGGAGAACCTGATCATATCGTAGCCAATCACAATGAATGTAGCGGCTTGCCCCCGTCCAGATGCCCAGCCAGAAGCTCTCCACGATCTGCTTGGGATCATATCCCCGGTTAGATCCCGGTTGGGGAAGGTTAAGCGTTTCCAACTTTTCCCGGATCCTTACCTGATCAATAAATCGTTTCATCAAACTCATCCCTCCAAATGGGGTAACTGGCTTGGAGGAATATTCAATTGGAAGGTTAACCATTTTGGTGCTACTCTTCATACTTCAAAAACAGATTGTACAACAAAATTTAACAACTTTTGGACTCAAATCGAAATCCTATTGCATAATCAAGGTTTAGGTTTTTCCGGGTGGATTTTATTCATCGGATGACTTACTTGGATTTGCCCGAAGCCAATCTCTTTGTGGTAAAGGTCAGTGCGTAGATTATTTTGTGATCAGAGAAGAAAAAATATAATTTTTATTTTCCTGAAGACAGTTGCTAATCTTATATTTAGTTTTTAGATTAGTTTAAGATTAATTTTTAGATGTAAATAAACAACGCTAACTATGAATCCAATTTTTACTTCTTCGATTCCTAACATTTTATTGCTTTTCAATTCCTTCTTACGACAAAAGATTATTTTTTCTTCTTTTCTACTTTTTGCCTCTTTCGGTTTTTCCAACAAAGCGTATGCTTTAGATGTAGTTATTGAGGGAGCATCTAGTTTTGTTTGTCCAAAAGGAACCTACACATATACGGCAAGAATTTACAATGAAATTTCCGGCCACGAAGTTTATTCTTGTGATATTCGTTGGGTTGTTTATCAGGGTAATCAAATCGTAGGTGGTGGTGATGGTGCAAATTTCACTTTCACTTTTCCCGATACAGGAGACTATGAAATAGAAGCTTCGGCAGATGGTTGCAACTTTCCCAACTCTGGTGACGGAATCAAAACGATTATGACAACTTCACGTGTACCGATTCCTAGCCCAATTTCAGGTCCTGCGATGTGTTCTTCGGGACAATCCTATACCTATACCACTAGTCCGACCCTAGCCAGCATATTTCCACCTCCTCCTTCGTCTCCCCCGACTGAAGGAGGATATTGTTATTATCATTATCCCTATGAATGGACTGCTCCCGCTGGGTGGTCAATTAATGGAGGTGGAAATACGGCGTTTACCAATGAAACGGTCAGTATAGTGGCGCCTGCAGGTACTCCTCAGGGAAGTTATAACATATCTGTTCAGGGTTCAATTTCAAAACCAGGAGGTGGTTTTTGGTATAGTACCAAAAGAAACTTTTCTGTCCAAATAGGTTCTTTTAGTCAGTATCAAGTATCGGTATCAGGTCCCGGGATGGTTTGTAATGGTAATTCATATACTTATACTGCAAATGTTCCCACAGGTCACCAAAATGGATATAGCTATAATTGGACTTATCCTTCGGGATGGACTGTCCAGAACACATCCAATAATACGATAACATTTTATCTTCCTTCCTACAATAATTCCTACGGTCCGGTTCGCGTTTCGGTCAACAACGGGTGTGGCGCAACTCATTTGACTGGAATAACTGTCCAACCTTGCAGTTATACGATGTCATCTGGTGATTTTAAAATTTATCCCAATCCCTCATCCGGTGATTTGTTCGTAGAATATGATGTTGAAAAAAATCAATTAGGAGAACCTTTAGATGGAGAATCACAGACTCAGAAAAATAAGCCGGCCATTATTATATTTAAAGTTGACATTTTTGATCGTACTGAGAAGCTGGTGGGGACTGGGAAATCTGCAGAAAATAAGGTTTATTTAGATACAAAAGGCTTACAACCCGGAACTTATTTCCTTCATATTTATTCTGGAGATCATGTCTTACGAGAACAAATTATAATTGAAAATTGACCTAATAATACCATACCACGAAATTGAAAAACCATGAATATTCAACATAAATCTTCGTTATTGCTTGTTTTGATCTTGGCTTTCGCTATTTCTTCAGGGGCAACAGCTCAGACCGAACCCGGAACCTTCACCGCAAAAAAAGGGGTTTATCTTGAAGTTGGCGGAAGTTCTGGATTCTATGCGATTAACTACAGCAAGATTTTCCATCAAAAAGGGAAGCTAAAGTTAAATGCCAGTGCAGGTTTTTCTATATGGCCTAATAGAAATATAGACTCGAAGACTAGTTGGCTCCCTGCTTTGCCATTAGAGATATCTGCACTATATGGCAAGTCAAATCATCATCTGGAATTGGGTATGGGATTCACTTCTTATTTAAACACAAGCTTTGATTTTGATTCGGAAACATTTGAAACAATCAAGAAAGTAGTTTTTGACGCCTTTATTCCTCTTAGAGTTGGATACAGGTACCAAAAACCGGAAGGGGGATTCTTTTTTAGGTTTGGTTATACGCCAATTGTTACTTTTCCGGTAAGAGCTGGGAAAATTTGGTCTTTCAATCCTTATTGGGCCGGACTAAGTTTTGGGAAGAGTTTTTAAAAGAGGCTAA
>NZ_JAMWZB010000063.1 GCF_024305035.1 Algoriphagus sp.
ACAGGATTATGTATACATTTTTGTTATGTAAAAACACTCTCTTAATATCCTGTTAATGAGGTCAATAACTCGATTATAATTTACATAATAATGTTCATCTTGGTTCATGCAATTCCGCATACTTAAACATTTATGACCAATGAACAGATATTATTCCACTTTCGAGGAGTTAACAGAAGCAGCAACCCAACATCTAGCCGGTCTTGGCAAGGGAAAACAGACTATTTCCATTTATAATTGGATATGGCAAAGGATCAGGGCGTTTATGGACTCTAGGGGCCTTAAGCGGGTCGATTCAGAAACCGTAGCGTCTTATCTAATTGTAACCTATGGTAATCGCAATGTTTCAACACTTTCTAAACATCAGAAACATTGTTATCGATGTGCTGTTAGTCTTGCCCAATTTTCTGAAACAGGTAAAATGATTGAGAGGACTTTTATGGGGGAAAAGGTAGTCTTAACCGGTGAGATTGGGAGGGTCATCGAGCAATATGTTGCTTATAAAAGGTCCTTGAGGTTAAATGAAAAAACTTTACGCGGACATTCTTGGTACCTGTACCGTTTTCAAACTTATCTGCACCAAGCCGGAATTAGTTCGCCCGAAAGCCTGTCCACACTTGTAATCATACATTACGTATCTGTATTATTGCCGGATGCTGCCGGAGCAAAACACCTCGCCCTGTCCATAATACGCAACTTCTTGGGGTACCTCTACGGGCTTGGAAGAACAGGAAAGGATCTTTCACTTGTTGTCCCGAGAGATAATTATAAAAAACAAGCCAAACTACCTTCAGTTTATACCAAGGAAGA
This sequence comes from Algoriphagus sp., assembly GCF_024305035.1. Lineage (GTDB taxonomy): Bacteria > Bacteroidota > Bacteroidia > Cytophagales > Cyclobacteriaceae > Algoriphagus. The sequence continues at coordinate 811 of NZ_JAMWZB010000063.1, forward strand.
AGTATTGGCGATTTTGGACTCGATAGACAGGAGCACTTCTGCCGGAAAAAGGGATTATGCGATTGTCATGTTGGCCGTAAGGTTGGGCCTTCGGGCCTCAGACATCAGTGGGCTTGAGTTTGGTCATTTGCAGTGGTCACAAAACACCATTTTCTTCCAGCAGGGTAAAACAGGGGAAACAGTTCGGTTGCCCCTTACCACAGATGTTGGGGAGGCACTGATTGATTACATCAAGTATGCCCGGCCAATATCCAAAGACTCTTATATTTTTCTGGAAAAGAGGTTTCCACACCAACCCATCCATTCTAAAATGGTTTCCTCGATAGCTAGCCGGATTATTCTAGGTTCCGGGATTAAGGTCGGGGACCGGAAACATGGATCCCATTCCCTGCGGCATACCATGGCGAGCATGCTTCTGGAGAGCCAGGTCTCGCTGCCTGTTATCTCAGATATACTGGGGCATTCCAATATTCAAACATCGATGTGTTATCTGCGAATAGATATTGAGACCCTCAGACAATGTGCCCTTGAGGCACCTGACATTCCGGAAACGTTCTATACACAGAAAGGAGGGGCTTTTTATGCGTAACGACTATGTGAAGCGGGGTGTACTCGCACCATTGATCCATGACTTTCTTACCATGCGGCATAACCTTGGTTTCAAATCAGGGTCAAGTAGATTCAGTTTATTCGCTTTTGACAGGTTTGCCAGGGAGAAAGGTTTGCGGAGTATTACCGTCACCATTGAACTTGCAGAAGAGTGGTGTGCCAAAAGGCCCGGTGAGGCAGCTGATACGTGGAGTCACAGGAACTGTTTTTTACGCCAGTTTTCGGTTTACCTGTCCAATCTTGGACATGAGACTTTTATTCCGCCCCGGATACCCGGTCCCCGGGATGAAAGGTTTGTTCCTTATATATTTTCCGAGGCAGAGATCGGTGCAATCTACGCCGCCTGTGATAGGCTTACACTATATGACAGGCATGCCAGAACCCACATCATGGTGCTGCCGGCACTGATACGCATGCTTGCATCAACAGGGATCCGAATCGGGGAAGCCGTAAAGCTGACCAACAGGGACGTAAACCTGGAACAGAATTACCTGACGTTGCGTAGCACTAAAAACGGGAAGGATCGGTTGGTCCCCATATCAGGATCATTGGCTGCCATATGTGTTCAATACCGAAAGTACAGAGATCTGCTGCCCTCCAACAGTGACTATTTTTTTGTAAAGCTCAATGGCTGCGGATGCCAGGCAAATGGTTTTTCACAGTGGTGGAATAAAATACTGAAAATGGCCTGCATAAAGCATCGGGGTAAGACCGTGGGACCCAGAATCCAAGATTTGCGCCACAGTTTCTGTATAAGGGCACTGGCTCACTTACTCAAGGAGGGCAAGGATCTATATTACATCCTGCCCATACTTTCAATGTATATCGGCCATACATCCCTGGCTTCCACCGATAGGTATGTGCGCATGACCTCGGAAATGTATCCTGATCTACTTGATAAGACCGACAGTATCTGTTCGTACATATTCTCGGAACTTAACTACCGGAGTACCCCATGAAACAGACCGCCTTTTCAAAATACCTGACCCAGTTCATGGTCAATTACCTGGTGGGTGAAAGGGGATATTCCCGAAATACGATAAGTGCCTATCGTGATACGGTAATTCTGTTGTTATTGTATATGCGGAAGGTCCACGGAATTGGAGCTGAGCATATTGACTTCAAGGATATAACCCGGGACCGGGTTGTTGGATTCCTTGACTGGCTGGAGACAGACAGGGGCTGCAGTGTATCTACCCGGAATGCAAGGCTGGCCGCCCTTCATTCCTTTTTCCGTTTTCTCACGTATAAGTATCCTGATAATATAGGGGAATGGCAGGGCATACTCTCCATAAAAGTAAAAAAGGCCCCTGCACCGGTGATTGTATACCTGACTGCAGAAGGCATTAAACTACTGCTCTCCCAACCGGATACTTCAAAAAAGAAAGGGAGACGTGATCAGGTACTCATGTCTTTGATGTTTGAATGCGCAAGCAGGGTACAGGAAATAGCAGATCTGGTCCCTTCCAGAATAAATTTTGGCAAACCCATGTTACTTAGACTGGACGGAAAGGGTAATAAATCCCGTTTGGTACCACTATGCGAACAGATAGGAATGCTGTTGAAGCAATATATGCAGGAAAATGGATTATTGCTGGATAGAGCCACGGACTACCCATTATTCGGCAACGGAAGGGGAGATAAGCTGACCCGGATGGCAATTACAGCGATCATTAAGAAATATTCAAAGATGGCCAGATCAACCGATCCTTCACTTATCCCTAATGGGGTAAGTCCACATTCGCTGAGACACTCGAAAGCTGTCTTGCTTCAGCAAAATGAAGTAAATATCATTGCGATCAGGGATTTTCTGGGACATGTATCAGTGACCACCACTGAAATCTATATACGGATAGACAACAGACTGAAGCGGGAAGCACTGGAAAAAACAAGCTTGGTACCAGATTCTTCAGAGCCAACATGGCAAAACAACAAAGGACTACTCACCTGGCTTGAAAGCTTAGGGAAATAGCTGAATATTATGTAAACGACTTGGCGAATAAGGCTTTAAATATCAGCATATTACGCCAAGTTTTTTACATAACAAAAATGTATACATAATCCTGT
>NZ_JAMWZB010000064.1 GCF_024305035.1 Algoriphagus sp.
TTTGGGTTATGGATAGTAAAAGATTATGTAAAGTAAGCACTACAAAAGCAGCATTGAGGTCTATTAGCAGGCGAACATACTTTGCATAATAATAAGCGTTGTTCTCATGATTGTAATGGTACAGTCATGAAAAACAACCTGTTATGAAAAAAATAAACGAAGCCTTCGACCAGCTCATTTACGACGCGGGAGAAGTATTGAAGCACAAACTGTTAAGGACGGACAGCACAGTAAATTGGTATCGTATCTACTGGAGAAGAATGGGACGCCAGTTACTGGAACAAGGTATTTCTGAATTCAACTCTGGTGTCGGTAGGCAATATTTACTAAGCCAGTTTGGGGAGTTTGATTATGCTACCCTTTCAAAAAGAGACAAGGACATTGTAAAAATTGTCAATGTATTGTGCGAGTATTATGAGACTGGTTCCTTAGCCAGCACCCGGGAACGGATCATGTTGGACGGCCATATTGGAGATTTGGTAAAGCTGTTTATAAACCATCTGGTCTCACTCCGATTAAAGGCATCAACAATAAGGGAGCGTGAACATTACCTGAGCAGATTTCTCATTCATCTGAATGAGAAAGGAATCAACTCTATGGATAAGGTGGGCAAATTTGTCATCCTGGATTACCTTAAAACCTTAGATGTTAGGCATTCAACTGTAGCTCATATGACTTTAAGAGCGATCAGAGGGTTTTTGAAGTTTCTCTTCCAACAAGAACTAATAAAAACAGACACTTCACTTTCCGTTCCTAAAGATAACTATAGAAAACAAGCCAAACTGCCTTCTGTCTTCAAGGCCGATGAAATTCAGAGGATGATAGATAAGATCGATCGCTCAAGTGTTTGTGGTAAACGTAATTATGCCATCGTATTAATTGCCGCCAGACTCGGTTTGAGAGCATCCGATATTGCCGGACTTAAGTTCGAGAACCTATGTTGGGAACAGAGTACAATATCGATATGTCAGTTCAAAACGGGGCGTCCACTCCAATTACCTTTACTTGCTGAAGTCGGAGAGGGAATCATTGATTACCTGAAGTTCGGGAGGCCGGTTTCTGGTGAGCCCTACGTGTTCCTGTCTGGACGGTCCCCATTTGGACGGATGTATACTTGTGGAATAACCAGTCTTGTGAATCGCGCATTTATAAGCTCAGGGGTCAATATCGGCCATCGGCACCACGGACCGCATGCACTTCGTCACAGCCTTGCCAGTTTACTCCTGGAGCAGAAGACAGTTTTACCGGTAATTACAGAAGTGCTTGGTCATGAAAATTCCCGTTCAACAAAAAATTATTTACGGGTAGACCTATCATCCATGAAGCAATGCATGCTTGAAGTATCTGCAGTTTCTGACGACTTCTATAATCAGAAAGGAGGGTGTTTTTATGCGTAACTTCATCGGAATATATGCCCCGTATATTGATCAATATCTCGATTATAAAAGGCAATTGGGCTTTAAGCAGGGAACAGAGGAATTCATATTTGCAGTTTTTGACCGCTTTACTGTTGAACGAGGCGAAACGAAGTTGGGTATTACTGCGGAACTTTCTCAATCATGGATGCAGGCAGGGATTAACCTGTCCTCATCATATAACTTTCATCGCGCAGTGCTCATCAACAAGCTGGCGTCATTCCTTAATGAACAGGGCATTCGCTCTTATGTCATGCGTTTGCCCAGATATAAAAGTGACTTTACACCCTATGTTTTTTCAAAGGATGAACTTCAGCGACTTTTTGAGGCAGCTGATAATTTTCGGATTCAAAAGGGATTGAAGCAAATCATATTTGCAGTACCTGCACTATTAAGGTTGCTCTTTGCTACAGGCCTTAGAGGCGGCGAGGCATTGGCCTTATCTGTCACTGATGTCAACTTGGATGACAGGATCATCCTTGTACGTGACAGTAAGAACGGACAAGAACGTGTGATTCCCTTTTCAGATTCGTTGGCTATAGTACTTAGGCAATATACTTTTTATAAGAATAAGTTGCCTTCCAGCCTGAAAAAGGATGACCGATTTTTCATTGCACTTGACGGAAAAAAAATATCATACGATTGCTTCGGCCGCTGGTTTTCCCGGTTATTATCCATTGCCGGAATCCCAAAAGGTCGTGGTATAACACCACACGCATTACGTCATTCATTTAGCGTCCATTCATTGGCAATGATGGCTGAGAATGGCATGGACATCTATTGTTGCTTACCGGTTCTTTCAACCTATCTGGGGCATCAGGCAATCGAATCCACGAATCATTATGTTAGGTTGGTGTCAGCAATGTACCCTGGCTTGCTCAGGGATATCGACAGGATCTGCATAAATGTTTTTCCTAACATAACAGGCCATGAAACCTACTGACTTTTCAAAATACCTGACTGGTTTTCTGACCGGGTATTTGGCCCACGAGCGTGGAGCCAGTAAACATACAATCAAGGCTTATCGGGATACATTCGTTCTGTTCATAGGATACATGCAAACCCAAGGCATCTCTGTATCAAAGTTGTCATTAGAAAACATCAACCAGGGAGCAGTCGTCGGTTTTCTGGACTGGTTGCAATCGGAGCGCAAAAACAGTAACGCAACAAGGAATGCACGATTGGCTGCGGTCCACGCTTTCTTCAGTTACGTTCAGTACCAAAATCCTGAGCATTTGCATGAGTTTCAGAAAATACTGTCAATACCGATGAAAAATAAGTCGGTAATACCAATGAGCTACCTTTCGATCGATGCAATAAAAATGCTTTTGCAGCAACCGGATATCCACACCGTTAAAGGTAGACGTGATCTGGCCTTACTTTCATTATTGTACGATACTGGTGCGCGTGTCCAAGAGATTATTGATCTGACTCCATCCAGTCTTAGGCTTGATAAGTTGAGCACAATCCGGATAGCCGGGAAAGGAAATAAAACCCGCATCATTCCCATGCTTGCCGATCAGGTGAGGTTATTAAGACCTTACCTTGAAGAACATGGTCTTGTCCAGGCCCATAAACACACGCATCCACTTTTCTTCAACAGTAGATCGGAAAAACTTACACGGGCTGGTGTAAACTATATTTTACAGAAATATGCCAACATGGCCAGAAAATTAAAGCCAGAACTGATTCCTGTAATATCACCACATTCGCTTAGGCACAGCAAGGCAATGCATCTATTACAGGCCGGCGTGAATCTGGTTTATATCCGCGATATACTCGGCCATGTTTCTGTGCAAACAACTGAGGTCTATGCCCGGGCAGACTCACGTGCAAAACGGGAGGCTATCGAAAAAGCATACATCTCAGTTGTGCCAGAAAAGGATCCAGTATGGTTGTCTAATGAAAACCTTTTAGACTGGCTTAAGCTTTTTTAAACCTTGTTATTATGTAAAGTAATGTGATTGAAAATTGCTGTTTACTGAAAGAGAAACGTGTAATCTGTCACTTACTTTACATAATCTTTTACTAAGCATAACCCAAA
>NZ_JAMWZB010000065.1 GCF_024305035.1 Algoriphagus sp.
TGTTACCAGAAAGCAACAATGCATAACTTTAAGAAAATAGAGGTACACCAAAAAAGGAAAGTAATAGTACACAATCCGGCATGGTTCAGGTTTGGTTATTTTCTTTATTAAAGATAGTTTTTCTGTTCTGTAATCTGTATGATTTTCCAGACAATTTTATGATTTCACATCTGTGCAAAACTCTGTCTAAGATTGCAGTTGTGAGTACCTGATCATTGAGAACATCCGCCCACTCAGCAGGTGACTTATTTGTCGTAATTATCAAAGAAGCTTTGTCATGAAGTTGGTTAATAAGGTTAAAGAAAGCGACTGCATCTTGTTTAGTAACAGGGAACATCATAATATCATCAATAACAAGTAAATGTGCTGAAGTTATCCTTTTGTATTCTGCAGCCGCTTTTCTTGTCATATCTTTCATTTTCAATACTTTGATCAAAGACTCCATGGTCTGGAAGTAAGCCCTATATCCTTTGTCAATGGCATCAAAGCAGAGTCCTGCGGCGATGTATGTTTTCCCGGTTCCCGATGGTCCCATCAATACCAGATTAAAATTCTGTTCCAGCCATACTAATTCTCTGAGCTGTTTGAGTTGCTGCTTCTCCATGCTGTTTTCACAGGTAAAGTCATACAGGTCCAGGTTGTAGCTGAGAGGCAATCTGGCATTCTTTTTTCTACGATCTTTTTCTTTTTCCATTCTAAGGCCCAGTTCAGTAGCTAATAATTCGGATAGAAATTCTAAGTACGTGATTTTTTCCTTATCAGCCTGATGAGCGGTTTTTGTTGCGGTTTCAGCAATGGCAGGCAACCGGAGCTGCCTGCACTGTGCATTGATTTTATCTGTAATTTTCATAGGGGTTTTGGATAGTTAATTTTCATCAATGATATTCTCATAGTCAGCCAGATTGCTTTTCTCTGGTATTTCGTTGGCCTTTTTCTGTGTCTGCCTGTCCATTGGTTTGACTTCAAGGTCAGGTTGGTTTTCCTGTAGGCTTCCATGGCTGTCCCAGATAACATACATGATCTGCTCGAACTCAGAGCCTCCCAAGCAGCTGTTTTTAACACAGAAGTCCAGAGTTTCATCTAATACCTCTTTTGGTGCTTCCACCGTACATCTTTTGATCATATGCATCTGGTCTCTGATATAGCGTCCGTACCTGGTTCTGATCTGCTCGAAGTATTCCATTGCAGCTTCCCGGCGGGTAAAACATTCTGAAAGGGATTGCATCATATCGTTGATCTTTTGACTCTTATCCCTCTTGTGATCAGTATTGATGATTGTCCTTCCTACACCCTCGGCGAGCGAGTGGGTACAGATCAGTGTTTTTTCAAGGGTGAGGATCTCAAGCTTGCCATTGATGACCCTTGCCAGCACTTCTGTCCCCTGTGGTTGGTATGTCCCCTGAGGAACAGAGTAGTAGTTACCTTTGTAACTTATCTGGTTGGTTTTCCTCACAGTATACTTTTTAAAAGCCTCCAAAAGCGTTTCAATGGGTGTGAAGGGTTCCATAAAGGATCTTTCGGTGGCCAGCTCTTCTAAAGGGCTGCGTTTGGTCACATTATGTACATTGCGGTTACCGGTTCTTTCAAGCCATTCTAGAGCCTGCTGGTTAAGTATTTCCAGGTGGATGAATTTTCTATTGTGCAAAAAGTTTTTCTTGACATAGCCGACAACATTTTCAACCATCCCTTTAGTTTGGGGGTCTGCTTTTCGGCAAAAAACCGTCTTGAACTTCCGTTGAGTGGCATAGGCCCTAAATTCATGGGTCAGGATAAGGTCACCCATGTTTTCATCTACCAGCAAAGTCCTGTCCTGATCATAAAGGATGTTTTTGGGGATGCCTCCAAAATACTCGAAAGCTGCTTCATGGCAGACGCATACATCTGCGGCTGTAAATGCCCTGTCAAGAAAACTTACTGACTTTGCCCTACTACGGGATAGTACCATGGCAAAGAAGTAGACTTTTTTCCTCTTTTGAGACCCGCAGTCCAAAGTATACTGGCCAAAATCTACCTGCCCATACTCCCCGTAAGGGAATTCTTCTACGGCAAAAAATTCTCTTTGAGCAGGATCTTTGGGAAGATTGTGCTCTCTGCGTAGAAACATCACAAAATTGTAAACCGTCCGCTCTGATACCTTAGGCAAATCGGGATGAGCTTCTTTTAGCCAGTCAAACATTTGAGCAGCGGAAGTCTCAGGATAAAGCCTGAGCCTGCCCAAAATAAAATCCGCATAGGATGAAAGTACTTTGTTTCTTGGTGAAGGTTTGGAAAGAAACTCCTCAAATTCTTCATCACTCATTTTTAGATACCTGTTGACCGTGCGCCAATTCATCCCCAGATATTTGGCAATCTTTCTTTTACTGAATCCAAAAGAATCCAGTTTGATAATTTCATGGTACATAATCCAGTTGTTTAAAGTCGCTTTGTCCATTTTTTATCGGCTTTGTTGGAAACCAAAAAAACCAGAATAGCCGATAATTTAAAAACCCGATCAAATGGCTCTTGCCCATGGGCAAGAGCCATTTGATCCCAACCGAATTGTGTACTTTTACTTTCTGAAAATTATGTACTTATTATTTCTGAAAACTGTGTAATGTTATTTTCTGGTGACAT
>NZ_JAMWZB010000066.1 GCF_024305035.1 Algoriphagus sp.
AACCTACAGCTGGTAGGGGAACTATGAAAGATGTACTTGGTGGGGTGGATACGTACAGGTAGCTCTGAAGACAGGATTCATCAGGTCCTGTGTCTTTCTACTTGTCTTTTTTAGGTTTGTTTTTGTTGAAATTCATGGTAGAACTTTTGTTTGTAACAAACCCATAACAATTAAGGGTATAATGAAAAATGTCCTTATTAGGATTAGTCCTTTTCGAATTGGCAGGCCCTTTTAAAAAAATCCAAAATGGAACAAAAAACCACTTATGGCTAAGAAACTTACTAAACCGCAAGGAAAATTAAGTCTTAATACTATTCCAATATTCTGTAGGGCTAATTGAAAACTCTTTTTTGAAAACATTATAAAATGTGATTCTTGAGTTAAACCCTGAGTCGGCAGCTAAAGACTCAACGGTGGATGATTCCAAGTATCCATCTTCGATTTTCTCTTTAGCGTAAGACACCCTAAATGAGTTGATTAAATCTTTGAATTTCTTTCCATAAAGTGAAATCGAAATTTCAGAAACGACTCTATGGGAAACCCCTACTGTAACAGCAAACTCACGAATTAATAAATCAGGTTTAAGATAGATCAATTCATCCTCTAGTAACATTTTAAATCTTTCTCTAAATAACTCTACATCTTCTTCCAATAAATCTATATTATTTCCATTATTTTTCGTTGTATAGAATTTTAAATCCAAGGAAGGTCTGTTTTCTAATTCTGCTTTGGGATTAACTTTCTGATGAGCAGCAAAATTGATATGCATATTTTTAAATGAATAAAAGAGATAAAAAGTGATTCCTATTAAAATTAATATGACACTTACCAATTTAATTTCCGGAAAAACCATATTTGTAAAAAATGATTGTAACTGCATAGATAATTGAATAAGTAAAACAAGTTGAAAAAAACCAAACAGTAAAAGAGTGGGTTTCATCCATTTTTTAATAGTACATTGAGCCGAATTACCAAAAAAATAGCCATTTGAGAAAAGAATCCTCCAAGATATGAAAAAATAAACAACCATTAGTACAAATCTGAAAATTTCCACCCAAACACCTGGAATAAACCCATGCGCTAAGGTTACCCTTCCAAAATCTTCACCAAGAACCATGGTTGCGATCATTTTTTTTTCTTCCAATGACTTAGTATAAAAAGGAATAAGCTCCAAAAAGTGAAATAAAAAAGGCAAAAAGTGAATAAAATGATTTTTTTTCCAAGAAGATCCAAAGGCATGCTGCATAACTCCCAGATAGAAGAGTGGAGCTGGCAAAAACATAATTGGGCTAACAGTCTTTAAAAGATGTGGATAAACTTCAATCAGCCCGAACTCAAACCATAAAACATGAGCAATAAAAAACAAAGCCAATATTGCAAATGAAAAACCGATGAACTTTGAAGGTAATTCCTTTTTTAAGCCTTTATACGCAATAAAAGAAGCAATGAGTAAAAAAAAAGAGGTAAATATTAATAAAACTATTTTTAACATGATTTTTAAATGAAATAAGCCAGTGATTTTTAAATAGAAGATTTACAATTAGGCATAACCAATATTATTCATTTCCCAAGTTAGCTCTTAGCTAAACCACGAATATTAACTAATTTTCATTTTTATCCAAACTATTTCCTAGGAATTAAATTGCATGCAAGCTAAAACCTAAAGACTTTGTTTCTATTAAAACCTAAGACGGGATCAACAATGAAATTAGTTTTCAGATCCGGACTAATTGCTTTAATTTTACAGTGAGAACCCAAAATTCCAGGAGAGCAAGACTAAATAAGCCATTATCAACTCTTATAATCTTGAAATTAGGGTAGTTCAGGGATTTTTAAATCAGAAAAAGATAGGCCATCAAAATTTCGGCAACATTTTTTTTCATTAATTAAAAAAAGTTCTCTTGCAAGGAGTATCAATAGAGCTCCAAAATTTGCAGAGAATTTGCCAAATTTTGGCCTTCTTCCAATTTCATTTTTAATGAAATGAATTCCCGAAAGAAAGAAAAAATAGGCCCAAAAGGTTTGCTTTTAATTAAATTTCACCAATTCTATTTTTAAATTGATATGGATTGGAAATATGAATAACAAAAGGGAAATAGTTGAAAAAATAGTTAATGATATATTCCATTTTTCAAGCTCAACTACCAAATCGGCAAAATATCCCGCTTGTCTCTATCATCCTTAGGGAAGA
>NZ_JAMWZB010000067.1 GCF_024305035.1 Algoriphagus sp.
CTAAAATTATCAAAAATTGCCCGATTTTAAAAAACTTCAAAAGCGATTTCCCTGCATATTTGTACCGTTTTTTGGCGGTACAATCTTTTGCTAAATTGGGTGAAATGATAAAACAACTAGAAACATTAGGAAACAACCAGAAACAAACTGACCATAACAACGGCTGAGATGCAGGATGAGGCCAGAAAAAAGAAAACTGAGTAAGATTTAAGTAAAAAATGAACAACCAAATCGAAATATATCAAGGAAGCGACGGCCAGACTCAAATCGAGGTAAAATTTGAGCAGGAAACGGTGTGGCTATCTCAAGAACAAATTGCAGCCCTTTTTGGAAAGGGAAGAAGTACGATAACTGAGCATATCCGAAATGTTTTTAAGGAAGGGGAATTAGAAGAGCCAGTGGTATGTCGGGAATTCCGACATACCACTACACATGGAGCTATAGTGGGGAAAACACAGGAGAAAGTAATTAAGCACTACAATCTAGATGTAATCATTTCGGTTGGCTACCGGGTCAAATCACTACAAGGAACCCAATTCCGAATTTGGGCCACCAAGCGCTTGAAAGATTACCTTATCCAAGGCTACGCCATCAATGAAAATAGACTAGCTCAGAAAGAACAAGAAGTCCAAACTTTAAAGGATGGGATCCGGATATTAAGCAGAACAATTCAGCAAAAAGAGGAAGATCAAAATTTGGATTGGCTCAACCACTTTGCCAAGGGTCTGGAACTACTTGATGATTACGATCATGAAAATCTAGACAAAAAAGGCTTAAGTAAAAGAAAAGCAAACTATCCTGATTTAGCTCAATATCAGGAGGTAATTAAATCCATGAGGTCAGATTTTGAATCCGGTGTATTTGGTAAAGAGAAAGATGGAAGCTTTGAAAGTGCAATCGCACAAATCAGCAAAGGCTTCGACGAAGAGGACTTCTATCCTACCCTGGAAGAAAAGGCAGCAACCCTACTCTACCTGATCGTCAAGAATCATGGATTTGTAGATGGCAACAAACGAATTGCAGCCGCATGCTTCCTTTTATTTTTGCAGCACAATGACCTTTTGCATACTAGCGAAGGAATTTCAATCATAAGTAACGACGCTCTTGCCAGCTTAACGCTCTTCATCGCATCAAGCAAGCCAGAGGAAATGGACACCGTGAAGAAATTGGTTATTAGTGTATTGAACAGAAACCGAGACGAAATGCGCTGAATCTGAAAACAGCGTTGTACCCATTTTGCATGAGAAAAAATCAGTCCAAATGGTGAAAAACATTATTTACCTGAATTCAAAATGAAAAAATTCAGTGCAGGCTTTCCACCATTGGCAAATAGTATCCCGTATGCCTAAGTTTACCAGTCTTTTTAAGGGCTCCGAGGGCTACCATTTCCGTCAGATCTCTGGTTGCAGTAGCAGGAGAAGTTTTGCTAATACGAATGTAATTCTCGGCACTCAGACCACCTTTGAAACCCTCCGGTCCTTCCCGAAACAATCGCAGCGCGACTTTTGACTGACGCTCATTTAGTTTATTCCGGAATTCCTCAAAGTAGCGAGCCTTTTCAACAATAAATAGAATCAATTTCTGCACATTGATTTGGGCTTTCAATACTTCTTCAGAAAAATACACCAACCAATCTGTCACCTCCAAAGCGCCATTAGCACGCTCTAATGCCTGATAATACGCTTTTTTATTTCGCTCTACGGTACTGGAAAGTGAAGTGATCAAGGGATGCTTGGCTCCCATAGCCAATGCTTTTTCTGCAATTGCTCGTCCAATTGGACCATTTCCATCTTCAAAAGGGTGAATTAATTCAAAATACAGGTGCGCCAATCC
>NZ_JAMWZB010000068.1 GCF_024305035.1 Algoriphagus sp.
GATATTTCTGTGAAAATGGATCCTGTGTTCCTAGATTATACGCGATCACCGGAGAGGTTTATGATGCAGATGGGCTTAACGCACTATCCAATGTTCTGGTCAAAAATAGCGATGGGGAAATCCTTGCCATCTCCAATAACGGTATGTTTACCACCACTCAAACGGTTCAACTCGGAGATATGCTCTTTTTTGAAAAGCAGGGGTATAGTACTGTCACTTTGGTTATAGATGATATTACCTCATTAAATAAGACAGTCGAAATGACCTCCGAGTGTACTCTGGATGAGTTAGTCACGTGTCAAGCTGGTGAGGTGTGTGTAGGTGAAACCTGTGAACCTGAATTCATTTATTTAGCCGGGTATGTGATCGACGATTTAACTCAAGAGCCGATTGCAGATGTCAAAGTGGAACCATCAGGGGAGTTTGGTGGACCTATCATCTTTGAAAAAACCGATCAATCGGGCTATTTCATGATCAAAATTAAGAGCGGCGAAGACCTTTATTTTTCAAAAACAGGTTATGTGGCAGAAGTTTTACCTGACCTGAGGGTAGGATCTTTGGACTTACTCATTTCATTGGAGACAGGCGGAAGCGGAATTTATTGTCCGATTGGAAGTCAGGAATTTTACGGGGAATGTCGGTTTAATTGCGTTAGCAATCAGGATTGTCCTCCTGGAACTATCTGTGTAGGAGACGGTCTGTGTTTGGAACCTGATGATTTGTGCTTGGTGACTAACTGTCCTGAGGGGACGGTTTGTTATCAAGGGCAATGTTTAGAGGATCCAATAATTATCACAGGGAGGGTTATGGATCTCAATTCCCTCGAAAACCTTGAGAATGTTTCCATCAGCTTGGCTTCTGGAGGTGAAACGCTTTTCACCACATCCGAAAATGGGCAGTACCAAGTAGTCATTGATTCAGGCGAACAATTGCAATTTACTGCTGCAGGTTATAGTTCCATCACCACGGATCCGATTTTAGCGAGCAATTCCAATTTGGTTATCGAAATGGAAACGCTTGAATGTGAAGGAATTTCCTGTCCTCCGGGATATTTCTGTGAAAATGGATCCTGTGTTCCTAGATTATACGCGATCACCGGAGAGGTTTATGATGCAGATGGGCTTAACGCACTATCCAATGTTCTGGTCAAAAATAGCGATGGGGAAATCCTTGCCATCTCCAATAACGGTATGTTTACCACCACTCAAACGGTTCAACTCGGAGATATGCTCTTTTTTGAAAAGCAGGGGTATAGTACTGTCACTTTGGTTATAGATGATATTACCTCATTAAATAAGACAGTCGAAATGACCTCCGAGTGTACTCTGGATGAGTTAGTCACGTGTCAAGCTGGTGAGGTGTGTGTAGGTGAAACCTGTGAACCTGAATTCATTTATTTAGCCGGGTATGTGATCGACGATTTAACTCAAGAGCCGATTGCAGATGTCAAAGTGGAACCATCAGGGGAGTTTGGTGGACCTATCATCTTTGAAAAAACCGATCAATCGGGCTATTTCATGATCAAAATTAAGAGCGGCGAAGACCTTTATTTTTCAAAAACAGGTTATGTGGCAGAAGTTTTACCTGACCTGAGGGTAGGATCTTTGGACTTACTCATTTCATTGGAGACAGGCGGAAGCGGAATTTATTGTCCGATTGGAAGTCAGGAATTTTACGGGGAATGTCGGTTTAATTGCGTTAGCAATCAGGATTGTCCTC
>NZ_JAMWZB010000069.1 GCF_024305035.1 Algoriphagus sp.
CTTCGTATGAACATTTGTGGTTAAATCGCCACCTTCGCCAAGCCGCAAAACGTTATAGCCAATGCTAAATGACGACATCAATAAAAAGAAAGAATAACTAAAATGGGAGCTTGGGGAACAGGAATAAGTTCAAACGACACGTATGCTGACATATACGAGCAATTTGTTGACTTGTATAATGACGGACTTTCTGTATCGGAAATTACAAAAAGACTTATTGACGAAAACCAAGAGACAATAAATATTGAAGAAGATGTACCAAACTTTTGGTTTGCTATTGCAAATGCACAATGGGAATGCAAAGCACTTGACAAAGAGATATTTTTAAAGGTTGAGCATATTATCAATAGCGGGGAAGATATTAGAATTTGGAAAGAATTAGATGCATCATCTGCGGACTTAAGGTCAAGAGAAAAAGTTCTAAACAAGTTCCTATCCAAACTTCAAACTGAAAAAGACAAGCCAAGAAAACGGACTAAGAAGAAATTATACAATTCCATTTTCAAAAAAGGAGACTGTCTAGTTTATAAAATGGATAATGGAAATTATGGTGGGGCTTTTGTTCTGACTGACGAACAAGAAACTGAAGTTGGGACAAACTATATTGCAATAACAACAATAGACAAGGCAGACAGACCAAGCATTGAAGATTTTAAAGTTGCAGATGTATACGTGAAGCGTGTTAATGAAATAAGTTTCAAAGGAACAGAAATGTATAAAGAGTGGGTTGACCAACCTCAAATTGGAGGCTTTTCAGCATTGCTTTTTAAAAATCACGGATTAGACATAGAAGTAATCGGTCAACTACCAATGCATAATGATTATAAAATCCGAATGGACAGACAGATGGGGTTTGGTTGGATAGCGTTAAAATCGACCTTGCCGTTTATGGACGAATACATAAAAATAAATGGCAACCCAACCAAGACCGTAAAATTATCAGAGTTGACAGAAAGCACTGGCTATAACAGCATCTTGCCAAAAGCGGGGCGTTCGTGGTGGCAGAAACTTTTCGGCTCCGAATAAACATTAGTGGTAGCTTGACAGATGGTGCTTCGAAAGCCCCGCCTTCGGCAAGCTGCCAACCGTTATAGGGCATTTTAAAAAACGACAAGCAATGACAAGAGAAGAAGCACAATCAGCATGGGAAAAAATTGTAGATACTGGATTCTCAGACTATCAAGAATTGACTCGAGACCAACGAGTATGGTTTAACATAGAACCATTGACAACGGACGGACTTTGGGATCATTATATGAACAGTGGTGCAGACAAAAATGCAGACACAATTGAGGACTTGGAATTTCTTAACTTTTCTACAATAGCTGGACTATTGAGAAAATTCAACCAAACATATTTTCCACAAGGTGTACCTGAGGGACCAGATGCCAGACAAGAGCAATTTGACAAATTCCCTGAAGAACAATTAGAGGCTGACATAGAAGAAATGGATAAAAATTTTTGGAAAGTCTGTAACGATCTAGAAAACGCTTTACTTGAACATATTAATAAAACTGGAATTGGAAATGAATAGAAAAACGCCCTATAACAACAGGCGTTTGGCTCAATGGCGGGTGACGTGGTTAATTGAACCCGAATTATGCATTAGAATAATTGAAAGGAGGACTGAGATTTTGAATTTGGG
>NZ_JAMWZB010000007.1:0-51898 GCF_024305035.1 Algoriphagus sp.
ATGTATTCGACCATATCATGGACACCAACATCCAGAAAATACAGGAACTCCTGCCCAATTATTATAAACTTTTCATTAATAAAAAATCAAACTAAGCAAAGACGGGGTTGCTCGGGTGGATACCAATATACAATTCAGTTGGTCGACAGACCGCAAATATTGCATTTACATTATTGCATCTTTCATACTGCATTTCATATCTCCAGGCAGCGGACGCTTCATTTACACATAATAGCCCAAAAAGGCCTAAAACAAATATCGACTTTTTCATTTTCGATTAATTTATGGGTTGAAAATTCATTAAAAAGCCCTCAGCGCCGAAAACTTGAACTAAACATACCCCCCCCCAATCAGAAAGTCAAGAATTTGACTAAATTTTTTCAAATTTACCACCTAAGCAATTGACTATCAGTTACAACAAATTTCGTTCTAGAAATATTCATATTTATAACTCACTGAAATACAATTTATTAATAAACAACTGTTTTTTTAAGTTATAAAATGCCCGTAAAGAAAAATCTTACACAACTTGTCTCGAATTTGTTTCGGGAGCGGGATGATTAAAATGGGCATTCCATCTGACCTCTAAAAAACAAATTATTAACAAATCAAGTACTAATCATGGTGTATGAATAAAAAATCCCCGTCGAGTTGACGGGGATGGGGCTAACCTTTGGGTTTTGTGAAACCCCGAAGGTTAAATCATACCAACGGATTTTTTTACAAATACAGCTAAAATATTATCTTTGGATATATTTAGATATTTTCAAACATTAGCAATAATTTTTACTTATTAATAATAAATTAATAAAAGAGATAACTTTGAATCCAAAACAAAGTTTTTAAGTCAAATCAGGTAATCCTAATATTTCAACAATTAAATAAAATCTAAGCCTTACTTCACCCCGAATAAAATTTCTTTATAAAATTTAAATCTATAAAAACCGAACATTTTTCTAAAGTCATTTGGCTTAATTATATCCAGTGATTTCAATCTAAAATAATCAATAATAGGCCTATAAATAAATGCTTCAAATACAATAAATATTGCAAATAATGAAACCGGAATTAAAGCATTAAAATATAAACTTAAAATTATCACTAACGGAATGTTTACAGTTATGAAATAGATAAACAGATTTTTCATTTCATATATATTTAAGATACTGAAGCCACTACTGCACATGCCCCTAGTACAGTTGGCATCCAAAGCCCTAAGGTAGCAGACGTGAATACAACATCCATTGCAATATTCGCAACATTTGAATCAAATGGAGCAGCAACTGTCCCAACGCAATCATCGAAATCAGACCACCAACCATATAACCTAAGATTATCATAGAATTCGCCCCTCATTATTTCAATAGCTCCATCTGGAAAATGAATAACTTCAAGAATAAGTTGCCCCTCCAATGTAGTCAACTTACTTTTGATACTTCCGTTCTTCAATGCTTGGCTTTGTGAAAGAACTTCAAATTCAATTTCATTGTCTTCATTAAAAATAAAAGACAAAGCTGAATTTTTATCATTTTTATTCACTACTGCCATTCTGATCAGCCCTTTCTCTTTATTAACTATTTTGATCAGATCAGAAGACGAATATTCAATTGTAGCCAATCTAGCTGAAGAACCTTTATTCAGCCACGTATCGAATGCCTCTTTTTGGCTAATTGATGCCGGTAGATATTCAACTTTTGCCTTGGACAAATCCTCTAAGTCACCGTCTTTTCCAATACACGAAAAAAAAGATATTACAAAAACAGTGAAAATTAATCTTGATAAGATTTTCATAAAATTAATAATTAAGTTGAATTTAAATTAACTTTTTTAGCGCTAAAAACTTGAAACAAACTTATTCCCCCCATTCAGAAAGTCAAACAATTCACTAATAAATCTACAATTGTATACCATAAGAAGTTGATTATCAGTAATAAATATTTTAGTCCTCAAAATAATTATACTTCTAACCTACTGAAATACAATTTATTAATAAACGAGCTGATTTTAGTGATGAACAATAGGATAACGAGTAGGAATGGAAAATTAAAAAATCCCCGGCGATTCGACGGGTTAAAGTAAACCTTTGAGCCCCAAGAAAATCAAAAAAGACCTTCGATGAGGTCTCTATTTTAGATCCTAATTTCAATAAAAGACTATCGAGATCATGAACACCTCAAGGATCAGAATTCTTTATTCGTAAAAATCAAACCCTCCGAGGGATTGAATACCCTCGGAGGGTAAATTATGACCCTTAAATCAATTCAACACTGCGCTTCACAAAGGCAGTCAGATCTTTCCCAGTTAGAAGTCCTTGAGACAGTTTTGCCAAGTCAAAGGCTTGCTTGGCCAACTGCAGTTGGGCTTCTTCGCCTTCAGCTTTCAAAATTTTGTCCACTACGGGATGGTTTCCGTTGATCGCCACTTTATAGCTGTCCGGCATTTGCCCGTAGAAACTCATCGGGCCTCCACCGCCCGTTTGGGCCATGTCTTTCATGCGACGCATCCACTCTTCCATGGTGATGGTGACCGGCATTTCCTCCGGGCTGAGTCCTTCAATCTCTACCGAGTAGGACTTGTTGTCGATCGCTTTTTCGAAGAGTTCCTTCACCTGCTTGCTTTGATCTTCGGTGAGCAAGTTAGCATAGGAATCTTCTTTTTGAATCAGCTTTTCTACCACATCGGCATCGACCCGCTTGAGTTGGGTTTTGTCGAGCTTGGTTTCAATATGCTGAATAAAGTGACTATCGATTGGCGAATCTAAAATCAACACATCGTAATCCTTTTTATTAGCCGATGCAATGAAACTATCCTGCTTATCCACATCTGTGGCGTATAAGAAGATCGTCTGATCGTCCTTATTGGTCTGAATGGCCTTTACTTTCTCGGTATATTCATCGAGGGTAAAGTACTCGTTCTTGGTGTTTTTCAGCAGGGTAAATTCCTTGCCTTTCTCATAGAACTTATCCTCGGAGATCATCCCGTACTTCACAAAAAGACCAATATCATTCCATTTGGCCTCATAAGCTTTTCGGTCTTTTTTGTACAGTTCGGAAAGTTTATCGGCAACTTTTTTGGTGATGTAATTATTGATCTTTTTCACGTTTCCGTCTGCCTGCAGGAAGCTTCGGGATACGTTTAATGGGATATCCGGAGAATCGATTACTCCGTGCAACAACATCAAAAACTCAGGCACGATATCCTTCACCTCGTCTGTGATAAATACCTGACGGCTGAATAGCTTGATTTTATTGCGCTGCAACTCAAACTCATTCTTCACTTTCGGGAAGTACAATACTCCGGTCAAGTTAAATGGATAGTCCACATTCAGGTGAATCCAAAAAAGCGGATCCTCACTCATCGGATAGAGTTCCTTGTAAAAATTCAAATAATCCTCATCTTTCAGATCATTAGGCGACTTGGTCCAAATCGGGGAAGTGGTATTGATGATATTGTCCACTTCGACGGATTTCCACTTCTTCTCACCTTTATCGTCGACGCCGTCTTCTACCGATTCACTCTTGGTGCCAAATTTGATCGGAACGGGAAGGAATTTGCAGTATTTGTCCAAAATGACCTGCAGCTTCCACTTATCGAGAAACTCCTCGGAGTCTTCGTTGATGTGGAGAATAATGTCTGTACCACGGGTTTTTCGCTTGCCTTTTTTGATTTCAAACTCGGTGGAACCGTCACAAGTCCAAATGGCAGGTTCGGCTCCATCCTGATAGGAAAGCGTATGGATTTCTACATTTTTGGCCACCATAAAGGCAGAATAGAATCCCAAGCCGAATTTCCCTATGATTTCGTTGGCATCCTTAGCGTCTTTAAATTTCTCAACAAACTCAGTCGCACCGGAGAAAGCAATCTGATTGATGTACTTTTTGATCTCCTCTGCGGTCATCCCAAGTCCTTTGTCAGAAATGGTGATGGTTTTCTTTTTCTCATCAAAAGCTACTTCTACCGTGATATCTCCGAGTTCGCCATTGTACTGACCTAATGTGGCCAGGCGCTTAATTTTCTGCGTGGCATCGACGGCATTAGAAACCAATTCGCGAAGAAAAATCTCATGATCTGAGTAGAGGAATTTTTTGATAATGGGGAAAATATTCTCGGTATGAATCGAGATGGTACCTTTTTCCTGCATGGTATAAATCGTTTTAGTGAATACAATAATTGACAAAGGGGAATTATCAATGCCTGTTCCAATCAAGAAAAAGTGACAAGATGGCAGTTAATGAAATTAAAAAGCTAAATTGAGAAGGCTGAAACATGGAAATAGCTTTGTGCAAAACACTAAAGCCTTCTGGCCTTGGTTCACATCCCCTCAAGCAGAAAATTAGAGCTTTCTATTGAGACACTAACAGCAGTATCAAATTGATTGGAGGTAAATTTTCTGTTTTGGCACTAACATGAGTGTGTTCGCTATTTGCGAAATCAGCGGATTATTCAGCAGAAATCAGCGGGAAGAACAGGCTTCCTACCATGAAATACTTCCTCTTCAATTCAAGCTGCCACAGACTGGAATTCTAGGGTTGTCGTCTGGAAAGAACAGACGACAACCAGTCTTTAAATTTCAATTCGTGAATTTGTGGCTTTAACCCTACAGAAAATTAGGCCGATCCAGCTTTTTGCCAATCCGGAAAGCCGCATTCATCAAGCCTACATGGGAATAGGCCTGAGGAAAATTGCCCCATTGACTACCTGTGGCTTGATCCACATCCTCGGAAAACAACTTAAGATGATTGCAGTACTTGGCCAAGGTCTCAAAACCTTCGATCGCCTCTTCCAATCGATTAACACAAGCCAGCGCCTCAATATACCAAAAGGCACAAATCAAAAAGGTGGTCTCTGGAACCCCAAAATCATCCATGTGCTTGTAACGATAAAAGAGAAAATCTTTGGCCAGCAAATCTTCTTCCAAGGCTTTCAAGTGGGCATTGGCTCGCTCCAAATCATCCCCAAAATAGCCCATGGTAATCAACTGGAGTGTCGAAGCATCCATGTGCTTGGATCCAATTGCCTGTCCATAAGCCTTACGCTCGGGAAGGTAGCAGGCTTCAATTTTTTTCACCGCCTCATCCCGGAGGAATATAGCCTTTTGATACATTTCCTCATTGCTTAATCGAATTCCGATTTTGGCAGCAGCGCAGGCTCCCGCCCAGTGAAACAAAAAGGTATAGCAATGCTCCTGAGCCAAGTTTCTAAACTCCCACAATCCCGCATCTTTTTCATGCATGGTTTCCTCGATTTTATCCAGCAAATTCATAATCATGGGTTCGGAATAGCTTTTTTCCTTTGCCGTAAAACGCTGATCGGAATAAAGCGGAAGCAGTGAAACCAAAACCTGTCCGTAGAGGTCATTTTGGATATGGGTATAGGCTTGGTTTCCAAATCGAACGGGTTTGTTTCCCAAATACCCCGAGAGTTCGGAGATTTCTTCAGTCAGCAGCCAGTCTCCCGTAATCGAATAAAGCGGCTGATAGCGCCCATCTGGGCCGGTAGGCAGATTTTGAATATATTCAAAATATTTTTCCAGTTCTTCAAAGTGACCGATGGAATTGAATGCGGTCAGCGTATAATAACTGTCTCGAATCCAGCAATAGCGGTAATCCCAGTTTCGGGTCGAACCTGGAGACTCCGGCAGAGAAGTGGTCGAAGCTGCAATAATTGCTCCTGTATCTTCGAATTGGTGAATTTTCAATATCAAGGCCGATCGCAAGACCAGTCGCTGATGAAAACCGGAAATACTGGTCGATTTCACCCAAGACTGCCAATATTCAGCAGTGGACTGTAAAAAGCGCTCGGAAGTGGTCTCAATCGGAGCCTCAAGTGGCCTGCCATAGGTAAAAACCAAATAAACCGGACGCTGAAGCACGAAAGCCTTTCCTTCACAAACATAGCTCAAGGGAGCATTGGTTGTCAGACGCACTTCCTGATCGATTCCCATATAGCGAATATGATTGGAACCGACGCTAGGCCGGAGTTGCACCTGGCCCCGGTCGGTGACGGGTTGACATTCGATACGGATTCGCGGTGAACCGGAAAGCGGCTCCACCTTCCGAATCAGCATCAAAGGCTTGTAGTAGCGGTCGTAATTTTTAAAACGAGGGGCAAAATCGGTGACTTTATACCTTTCATTCCCACTGCTAATGGTCGTTTCTAGAATATTGCTGTTTTCCAGATAGGCCTGAGAAGATTCAAATTCAGGATTTTCCGGTAGAATGGTGAATTTCCCTCCCTTTTCCCGATCAAGCATTCCCCCAAAGACAAAGTCAGAGTCAAATCGGGGCATGCAAAGCCAGGAAATATTGGTGTCTTTTTCGATATGGGCGATATAGGCACAGTTACCGATCAAGCCGGATTCGTAGAGGTGTTGGTTCATTGAAATTTTACTTAGGTTTGAGAAAAAAGTGCGGCTATTGGGTAGGAGGCAAATAAGCAAAAATGGAAATGGAAAGCAAAAAACTACACCTTACTTTCAATGGGATTTATCCAAAAATTGAATTACATGTATATCCGATTTCTTACCAATGGCGAAATTGAACAGCCCAATTATTTCGAATTGATGAATGAACCCGGCATCCGTCATTTCACATACAGTTTGATAAAAAAGAAAATTAATCAACTGGGATAATTACCAAAACTTATAACTTTTAACAGCATAGGTTAACTAAATTCCTCAATCTTAAAGAAAAGCAGTAAAAACTCCTCAGGCTCCAAGTCCTCCATTTGATTGGCGGCGGCCTCTAGGCTCTTGTTCTTTGAAAAATCCCAATTCCCATTTTCGCCAGCCTTCAGTACCGCAATAAACTCTCCGTTTTGTCCCAAACCCAAAACTCCATCAAAACCGAGGTCACCAATTTCGTTTCGGACAAATTCCTCGGTATCATAAATCTTGTTAGTAGACTTTGAGAGAAGTCTACCTTTGATTCTCGGATATTTAAATGTTGTGAACGAAAGGAAATTTTTGTTTTGAAAAATATCAAAAATGCCAATAAACATTTGGCTTTCAACAAAATATTCTAACGGACGGGGATGGTTACCATAATCGATTTTCGAAATCGGAGCTTCGAAATCAAAAATATAGTCAACTGAAATTTTACGACTCTTTGCATTGTAGCGAAAAATGGTATCTCTATTCCCAACAGTAAAATTAAAATTATCCTTATTAATTTTGGAAATAACATTCCTCCCATCCAATGGAGTCATGTCTAAATAATCGACAAAAGGGATCGATGATACAACCAATTCTTGATTTTCGTATACTTTTAAACCATCTTCTGCATTCAGGGAGCCATTATTGATCAGAATTTCAAAATCGCCTGATGACAATAAGTCCAAATATTTAATATTCTCATTATATTTCTCCTCCTTGATAAAATTGCCGTCAAGATCAAAAAAATACTTTTTTCTATAATCCATAGGAATTAGAATAAGTAAATCTTTTTTTTCATCATAATATATATTTTCCAAATTCTTATATTCACCTGGCCCTTCACCAATTCTATAGATATGATTTAAATACTTGCCCTTTTCGTCAAAAATAAGAACACTATTTCCAATAGTTTTATCAACTAAGATAATCCGTTTTTTAATCGCTAATACCTTGTATATACTTCCAACTGGCGCAAAGGTATTTTTTGAAAACCTGACTATCCGAGCAGACTTTATGGATAAATTTTCAACAGGAGCAATTGACTGAATCTTTATCGGATGAGAAGGCTCAACCTCCGTAGATTTTTGATTGCATGAATAGGTTAAACTCAGAGAAAAGAATACTAGAATATAATAAAATCGATTGATCATATTTTTTAAAATAAAAACGCGGGTCGATCTGACCCGCATTCAGTCATTTTATCAATTCGTGAAAGAACAAGAAGTAGTAGCATCAGCATTACAATCAATACCATCAATCATTCCCCAGAAGTTCGTCTTTCGACCACAAACAGTAACTGTTATGGTTTCACCATCGATATCTATTGACTCTTCACAATCCCCTTCTCCCGCTAAAACTTGAGCATTTGCAATGGAGCCACTATATGGAAAACATAAAGCAGCCAGGAAGAGCACTCCGTAAATTAATTTTTTCATGTTTTAAAGAATTAGATTTTACTAAAAAGTTTTCGGCCCAAAAACGACTTCAACTCCGAAGCTGAAACTAACTTATTGAGTTCGATTTTTAATCGCAAATCTGATAACGGAAAAATGGCCATTTATTCCATCAGTGGCGTTTTTTTTTTGCAGACGTTTACTAATCAGCTAGAAGTAAAGTTTTTTCGAGCGGATATAGTCCACTCCCCCCTCTGGCAGCAGGTAGCGCACAGCTCGCTCCTGCTGAATCGCCTCTCGAATAAAGGACGCCAAAACACCTGAAAAGGGATGGAAAACAAAAAATCTACTCCTCGCTTTCGATGGGTTTCATCCCGAAATGCTCTTCCAATTGACCAACTCGATCATTGGGCATCCCTAAATTGTATTGTTCAAGTATCCGATTACCTTCAACCAAAAAACTGAGTAAGCCCTTGTTTTCCAATTCTACGTATTTGAGCTGGTTTATTTCAAAAAATTCATCTTTTGGATCCAAATAGACCGGATAGGGAAAATCCCGCTTTTCGAAAAAAGATCTGATCTCTTCGGGGCTTCTCTTTCCATCTTTCCATTCTCCTGCCAAATAGACTCTTACGGATAATTCAGGATAAGATGCAGCAAAGTCTTTCCACTTCACAATATTATCAGTAAAAATATATAAGGATAACTTTGAATAATTTAAATAAATAATAGCTTTTTCCTCGCAGTCAAGACAAGGGGGATTACCCTGATGAATGATTTCCAGGTTTTCAGGAAAAATCATTTGCTCCGGAGCACTATGACAAGAAAGGACTAAACAGCTTAAGAAAAAGTAGGCCAGTAATTTATTCATCGAATTGAATTTTTGTCTTTAGGATAACCGGATAGTCAAACTCTTGCTCAGGAATTTCTTTTTGGATTTTTTCCAAAATGTTTTGTGGAAGGCCATCTAGCATCACGGATCGATAGGTCAAAAACATGACTTCTCCGTCTTCAATCCCAATGGGATAATGATAGAGAATATCCTCATTTAGGTTGGTGGATAATTTTTGGACTTTATCGGTAGATTTATCGATAAATACCAATTCCTTGAAAATGCCTTCAGGCTTCTGAACATGAATGCTAAGTAGCATCAATTGCTCATCCTCAAAAACCCCATGAAGATTGGCAAAGCCTGACTCACTCATTTTGCCAAAGCTTTCCATAATATCCTCCTCCCAAAAGTAGTCGGGGATGGCGTAGCGCCCAAAATCCATTTGGGCAACTCGCTCCAGCGAATCATTCTCAAACTGATACACATACGGTTGAAAGGATTCGATCAGATGGAGGTCAGTTTGGTTTTGAAAAAAATTCCGTTCGGTCATCGGCAAAAGATTGTTTTGATAGGTATTTTCCAAAAAAGCGGAGAGCTCATTTCCTTGAGCGTCTGTTTTTATGAGTCGATGTTGGGTAAAAGGGAGATTGTAACTCCCATAAAGCAAATATTCTCCGGAAGGCAATTTGGTAAAGGAACTAGCTAGGTAATCCGTTTCGAAAATCGTTGATATTTCACCTGCTTCAGAGATATGAAAAACCGTAGCTTGATCACCAATTCCAGAAAGCACCTCCACACTCCCGTCAGAATTGATAAAGAAATCATCCAAATCTTTCAGGTAACCCGGTCCATCACCCACTTGAGCAACAGCACCTCGATATCCACCTTCTCTGTCAAATCGGTGGATCACATTTTTGGAGTTTTCGTCCATAAGGTAAAATGTGGATCGATTAAATCTCACCCGGATATCAGTCCCCATGAGATTTTCAGAAGTAGTTTCCAGAGGGATGATTTTTTGAATAGTAAGCTCACTCTTTTCAGCTATTTCCAGATCATTCAATACTAATTTCTTATTTTCTAAATCTCCATTACCTGTACAGGATAAGCAAAAAATGAAAATGAACAACCCTGATGAGAATTTTTTATGCTTCATTAATTTATTCTTGTTAGAAAGAGCTGTCTTTTCATGAAATGAAATGACAGTCTTTATTTTAATATCCTTCACAATTCAAACACCCTTTTTCAACAGTTCTACATCGTTCGCTCGTGAATTCGTTGTCACAATGATAAACTGTAAAATGTCCATTGCAGACGACCATTTTTTGATAGCATGGAGGTTTAGAATCTTCAATACCACCAGGATCAGGCTCAGTTTGACTGAATCCCACATTAGTCATAAACGCCTTGCCCCTAAAAAGGCTTATCCAAACAATACCTTCTTCATGTATTTATTTGTTTTGTTAGTTTAAAAACTTTTGGCCCAAAAGTAGCTTCGACCCCGAAGCTAAACCTAATTTATTGGGTTTCATTTTTAACCGCAAACCTGAGCACCGAAAAGCATTAACTTAATCCATCAATGCTGATAATTTTGCTGTTGGTTTTAAATATGATTTGCCCATCAATTCAATACTCAAACCGGACCAGATTAGGTTCCCGATCCACCGTGACCCCGTAGATGATCCTATTTTCTTCGTCCACTGCAATCCCATATACGGGCATATCCAATTGATACTGATTGAGGATATTTCCTTCATAATCAAATTCAAATACCCGGTTTAAATTGTCTGGGCTACTAAGTTCTCGAAATGGTTTCCCCCTAAACAAGGTGAAAAATGAATCCTGTCCCAAAGTTACATCAGAATATCTAGTCGTTTTATCCCGTCCAAAATCCGGCATTTGATATCCCATCGAATACCCAATATCAAAATGTTGAAGCTCAGGTGATGGACCTATGATGGTTTTGGTATGATACCCATCCAAATTGATGATATCTATATAATCGACACTCCTTCCTGCTTTTACAACCATTTCACCATTTGGGCTGGACTTTATCGGGCCTTGGAAAATGGAACTGATCAAATTGGCATCCAAATCTTCGGGCTGATACCCGTTGGGCAATCCCCAACTTTTGACATGATCTCGCCAGTTTCCCATTAGATGAAGAGTATCCCCTTCCCTAGTCAAATGAAGGTATTTAGTCATCCCATCCACTGCACCTCCAAATAATAATTGATTTTTTGTCCAAGTCAATTCTGTCAAAAAAAAGCTGGTCTCCGGGGAGCGAAATTCTTCCTCTGCCAGTAAACTGCTATCCCTAAGATCATATTTGGAAAACTTCCTGATTTCAGGATCATAAGCCCATACTTTTCCAGACTCTTCAGCCTCCTCGATTTGGGAGATGACGGTAATCTCCCCTGGTCCCATTCCGTCCTTTCCCTTGGATCTTAAATATTTTCCGGATTCTTTATCTATAACATGAAATTTTTTATCGTAAATATTTTTTCGTTCAAAAACCAGGATGAAATCATCAGTCAGCAGTAAACCTCGCGGATTGGTGATTTCCTCAATCCCGTATTTTTCCCCAGTCAATTGAATGGGATCCGGTAAGTCTTCTTCAGAAAAATAGATAATATCATTTTTTGAACCGGAATTAGTGTCACAGCCCAAAAAAACAGAAACAAAAAAAATGCTTGCAATAAGTATACTTCTATGCATAAATTGAAATAGTTAAGTGGGAGGCAAATTCCTCCCACTAGGTTGATAATTAACTACAGGTTTCGACACATCGTGTCCAAGTTGATTCAGCAACATTTCCATAGTACGGATGTTGACAACTGTCCTCCGATTGGCAGCATACACCACCCCAACTATTTGTAGCGGAGCCATCAGGACAAGGTTCCTCTTCTTCCTGGGCATTAACCGGAATGCCCGAAAACGCCATAGCCCCCAAAAAGGCTAAACCAAATAATACTTTTTTCATTTTGTTAAAGAATTAGATTTTACTAAAAAGTTTTTTGCCCAAAAACGACTTCGTCTCCGAAGCTGAAACTAACCTATTGAGATCGATTTTTAATCGCAAGCGTAAACTCCAAAAATTGTAAATTTATTCCATCAACGGTGTTTTTTTTTGCAGGCGGCTAATAATCAGCTAGAAGTAGAGTTTTTTCGAGCGGATATAGTCCACTCCCCCCTCTGGCAGCAGGTAGCGCACAGCTCGCTCCTGCTGAATCGCCTCTCGAATAAAGGACGCCAAAACACCTGAAAAGGGATGGAAAACAAAAAATCTACTCCTCGCTTTCGATGGGTTTCATCCCGAAATGCTCTTCCAATTGACCAACTCGATCATTGGGCATCCCAAAATTGTATAGTTCAAGTATCCGATTACCTTCAACCAAAAAATGAAGAACAAACTTATTGTCCAAATCAATATAGTCTAGCTGATTTACTTCAAAAAATTCATTTTCAGGATCCAAATAAACCGGATAAGGAAAATCCCGCTTCTTGAAAAAAGAACGAATCTGCTCAGGACTGCTTTTCCCATCTTTCCCTTCTCCTCCCAAATAAACACTGACTGAAAGATTCGGATAGGATGCCGCAAAGTCTTTCCAATTCACAATATTGTCAGTAAATAAATAGCTGGATCGCTCGGCAATATTTAAATAAAAAACAGCTTTTTCCTCGCAGTCTGGACAAGGGGGATTACCCTGATGAATGATTTCCAGGTTTTCTGGAAAAATCATTTGCTCCGGAGCGCTATGACAAGAAAGAACTAACCAGATTAAGAAAAAATAGGCCAATAACTTATTCATCGAATTGAATTTTTGTCTTTAGGATAACCGGATAATCAAAATCTTGCTCCGGAATTTCTTTTTGGATTTTTTCCAAACTGTTTTGTGGAAGGTCATCTAGCATCACGGATCGATAGGTCAAAAACATGACTTCTCCATCTTCAATCCCAATGGGATAATGATAGAGCATATCCTCATTCAGGTTGGTGGATAATTTTTGGACTTTATCGGTAGATTTATCGATAAATACCAATTCCTTGAAAATGCCTTCAGGCTTCTGAACATGAATGCTGAGTAGCATCAATTGCTCATCCTCAAAAACCCCATGAAGATTGGCAAAGCCTGACTCACTCATTTTGCCAAAGCTTTCCATAATATCCTCCTCCCAAAAGTAGTCGGGGATGGCGTAGCTCCCAAAATCCATTTGGGCAACTCGCTCCAGCGAATCATTCTCAAACTGATACACATACGGATGAAAGGATTCGATCAGATGGAGGTTAGTTTGGTTTTGAAAAAAATTCCGTTCGGTCATCGGCAAGAGGTTGGTTTGATAGGTATTTTCCAAAAAAGAGGAAAGCTCATTTCCTTGAGCGTCTGTTTTTATGAGTCGATGTTGGGTAAAGGGGAGATTATAGCTTCCATAAAGCAAATATTCTCCGGATGGCAATTTGGTAAGGAACTGGCCAGGTAATCCGTTTCGAAAACCGTTGATATTTCGCCTGCTTCAGAGATATGATAAACCGTAGCTTGATCACCAATTCCAGAAAGCACCTCCACACTTCCGTCAGGATTGATAAAGAAATCATCCAAATCTTCCAGGTAACCCAGACCATCACCCTCGGGGGCGATGATTCCTAGGTAGTCGCCATTTCGATCGAATTGATGAATCCCATCCTTATTGCCCTCGTCCATCAAATAAAAAACCGAGGCATCATATCGAACCCGGATATCTGAACCTATAAGATTTTCAGAAGTAGTTTCCAGATTGATAATTTTATGTAGGGCAAGCTTTTCCTTACCGATCACCTCAAGCTCTTCCAGAACAAATAATGGAAGCTCGGATTGCTTGGAATTGCTGCAGGAAACACAAAATACGGAGAATATTAAAAGTTTGATATTGTTGATTTTCATGATATTGATCAAAATAATCAATTACCCATTGGATGCAGCGTATGAAACGCAAACGACTGATATACTTGTAAAAGGGTTGACTTAAAATAGGCTTCAATTCAGAAGACTTAACTAGTCTATTGATTTCAATTTTTATTCGCAAATCTATCCTCGGAAAAATAGCCATTTATTCCATCAGTGACGTTTTTTTTGCAGACGGATGATTTTTAACATTTTCTATTGGATATACCTGCAATTACGGTTGTAAAAAATCCTGTACTTGTTTTTCAAACAATTCTGGAATACCCATTTCGGCCGAAGAAAAAACCTGACCTTCTTTTACCAAATACATCTGAACGTCATTCCGCTCATAGGGAAAATACTCTAAATGATTAAGCCCAAAGAATTTGTTTTCTTTATTATAAAATACCGAATAGGGAAATTGATTTTCAGAAAGTAAATCTTCCAAATAGGTTTTATTCAATCCTAATTCTTTATTTTCTCCACCAAATATAAGGATTACTGGTAATTCAGGATGTTTCGTTTTAAGGTCCTCGAATCGCTTTATTAGCATGGAATGGAACATTGACAGGGGCCTGGTTTCATTCATCCCAAAATAGGTGACCAGCATTTTTTCACAGGTTAAACAGGGCTCTGCTGGTGACCCATTCGTATTAATTAATTCAAGTTCATCAGGAAAAGTAATAACTGTAACTTCCTTTTTCCCGCAGGAATAAAGGAAAATCACAAAAAATAGAAGTAAACTATATCTCATCTTTTAATTTAGCCTTGATCAGTACTGGGTAATCAAATTGTCTCTCCTCCAATTTTATACTTAGACCGGATTAAAGGTTGTTTTTAAAACGTTTTCTTAACAGTGGAGTGGTTAGAAAGAAAGATAACCTCTTCTCCCTTAACCAAAACCGGCTCACTAAATGGATCTTCTTCCAGACTTTTTCCTTCATATCCAAAAATTTGATCTCCCTGTTTTTCTGTAAATAACACTTTCTTGAAAGAACCAGAATTTTTCTGAATATGTATATTAACAAGATAATGCTTTTCACTCTCAAATGCTGCTTTAAAAACTGCAAATCCATTTTCCGACAACTCTCCAAATGATTCGAAGAGGCTTTTTTCCCAAAAGTCAGAAGGAAGTGCAAATCCTATGATTCATTATTTTTATTGAAAGTAAAAAGGCCAAAGGAATATTTTCCTTGGCCTTAAATTAGTCTAATTACACTTATAATAATGAACATAAGATTGCGAACATAAGTAACCTGTAGCTACATTTTCACAATTATATGCTTCAATTTCTCCTGCGCACCAGTACATCCGCTGATAACAGCGGGTTTCTTCACCTTCCCCGGGATCCACACTCCCCTGACCTTGGGCATTTGTACCCGAAAACGCCTTGCCCTAAAAAGGCAACTCCAAACAACACCTTCTTCATTTTTTTATTGGTTTTGTTAGTTTAAAAACTTTTGGCCAAAAGTGACTTCGACCCCGAAGCTAAACCTAATTTATTGGGTTTCATTTTTAACCGCAAACCTGAGCACCGAAAAGCATTAACTTAATCCATCAATGCTGATAATTTTGCTGTTGGTTTTAAATATGATTTGCCCATCAATTCAATACTCAAACCGGACCAGATTAGGTTCCCGATCCACCGTGACCCCGTAGATGATCCTATTTTCTTCGTCCACTGCAATCCCATATACGGGCATATCCAATTGATACTGATTCAGGATATTTCCTTCATAATCAAATTCAAATACCCGGTTTAAATTGTCTGGGCTACTGAGTTCACGGTAGGGTTTTCCAAAGAATAAGACGAAAAAAGTTTTCTCTCCTGAATAAACATCCAAATATCGAAGAGTGGAATTCATGCCAAAATCAGGCATTTGATAGCTCATGGAATACCCAATATCAAAATGTTGAAGCTCAGGTGAGGGACCTATGATGGTTTTGGTATGATACCCATTCAAATTGATGACATCTATATAATCGACACTCATTCCAACCTTTACAACCATTTCGCCATTTGGGCTGGACTTAATCGGGCCTTGGAAAATCGAACTGATCAAATTAGCATCCAAATCTTCGGGTTGATACCCGTTGGGCAATTCCCAATTTTTAACTTGATCTCGCCAGTTTCCCATCAGATGAAGGGTATCCCCTTCTTTAGTCAAATGAAGGTATTGGGTCATTCCATCCACTGCACCTCCGAATAAAGATTGATTGTTTGCCCAAGTCAATTCTGTCAAAAAAAAGCTGGTCTCCGGGGAGCGAAATTCTTCCTCTGCCAGTAAACTGCTATCCCTAAGATCATATTTGGAAAACTTCCTGATTTCAGGATCATAAGCCCATACTTTTCCAGACTCTTCAGCCTCCTCGATTTGGGAGATGACGGTAATCTCTCCAGGTCCCATTCCGTCCTTTCCCTTGGATCTTAAATATTTTCCGGATTCTTTATCTATAATATGAAATTTTTTATCGTAAATATTTTTTCGTTCAAAAACCAGGATGAAATCATCAGTTAGCAGTAAACCTCGCGGATTGGTGATTTCCTCAATCCCGTATTTTTCCCCAGTCAATTGAATGGGATCCGGTAAGTCTTCTTCAGAAAAATAGATAATATCATTTTTTGAACCGGAATTAGTGTTACAGCCCAAAAAAACAGAAACAAAAAAAATGCTTGCAATAAGTATACTTCTATGCATAAAGTGAAATAGTTAAGTGGGAGGCAAATTCCTCCCACTGGGTAAATTACTCAGTACAAGTTTCGACGCATCGAGTCCATGTAGATGCATAGACCGTACCATAATAGGGATGATTACAACTAAGAGCTGACTGGCAACAGACACCTCCCCAACTATTTGTAGCGGAGCCATCAGGACAAGGTTCCTCTTCTTCCTGTGCATTAACCGTAATGCCCGAAAACGCCATAGCCCCCAAAAAGGCTAATCCAAACAATACCTTCTTCATGTTTTTATTGGTTTTGTTAGTTTAAAAACTTTTGGCCCAAAAGTAGCTTCGATCTTCAAAGCTGAAACTAACTTATTGAGTTCGGTTTTTAATCGCAAGCGTAAACTCCAAAAAACATTCACTTTTTCCATCAACGGTGTTTTTTTTTTTTTTGCAGACGGTTAATAATCAGCTAGAAGTAGAGTTTTTTCGACCGGATATAGTCCACTACCCCCTCCGGAAGCAGATAGCGAACGGATCGCTCCCGCTGAATCGCCTCTCGGATAAAGGTCGCCGAGATATCCAAAAGCGGTGCATCTACCTCCATTATTGCCGGATGGGTTAAGGCTACTTTATCACCAGGCCGGGGATAGACATAGAGCCGATATTGGGCCAGAATCTGCTCGTAGTTTTTCCACTTGCGAAGTTGCTTCAGATTATCCGATCCTAAAAAAATACTGAACTGATGCTGGGGATACTGCTCCGAAAGATAGGTCAACGTATCGATGGTATAGCTCGGACGGGGCATGTGAAACTCCACATCACTGGCCCGAAAGTGAAAATTATCCGATATGGCCAACTCCACCATGCGCAGCCGGTCAAATTCATGGACCAGCGATTTTCGCTTTTTCAGCGGATTCTGAGGACTGACCACAAACCAGACCTCATCCAAGTCCGTTCGGTCGTAAATCGTCTCCGCAATGATCAGATGACCGAGATGGATAGGATTGAAGCTGCCGAAAAAAAGCCCAATGTTCACGACCTAGGAAGCTAAAAATTCCCGAACAAGCTGCTCTGCTTCTTGAGAGGACTTGGCAAAATCATCGTTGACAATCGTCACATCAAACTGCGGCTCAAATTTCATTTCAAATTCTGCCTTATATACTCTACGGGATAGAGACTCTTCTGACTCCGTTCCCCGGTCATTGAGACGGGCTTTGAGTACTTCCAGCGAAGGCACTTTCACAAAAATCGCCAAAGCTTGTTTGCCAAAGTATTTTTTCAGCGCCAAACCGCCTTTCACATCCACATCAAAGATGACTGCTTTACCAGAATCCCAGATCCGTTGAATTTCTTCTTTGAGGGTGCCGTAAAAATTTCCCTCATAGACCTCTTCCCATTCAATGAAAGCGTCCTGGTCAATTTTAGCTTTGAATTCTTCCTGACTTAAAAAGTAATAATCTTTGCCATGTACTTCATGTCGACCTCTTCTGTCTCTTGTGCAGGCTGAGATTGAAAATCCCAAATTGGGCACCCGCTCAATCAGGTGACGTACCAATGAGGTTTTGCCCGAACCCGAGGGTGCGGAAAAAATAATGGCTTTGCCTGGGTTCATCGGCTCTTATTTGATGTCTGAAATTTTGGTTCGGATTGAATCAACCAATTCTCCCGGAACCGCTTGCTTGCTGCACTTGGTCTTGAGCAGGTCACGGATGGCCTGCTCCAGATGATAATGCTCAAAACAAGGCTGGCATTTGGCTAGCTTTTCCTTGAGGACCTCCTTGCCTGGATCCCCCATCTCTCCATCCAAAATGCTTTCGAGCAGCTCAAAACATTTGCTGACATCACTGCATTGCAGTTTTCGCTCACCCGCTGATTCTTCCTTTTTGTCCATTTGGTAATCGTTTTTTATTCCTCCTCGTCCGTATTGTAGCCCATGTGCTGGGCATATCCTTTTAGTTTTTCTTTTAACAAATTTCTCGCTCTGTGCAGTCGGGACCGCACCGTACCAATCGGGATATCCAGGATTTTGGCCATCTCCTCGTAGGTGAATCCTTCGAGATCGCAGAGGATGATCACTGTTCTGAAATCCACCGCCAGACTGTTGAGTGCATTGGATATCTCGTCTCCGATCATATCCTTGACCGATTCAGCTCTCAAATCCGTGGTCCCACGAAAGTCAACATCATCAGAGTTGTAATAAGTTTCAACTTCTTGATAATCTACTTTCGCTGGCTGCTTACTCTTCTTTCGATACTCATTAATAAAGCTGTTTTTGAGGATTCGAAACAGCCATGCCTTGGCGTTGGTTCCCTGCTCAAAAGAATTGATAAAGCGATAGGCTTTGAGATAGGTGTCTTGTACCAGGTCCTTGGCATCATCCTCATCAAAGGTGAGCCGGTAGGCAAAGTTGTACATGGAGTCTATGTGTGGCATAAACTCCCCATCAAAGATGGAATTTTTCTCTTCTTGAGAATATTTTCTGCGTTGTACTTCCGACATACGTTTCAAAAGTAATCATTGGGTCAAATTATAACTAGGAATCGGGAAGTTTTCACCTGATTTCCTTTATTTTGTTTTCGAAAAGCTCCATTCCAGGGCTCTCTATTCTTGAAATTGCATGATGATTTTCTTTCGGCTACTCTCCCGACTCCCTCTTCCGGCTTTGTACATTTTCAGTGATCTGATCTATTTGATCGCCCGATTTGTGATTCGCTACCGCAAAAAGGTCATCGACGAAAATATCCTCCATGCTTTTCCTCAACTTACAGCTATTGAGCGAAAACAGGTCCGAAACCGATTTTATCGGAATTTTACTGACACATTTGCCGAAACCATCAAAATGCTGACAATTTCGGAAGCCGAATTGCGACAGCGATTCCATGTGGTCAATCAGGAACTGATCGATCAAGAAGTTCAAAAAGGCCGCAGTGCCCTCATGATGGCAGGCCATGTCTTCAACTGGGAAATGGCGATATTGGGTGTGGCACTGGAAACCAAAGTAACCGCTGAAACCGTTTACCTCAAGCTAAACAATGCCTTTTTCAACCAATTGATGCTGGAAATCCGGACACATTTTGGCGGAGTAATGACCGAAAAACGGGAATTTCGAAAAAGTATGATTACTATGCGCTCCGATCCTCGGATCGTCCACTTAGCTGCAGATCAGCGCCCCCCTTCCAAAGAGCGTCGATACCTGCGAACATTTATGAACCGCCCGGCTTATTTCTTCGAAGGAGGAGAATTCATGGCCAAAAAAATGGGACTACCGGTTTTCTTTGGAAAAATGCAAAAGGTCAAGCGTGGTCATTATCGTTTTGAATTTACCAAACTTGCCGATGCACCCTACGCAGACTCGGCTACTCACAGCATCACAGACCGGTTCTGCGAACTCTTGGAGGAAAACATCAGGAACCAACCAGACCTGTACCTTTGGAGTCATAAGCGATGGAAAGTGTAGCCCTTCGTCGGGAAGTTGTCCTGCAAGGAGATTGGAGGTGAAGGCATATCC
Source organism: Algoriphagus sp. (assembly GCF_024305035.1). Lineage (GTDB taxonomy): Bacteria > Bacteroidota > Bacteroidia > Cytophagales > Cyclobacteriaceae > Algoriphagus. Next base: position 19,973 of record NZ_JAMWZB010000007.1, read on the forward strand.
CCTCTCCTTTCCAACAAATAAATCAACTAGGGCTTCCATAGGGAATCATTTAAAACCCTGAAGCGATTAAAAACTAGGGAGTCGTTTAGAACCAATTCTGTTTAGGATATCCAAGTGGTTCTTACTTCTTATATCTAAAAACATGTATCAAATTTAAATGGACTATTTAAAAGAACTCAATCCGCCTCAGCGGGAAGCTGTCGAACGTACCGAAGGTCCAGTGATGATCATTGCCGGAGCCGGTTCGGGAAAAACCCGGGTACTTACCTACCGGATAGCCCACCTGATCTATGCCCGCGGAGTGGATCCTTTTCAGATTCTTTCCCTGACTTTTACCAACAAAGCCGCTGCCGAGATGAAGCATCGGATCGAATCCCTGGTCGGTTTGGATGCCCGAAATACTTGGATGGGTACTTTTCACTCAGTTTTTGCCAAAATTCTCCGCGTCGAATCCGAAAAAATAGGCTATCCGTCCAATTTCACCATTTACGACACCGACGACTCCAAGTCCCTGATCCGAAGCATTGTCAAAGAAATGCGGCTAGATGATAAAGTGTACAAACAGGGCGTGGTCCTTTCTCGAATTTCCGGAGCCAAAAACCGTCTGATCTCCTGGCAGGCCTACCAAAAAGACCCCTTTGTTAAAGCAGACGATGAAGCTGCCATGCGTCCTCGCATGGGCGAAATCTATCAGAAATACCAAGACCGACTTTTCAAATCCGGAGCGATGGATTTTGACGACTTGCTTTTCAATACCAATGTGCTTTTTCGTGATCATACTGATGTTTTGAATAAATACCAGCATCGCTTCAAGTACGTGATGGTGGATGAGTTTCAGGACACCAATCTTTCCCAGTACCTCATTACCAAAAAACTCGCCGCAGTCCATCAAAATATTTGTGTGGTGGGAGACGATGCACAGAGTATTTACGCGTTCCGAGGAGCGGATATTCAAAATATCCTAAACTTTGAAAAGGACTATCCTGATTTGTTTGTGGTCAAGCTGGAGCAAAATTACCGCTCCACCAAAACCATCGTCGAAGCAGCCAATTCCATCATCGACAAAAACAAAGCCCAACTTAAGAAAACGGTGTGGACTTCCAATCCCGATGGAGACCTGATCGAATTGATTAAAGCTACCTCTGACAATGAAGAAGGACGGATAGTCGCCACCACCATTTTTGAGGAACGAAACAACAAAAAACTCAACAACAGCGACTTTGCGGTACTCTACCGCACCAACTCCCAATCACGGGCGATAGAGGAAGCCCTGCGAAAAATGAATCTGACCTATAAAATCGTCGGAGGGCTTTCATTTTACCAGCGAAAAGAAATCAAAGACCTGATGGCCTATATGCGCTTCACGGTCAATTCGGTTGATGAAGAAGCATTTAAACGAATCATCAACTATCCCAAGCGGGGAATCGGTGACACCTCAGTAGAAAAAATACTGGTGGCCGCCTACGATCATGATATGCCGCTTTGGGAGGTGGTACAAAACGCCCCAAATTTCCTTTCTGGCCGAGCGGGAAGCTCAGTGGATGATTTTGCCACGATGATCAAGGCTTTTCAAATCGAAGTGGAACGGAAAGACGCATTTGAAGCAGCCAATTACATTGCCAAGCAAAGTGGCCTTTTGCGCGAGCTTTACGAGGATAAAACGATCGAGGGGCTCAATCGCTACGAAAACGTCCAAGAACTCCTCAACGCCATCAAAGAATACGTGGACAATCCCGAAAATGAAGATAAAAGTTTAGGAGCTTTCCTTCAGGAAATTGCTTTGCTCACTGACAATGATCGGGATAAAGATACCACTGATGCCATTACACTAATGACGATCCACTCCAGCAAAGGTTTGGAATTTAAGCAGGTGTTTGTAGTTGGGATGGAAGAGGATCTGTTTCCTTCCCAGATGATGATGCAAAGTCGGGAGGATCTCGAGGAAGAGCGGAGATTATTCTATGTAGCCACTACCCGGGCAATGGATAAACTGTATTTGACTTATGCCCTGACCCGATATCGATTTGGCCGACTGCTCAACTGTGAGCCCAGCCGTTTTCTGGAAGAAGTCGATCCCGCTACACTCAAAGTAAACAAGCGCATATCCGCCACTCGTGAAATGCCAGGCGCTATGCGCAAAGAAGGCTTGCCCGGTGGTTCGGGATTTATCGGATTAAAGAAAAAACCAGAATCCCGAGTCCCCTCGCAGATGAAAATCCACACACCCAGTCCGGATTTTAAACCGAGCAACACCAATAACCTAAAAGCTGAGCAATTGGTAGAGCACCCCAAATTTGGTTTTGGCAAGGTAGAAAAAATCGAAGTGGAGGGGCTCAATCGAAAAGCAACGATCAAATTCGAGCATTTTGGCGAGAAGACATTATTACTTAGCTTTGCGAAGCTCAGAATTATTGATTAATTCCCTACTATCCTGTCTTTTGGTAGATTTTTTGCCAGGCAGAATCAAATTAGAAAGGTTTTTGAGCATTTTACACTTTAAAGAATGAACACACTGGACGCAAACCTGAACAAATCCCCTGACAAAGGCGGAAAGGTTTTGCGAAATTCCCCCGATTCATACCGGGCTTAACCATTGAAGACAATCGTAATTTTATGAAGGAATACGGAAAAAATATCCAAGGCTTGGTCGATCACATCTGTACGATTGAAGACCGAGAAAAGCGCACCGCTAGCGCATACACTGTGATCGAAATCATCAAGCAACTCAATCCCGCCCTCAAGCAGGAAACCGATCAAAAGCTATGGGATGACATTTACATCATGTCAGACTTCAAACTGGATGTGGACGGGCCCTTCCCCATGCCGGTGAAGGAGCTTTTAGGCAAAAAACCACTTCCCATCGGGTACCCTCAGGGAGAAATCAAGTTTAAGCACTACGGTAGAAACATCGAAAAACTGATCGAAAAAGCCGTTGAACTCGAGGATGATGAAGAACAGGAAGCAGCCATTATTTACATCGGTCAGCTGATGCGTAGCTTCCATTCCACTTGGAACAGAGATAATTTCGACGACGGAATTATCCTCGATGATATCAAAACGCTTTCCAAAGGAAAGCTGCACATTGACTTGGAAAAAGTAAAGGAAAACGCACTTTTTGAATCCAACACACGGCGGGATTTTAAACTGCCCATGCAGGAAGAAAACAACGGCAAAAACAAGCGCCCCGCACATCAAAATAAACGAAGAAGTAATGGAGGCCATAAAAATAAAAGGAGAAATTAAATGTCATCTTTTCGGGTAAGAGGCGGAAATCAGCTTAAAGGTGAGATCATCCCTCAAGGCGCTAAAAACGAGGCGCTTCAGATTCTTTGCGCAGTTTTATTGACCTCAGAAAAGGTCACCATCAACAAAATCCCCACGATCCGCGATGTCAACAAACTCATCGAGCTATTGGGAGATATGGGGGTCAAAGTGACCAAATTAGGTCCAGAATCCTATTCTTTTCAAGCAGATCAAGTTAATTTAGATTATTTGGAAACTGCGGATTTCTTGGACAAAGCCTCTGCACTTCGGGGTTCGGTCATGATTTTGGGGCCACTTTTATCTCGATTTGGGACCGGAAAGCTTTCCAAACCGGGAGGTGATAAAATCGGTCGCAGACGAATGGATACCCACTTTTTTGGCTTTCAAAAACTCGGTGCCAAATTCCGATACGATGCCGAAAGGGAGATTTTTCACATTGACGGCAAAAACCTCAAAGGAACTTACATGCTTCTCGATGAGGCCTCAGTGACCGGCACAGCCAATATCGTCATGGCTGCGGTCATGGCCGAAGGCAAAACAACCATTTATAATGCTGCCTGCGAACCCTACCTGCAGCAACTCTGTGATATGCTTAATCGCATGGGCGCAAAAATAAGCGGTGTAGGCTCGAATTTATTGACCATCCAAGGAGTAGAAAAACTCGGGGGAACCGAACACACCATGCTACCGGACATGATTGAAATCGGTTCTTTCATCGGAATGGCAGCAATGACGCAATCAGAGATCACCATCAAAAACTGCCAAATCCCCAAACTGGGCATTATCCCAGATACTTTCCGAAGAATGGGAATCCAATTGGAGTTTCGAGGAGATGATATTTTTATCCCTGAGCAAAAGCACTACGAAATCGAAACCTTTATTGATGGATCTATTTTAACGGTAGCCGATCAGATTTGGCCAGGCTTTACTCCAGACTTACTTTCCATCGTTTTGGTCACCGCCACTCAGGCAAAAGGAACAGTTTTGGTCCATCAGAAAATGTTTGAATCCCGCTTATTCTTTGTCGATAAATTGATCGATATGGGAGCGCAGATTATTCTCTGCGATCCACATCGGGCAACGGTGATTGGTCTGGACCGGAAATACCAACTAAAAGGAATCCGAATGACTTCCCCGGACATCCGTGCTGGGGTGGCACTTTTAATTGCAGCCATGTCCGCAAAGGGAACATCCGTGATTGACAATATTGAGCAGATTGATCGGGGATATCAGTATATTGATCAGCGACTGAATGCCCTTGGAGCAGACATCGAGCGAATTTAATCTATAGGAAAAAGAAGGACCTCTACAACCTTTAAGTCAATCTCAAACCCTATTCGAGAGCTAATTTACTTGGCTCTCGAGTGGGGTTTTTGCTTGTTATCCTTTTCGAAAACCCGTTTACCAAAAATCTTACAATTAGGATACTCTGGTTTTTAAAAACGCTATTCCCCCTTTCAATCCAAAAAAATGTAGCTTTTGCTCTATTCTGACCATTTTTAGTAGGCTCAAATCAGGAAAGCATACGTAATTACACCCACAATCATTCGGATATTCATATTTTTTTCTAACTTCTGAAAAATTTATCAACCCAAAAACCTATGACCAAAAAGAAGCTCAGAAGCCAGGAATGGTATGGCCGGACCGGAAAAGACGGTTTTATTTACCGTTCTTGGATGAAAAACCAGGGATTTCCCCATCACCTCTTTGAAGGGGATAAACCGGTAATCGGTATTTGCAATACCTGGTCTGAGCTAACTCCCTGCAATGCGCACTTTCGGGACCTTGCGCAAGCTTTGAAGCGAGGAATCTGGGAAGCAGGTGGATTTCCGTTGGAATTTCCCGTGATGTCGCTTGGTGAATGTTCCATCAAACCCACAGCCATGCTTTTTCGAAATCTGGCCTCTATGGATGTAGAGGAAAGCATCCGCGCCAATCCCATGGATGGAGTGATTTTAATGTGCGGTTGTGATAAAACCACCCCTTCGCTCGTCATGGGTGCCGCTTCGGTCGATTTGCCTACTTTGGTAATTTCAGGCGGCCCGATGTTGGTGGGACGATTCAAGGGCAAAAAAATCGGGACCTCTGATGTGTGGCGATTTGCTGAAGATTATAAACTGGGTAAGCTTTCACAGGAAGAATTTATCGAGGCCGAAGCGGCAATGTCCCGCTCGGTCGGCCACTGTGCCCCGATGGGAACCGCCTCCACGATGGCAGCCATGGTAGAGGCATTGGGCTTGGCCTTGCCAGACAATGCAACCATACCTGCGGCAGATTCCCGCCGCAAAGTTCTCGCCCACATGGCGGGAATTCGAATCGTCGAAATGGTCAATGAAGACCTCAAAATGAGCAAAGTGCTCACTCGGAAATCCTTCGAAAATGCCATCATGGTCAATGCTGCATTGGGCGGTTCGACCAATTTTATCCTTCATCTTACCGCCATCGCCAAACGGATCGGAGTAGAATTGGAGTTGACAGATTTTGATCATTTTTCTTCAAAAATTCCCTTGATCGCCAATGTGCAGCCTTCCGGGGAACACTGGGTAGAGGATTTGTTTTATGCCGGTGGACTTCCGGCAGTGATGAAAGAAATCGAAAACCAACTTCACACCGAGGTGATCACCGTCACCGGAAAAAGCCTGAACGAAAATATCCAAAAAGCGGAATGCTATGACCGAAATCTGATCGGAACCTTTGATAACCCGATCAAACCGGATTCGGGAATCGCCGTGCTCAAAGGAAACCTCTGTCCAAATGGGGCGGTAATCAAACCTTCGGCAGCTAGCCCGGGACTGCTCAAACACATCGGTAAAGCTGTAGTTTTCGAGGATATTGATGATTTCAAAGCAAAAATCGATGATCCAAATTTGGATATTGAGGAATCAAGCGTGATGGTTCTAAAAAATGTAGGACCAAAAGGCTACCCTGGAATGCCGGAAGTAGGGAATATGGCCTTGCCAAAAAAATTACTCGAAAAAGGAGTCAAAGACATGGTTCGCATTTCGGATGGACGGATGAGTGGAACGGGCTTTGGCACGGTAGTGCTTCATGTCTCTCCCGAATCGGCAATTGGCGGTCCGCTCGCTTTGGTTCAAACTGGAGATCAAATCGAGCTGGATGTCCCAAATCGTAGTTTGAACTTATTGATTACGGAAGAGGAATTTGAAAAGCGAAGGGCAGCATTTCAGCCCATCAAACTCCCCTATGAACGCGGTTATGTCAATCTATTTCTTGACAAAGTCAATCAAGCTCATGAAGGGGTTGATTTTGATTTTCTCCAAGGAAGCTCGGGCTCTGAGGTAAAAAGAGACTCGCATTGATCGGGATGTACCTAAAACTGGCCAGATTTTAATCAGGCCGAGTTTTACCAAATTAAAAATGAAAACACCAAAAGTAGCCATCGTAACGGGTGCCGGTCAGGGAATCGGACTGGAGATCGCCCGAAAGCTGGTCTTCAAAGGAGGTCAGGTGATACTCAACGACCTGGAAAAAAGCCTCACCGAAGACGCCGTAGCCAATCTTTCCAGACTTGGAAAAGGAAAGGTATTAGCTTGCTCTGGAGATGCTGCAAGCGAATCGGTCATTCATGAACTCATGGAATTGGCCCAGTCTAACTTTGGGAAAATTGACCAAATTGTGGCCAATGCTGGGGTGACTTTATTTGGAAGTTTTTTAGATTATAATCGTGAGGATTTTATGGAGGTGGTGCGGGTAAATCAGGTTGGAACTTTTTTTCTGGTTCAGGCTGCCGCCAGGGTAATGAAGGAACAGGAAAACGGCGGATCCATCCTTTTGACCTCCTCGGTCACTGCCCATCAAAGTCACGAAAACCTCGCTGCCTATGCCATGTCCAAAGCAGCCATAGAAATGCTTGCCAAAAACCTCGTACTCGAGCTTGCGCCCTTAGGCATCCGGATCAATACCATAGCACCTGGAGCTACCCTAACCGAACGTACAACCTCTGATCCTGACTACGCAAAAACCTGGTCTAAACTCACCCCATTAGGCCGACCGGCATCCACACTGGACATTGCCGAGGCGGCCTCATTCCTGCTTTCGGATCGAGCACGCCATATCACTGGACAAACTTTAATTATCGATGGCGGTTGGACCAGTATAAGCCCATCACCCTATGAATGAAAGAGAAATCCTAAACTTATCTAAAAGTAAATTTGTCAAATTTGCTCCACCACCTTGGAATCTCAAGGGACAGGGAATCATCTTTGCCTATAAAATCTCTCATTCTTGGATCAAAGAATGTGCTCTTATTCCAGATTATTTAAGAAAAGAATTTAGAGGGGGACTGGGATTTTTGATGTTGATAAATTACCAGCAAAGCCCCGTGGGACCCTACCGAGAGCTCCTTTTCATCCCTGGGAAATTCGGAAAGTCACGAAAGCATTCTATCATCAGCATCTTTGTTAACACTCTGGCAAGCACCCAAAATGGTCGTACCAATTGGGGCATTCCAAAAAGCAAAGCAGAGATTGATTGGGTAGAGAATAACGGAAAACTTCTAATCACAGTTAAAAAACTTAACCATATCATCTTCAGCTGTGAGGTGAACTCGGGAGGAATTCCTCTTCCTGCAACCACCTCATTTCTGCCGATTGACCTTCATCAGCGGTGGAATGGCGTCCAGTTTTTTGTCAAACCGACGGGCAGTGGCTGGGGAAAACTGGCAACCCTTAGCATCAAGGAATTGGATCCAGAATACTTTCCTGACCTCAGGCCTTTTCGCCCATTTTTTGGGATCAACGTTAACCCAATCTCAATCCATTTCCCGGAAGCAAAATTCCATGAATAACTTAAAAGAAAGACTTTATCCTAAACGATTTCCTGCCAACTAATCCTTCAACATTTCTCATCCCTTTCAGTTACTCCTTTACTAAATAAATCTTCATTCCATGAAAAACATTAGCCTCATTCTACTTTCTGCATTCTTAATTTTTGGCTGCCAACAAGCCGAAGAAAAATCCGAAACCCTACCCATGAAAGTAGCCCAAGCCTATGGCATCGATCAGTGGGATCAAGTTAAAACCATTGAATATACCTGGAATGTCCAAAGGGATTCAGCCACTGTATTTTCCAGAAATTGGAAATGGAATGTCAAAGATCGTACCGTAGGGTATACTGGGGCCGATACCAGCTACACTTATAGTCTGGACCTGCCAACAGATTCACTTCCTGAAGCGGACAAAGGTTTCATCAATGATAAATATTGGTTTATGATGCCTTTTCAGCTGGCCTGGGATCAGGGATACACCTTTGAAACCGAGGAAAATGCAAGCTCCCCACTAAAAGGTTCCCCCTCCACCAAACTGACCATCATCTACAATTCTGCGGATGGCTATACCCCTGGGGATGCCTATGACCTGTATTTGGATGAAAATCATATGATTTTAGAGTGGACTTTCCGAAGGGGAAATGGCGATCAAGGCGCTACTTGGACTTGGGAGAATGTCCAGGACTTTGGTCCTATCAAACTCGCCTTGGACCATAAAAATGCGCTAGGTGAAAAATTCATTTGGTTTACCGACGTTAAAGTTAATTAAACGGAAATCTGCCTGCTTAAAAATGATCCCTTTAGTCAAAAAGCGAAAGGGATTTTTTTATCTTGAGATAAAACTCATCTTATGAAAAATCATTCTCCAAATCGACGGGATTTTTTACTTAAAAGCGGCACCTTACTAGGGGCTGGGCTGATGGCAAACCCCTTTTCGCTCTTTGCCTCAAAAAATTCTTGGACAGTGGGTGAGATTATAGACGCTTTTATCTCCCAAGTCCCCAATGCACCATTTGAACAAACGGTAGACACGATCAAAGTCGGCTCGCGTGATCAGGTGGTGACCGGAGTAGTGACGACCATGTTCACTACCCTGGAAATCATCCAAAAAGCCATCGAACTCAAAGCCAACCTGATCATTCCGCATGAGCCTACTTTCTTCTCCGGTCAAGACGAAACGGATTATTTGCAAGAGGATCCTGTTTTCAGAGCCAAATATGAGTTGATGGAGAAAAACGGAATTACCCTCTGGCGAAATCATGATTATGTGCACCGGATGACCGACGATGGCGTCCGTGTGGGTGTGGTGGAAGACTTGGACTGGCAGGAATATTACATGCCCGGCAGCCGCATCCTCACCATTCCCAAAACTGATCTTCGTGGACTGATCAATCACCTAAAAACCAAACTCGATGTGCCGGCCATGCGGTATGTGGGGGATTTAAATCAACCTTGCCGTAAAGTACTCTTGCTTCCCGGTGCCGTGGGTGGACGTCTCCAAATCACTCAAATCATGGAGCATAGACCCGATGTTTTGGTATGTGGAGAATCCAATGAATGGGAAACCCCTGAATATGTCCGCGCAGCCAATGAAATCGGAATGAAACTCTCCATGATTGAGATTGGACATTCCGCAAGCGAAGAAGGCGGATCGGAATTTGTCAAAAATTGGCTCAACAAACACATGCCAGGACTGCCGGTTTTTCACATCCCTTCAGGCAATTCATTGCAGGTGTTTTGAGGATAGAATAGGATAAATCAAATCCACCTAAATAAATTTCCTGAATGACCTGCTCTCTTTATTCATTAAATCAACTTCTGATCCAAGCGTATCAGCCAGAATAAACGATATTTTTCGACCTTTTTATACCATTTACAATTCACCGACTAAAAATTTTGACAATAAATCCCTTAATTTGAGGACTATCTTTAAACTACCAAAATGAATATGAAAAAGCTTTATTTTTCCTTCGCTTTACTCTTGTTTTTCACAGCCACTTGGGCACAGAAAACAGAACTAAAGCTCAATTTGAATGTAGATGAAACCTACCTTCAAAAAACACAATCTACCATGTCCATTGCCCAAAATGTTCAGGGAATGGAAATGGACATCGATATGAATTTGACTGGCGAACTGAGTTATCTGGTCAAAAATTTCGAAGACGGAGTCTATGACATGGAAGTCCAATACAAATCCATGGAAATGAATATGGTGATGCCCCAAGGAAATGAAATGACGATAAAAAGTGGGGATGAAACCAATCCAATGTCTAAACTCTTTACCAATTTTTGCAATGTACCTTTCAGCCTGAAAATGAATCAGTACGGCAGAATTCAAGACATTTCAGGTTTTGACAAAATCTATGAGAAAGTGTTTGCAGATTTTCCCGGCATGAGTAGTGAACAACTCGCTCAGATGAAGGAACAAGTTTCAGGAACTTTTGGAGAAAAAAGTCTTCGAAGTAATATGGAAATGACCCTTGCCATTTACCCCAATCAAAACGTAGCAGAGGGGGACACTTGGGTGGTGGAAAGCGAGCTGACATCGGGTATGAATGTGATTGTAAATAGCAATTACACCTATTTAGGTTCAGATGAAGCCCATCATAAAATTACCGGTGAGGCAACTTTAAGCAGCAGTCCCAATGCATTTGAGATGAACGGGATGAGTGTAAAATCCGACCTCAATGGCTCCATTAAATCAGACATCTTAGTTGATAAAATCACTGGCTGGATCTATGAAGCAAAGATTTCTCAGGTAATAGAGGGAGCAACGATCATGGAAGGAAATCCTCAAATGCCTGAAGGCATGCGAATTCCCATGAAAATAAAATCAGAGATGACCTTTACCGGCCAGTAATTCTATAGCTGGTTTTCAACACTTGAGCCCAAAAACTTCTAGCCAACTCAGATGAAATCGAGCATGATGTACCCGTCACTCACCGGGATGATTAGAATTGCGAGATTCCATATGACCGCTGAAGAACCAATTATAAACAGATGAAATATCCATTATTTCATCCCAAAAACAATCGAAAAAACGATTGAATTCTAAGCTACCTGTTTAGCCTCCTACATCTTTCGAAACAAAAAGCCGGGCAAAACCCGGCTTTTTGTTTTTCTTCATTCCATAGGATCAATCCTTCTTGAAAATCTCACCTACGTTGGTTTTTAACTTTTTCCACTCGTTTTCAATATCCTCCGCAGTTTTATTTACTGAAGTTTTGACATCTTGCCACGTGTTTTCGCTGGCATTTTCTACTTCCTCCATGGCCTTTTCAATTTCAGATTTCTCGCCACGAAGATCTTCTTCCATTTCCTCAATTTCAGCTTTCAGTTCATCGGAAGCCTCTTCCTTTTCTGCCTCCAACCGTTGAATTTCCCGATCTATCTCAGCCTCCATTTCTCGGAGTTCCTGCTGAAGCTCGCTGCGTTCCTCTTCAAATTCGACTTCCACCTCTACGGATTCCGTCTCTGTGGTTTCATTTTGATTTCCATTACATGCCATCAAAGAAAGACCTCCAATGGCCATGGCTAAAATTGCTGATGATTTAAGTTTCATAGTGAATATGAGTTTAAGTAAAACAATTGGTTTAGGCCCATAAAGAATCAATCCCCATGCCAAGCCCAAAATGCCGACATTTTTTCAGTTTTTCATTTAAATCGTATTGAACGAAAAACCTTTTTTCACTTAAATCCTTACAGACTCCAGGTATTCCCCACTTCAGCAAGAGGCATACAGCCTCTGTACTCACCCGGAATCGGATCGTAACTGAGGACATTTCTCCCGATTTCCTCCGAACTGAAATAGGCCCAAAGTACCGTAGATTTCAATCCCCGATAAAACCCAACAGGCTCTCGAGGCCCCACATCTCCTCCCCAAACTTTTTTGGCAAATTTTGGAGAATTAGCCTCGTGCTCCTTAAAGCAGGCTGCTTTGTCCTCTGCAGAAAGCTCAGCAAAGATATCCCCATATTTTTTCTTGCAGTCGGCATTGAATTTTTCGATATCAGCCACCACCTGTTTTTGCCCTGATTCATCGTAGGTTTTGGCATACATCAGATCAATAAAAATATCAGCCTTGACATCCAATCCTCCCGGCGTATCTGTTTTAGGCAAAAGAAAATCCACGAAAGAAGACAGAAACCTCGCATGTTCATCTGATAAAAACTGAGGAGTCCAAGTCAATCGATCCTGTTGCGAACAGGACTGAAGTAAGCTGAGCAATGTGGGGGCTCCAGCGGCCGCGCCGAATGCTAAAACTGATTTTTTGAGTGCGTCTCGTCTATTCATGGCTTAGAGGTTCATTTTTTTAAGTTCGGATACCGCATGATCGGCCGCTCGGGCGGTGAGCGCCATGTAAGTCAAGGAAGGATTGACACAAGAGGAAGAAGTCATGCAGGCACCGTCAGTAACATAGACATTTTCACATCCATGGACTTGATTGTTGCCATTGAGCACAGAGGTTTTGGGGTCTTTTCCCATTCGGGCAGTGCCCATTTCATGGATCCCAAAACCCATTTCGTGCTTGTTGTCAAATTCCATGACATCTTTCAGCCCTGCCCGCTCCAGCATTTCCTTGGCATCCTGTCGGGCCTGATCATTTAGCGCCAATTCATTGGCTTTCCACTCTGCATCAATAGAAAGGGTAGGTTGTCCCCATTTGTCCAATACCTCTTTATTGAGATACACCTGATTTTCATGGTAAGGAAGGCATTCGGAAAAACCGGTAATGAAAAACTCCCAAGGTCCGGGTTTCATCAGCCCATCTTTAAAGTCTCCACCAAAGGCTTCCTGATTGCTACCTGCCCCCCAACCGGCTCGACCTCCACCGCCTTGGAAGCCAAAACCTCGGACAAACTTATCTGACTGTGGCCCGTCTTGGAGATTGACATAGCGGGGAATGTAAATGCCATTTGGCCGGCGTCCTTTATAATATTGATCTTCAAAACCTTCTACGGTTCCCATAGCGCCTACGCGATAGGTATGGTCCATCAGGTTGTGCCCCAATTCACCAGAGTCATTTCCCAGACCATTTGGGAAGCGACTAGAGGTCGAATTCATCAAAATCTGAGTGGTGCTGAGCGTGGAAGCATTGACAAAGATGATTTTGGCTTTGTACACCATCTCTTCACTGGTCTCCGCATCGATGATGCGTACGCCGGAAGCTTTTCCTTTTTGCTCATCATAAACCACCGACTGCACAATAGAAAATGGTCGGATAGTCAAGTTGCCGGTTGCATTGGCAGCAGGAAGTGTCACCGCATTGGAACTGAAGTAAGCTCCATAAGGACAACCTCGATCACAGCGGTTACGGAACTGACATTTCCCACGGCCATTCAGCGGCTCAGTCAGGTGAGCGACACGGCCAATAATTAAATTCCGACCTTTGAAATCTTTCTCAATTCGCTCTTTCACGTATTTTTCAACACAGTTCAATTCCATCGGAGGTAAAAAATGGGAATCCGGCAATTGAGGCAATCCGATGGCCTCCCCACTGATTCCAGCATATTTCTCCACATGCGTATACCATGGCTCAATGTCTTTGTATCGAATCGGCCAATCTACCCCATGACCATCTTTGGCATTGGCTTCAAAATCCAAATCTGACCAGCGATAGGTTTGCTTGCCCCAAAGCAGAGATCTTCCGCCCATTTGATGGGCTCGAACCCACATAAAAGGTTTGACTTCGGTATACGGATTTTCCAAGTCATTGGCGTGAAAGTGTTCATTGAAAGCACCGATAAATCCAGATCGGCCGCCTTTGGGGTGTTTGGCTTTTTGTTCTGGGGTGAGCCCGCCACGAAGCTCATGTTCCCAAGGGTCAAGCGTCATGGTGGGGTAATCGACCACATGCTCCACGATTCGTCCTCGCTCGAGTACGAGAGTCTTGAGCCCGGCTTCACAAAGTTCTTTTGCCGCCCAGCCTCCGCTGATTCCCGAACCGATGACGATCGCATCGTAAGTGAGATTTTTGTCGGCATCGATATTAAAATTGGCCATGTACAATAGGTTTTTTGGAGACCTAATTATAAGTATTTTTTTGATGAAATACAGGCCAGACAAATTCTGCGGAATATTTCTTGGAAAGGGCAAGAAGAAAAACTGAAGGATTCAAGAGGAAAAAAAATTCCAATCAAAATTAACTTCTCACTTTTCCAAAAAGAACTTTCACCTCATAGGCGCTAAGAAAATGTGATACATCTTTCTGATTTAGAGCAATTAATCGTAAATTAAAAGAGCTTGATTTGACTTAATTTCCAAAATCAATTCTGGGTAAATCCAGAATCTCAATTTCAGGCAATATTTCACAATAAACCAAAGTAACCATGTCAATTGTCAAAGTAATCGAAATCATCGCCTCTTCAGAAAAAAGCATCGAAGAGGCCATCCAAAACGGAATCACGGAAGTTTCAAAAACTGTTCGAAACATCGATTCAGTTTATGTCAAAGACATTAAAGCTCATGTAAAAGATGGGAAAATCAGCTCCTATGGTGTGATTTGTAATATTTCCTTCCGAGTGGATTGAAATTAAAAATCAAACAACTAAGCGTGGTGTCTCACCACGTTTTTTTTTGCCTTTTTGGGAAAAGGCAGCAGGTCTAAAGGAAAAGAACAGCTATTTTGCCAATTGATTACTTGAAATCTCAATGAAATCGAGCATGACGTACGTGTCACACACTGGGATGATTATTATCGCGAGATTCCCCCGAGTGATCGGGGCATGCTATCCCGATAATCGGGACAAGTTGTGACCGCTAAAAAACAATTATAAACAGATGAAATCGAGCATGACGTACGCGTCACACACTTGGATGATTATAATAGCGAGATTCCATGTGACCGCTAAAAAACAATTATAAACTCATGAAAAGAATAGTCACTTTTATGGTAATCTTGGTTGTGGTTCTATCCTGCCAAGCTCCAGAATCCTCAGAATCCGAGCCTATGAAACCCCAGAAAATAGTCGTCTATCAGGTTTTTACCCGACTTTTTGGCAATACCAATACCACCAACAAGCCTTGGGGAACCAAAGAAGAAAACGGTGTTGGGAAGTTTAATGACTTTACAGATACCGCCTTGGAAGAGATCAAAAAGCTCGGCGTATCCCATATTTGGTACACGGGTGTACCTCATCATGGCGTGATTGGGGATTTTCCGGAGATCGGGGTGAGTTCGGACGATCCCGACGTGATTAAAGGGAGGGCTGGTTCTCCTTACGCCGTTCGGGATTATTACCAAGTCAATCCCGACTTGGCCGTGGACGTGACCCAGCGAATGGAGGAGTTTGAGGCCTTGATCGCCCGTACGCACAAGCAGGACATGAAGGTGATCATTGACATTGTGCCCAACCATGTGTCTCGCTTTTATGAAGGGAAAAACAACCCGGCCGGAGTTCGTGATTTTGGAGCAGATGATGATAAATCAGTTGAATATTCCAAGGATAACAACTTTTACTACATCCCCGGAGAAGCTTTTCAGGTACCAGAACCCAAAAATGGCTATCAGCCACTTGGAGGAGAAAAACATCCATTAGCTGACGGAAAATTTGATGAAAACCCCGCCAAATGGACCGGAAATGGTTCACGTTTGGCACAACCCGACTTCTACGATTGGTATGAGACGGTCAAGATCAATTACGGAGTGAGTCCCGATGGGGAAAAAGATTTTGATGAGTTGCCTGCCGGAGCGGATTCTCTGGATTGGAAAGCGCATTATGACTTTTGGCGGGGAAAAGACGTGCCTGATTCCTGGAAAAAGTTCAAAGATATCACCCAGTTTTGGTTGGGAAAGGGAGTAGACGGATTCCGCTTCGACATGGCCGAGATGGTCCCGGTGGAATTTTGGTCTTATTTGAATTCCCATATCAAAAACACCAAGCCGGATGCCTTTTTGATGGCAGAGGTCTATCAGCCTGCCTTGTATCGCGATTACATTTTCATGGGCAAAATGGATTACCTCTACGACAAGGTGGAGCTTTATGACACACTCAAAAACATCATTTACGGGCATGGCTCTACAGACAATTTACCCGCGATTTTTGAATCGCAGCGTGACACCGAGCATCACATGCTTCACTTCCTGGAAAACCATGACGAGCAACGCATCGCAAGTCCGGAGTTTGCCGGAAACCCCTGGAAAGCCATGCCTGCTATGGTCGTGTCAGCCACCGTTTCCACTTCTCCAACGATGATTTATTTCGGGCAGGAAGTGGGCGAACCGGGGGCCGAAGATGCAGGTTTTGGTGATCCGAGCCGAACCTCCATTTTTGACTACATCGGGGTACCGCAGCATCAGAAATGGATGAATGAAGGAAAGTTTGATGGAGGGCAGCTATCGGAAAATGAAAAAGCGCTGCGGAACTACTATTCCGAAGTGCTCAACTTCACCCGGAACAGTTCGGCACTGATGGGAGAGTATCTGGAATTACATTCCTTCAACCGATCCCAAAACCCAGCCTATACCAACAAAGCCTTTGCTTTTGCCCGATGGGATAAGAGCCAAAAACTGATCGTAGTGACCAACTTCGATGAATTCCAATCCGTGAAAACAACGCTCAAACTTTCTCCGGAATTGCTGAACACTTGGAACTTAGAACTCGGCGAACGGGAAATCAAGGAAGTGATGTTTGGGAAAAAGACGACTAAACTTCGAGTGACCGATGCTGGAGCTGAGATCGATTTGGACCTTGGGCCTTGGGAGTCGGCGGTGTTTGAGGTTAGGTAAAAATGTGAACCACGAAGAACACGAAAGTTTTTGGCTTCCCCAGTTTTACAAACTTGATAATACCATGATATTAAAATTTAAAGGAAAAGGCCTTGAAATTGAATTTGCGATCACAGGAATTCTAAAACCGTAAATCCAAAATCGAAGAAATCGAATATGCCCCTGAAGAAAAAAGCAAGCCCTTGGATTTGGATTGTGTTTTTGGTGATCCTTGTAGCTTTTGGATCAGGATATTTAGTATTCAAATTCCGTCACCAATTGGATCGCAGATTGGGGGACTTTACAAGAAAGGCACCCCCTTTTACTGAAGCCTTGAAATTTGAGGGCGTGTTTTCTAATTTTTCGGAGGGAATTCTTGGGATCGATGTGTCTCAATATCAAGGTAAAATTGATTTTCCTGGCCTTCAGCTCCAATTGCAAAATCACCAAATTGAATTTGTAGTCATTCGGGCTACCATGGGAAAAGATGGAGTGGATGCCCGCTTTAAGCAAAACTGGGAAGGATTTCGCCCTCTCCCAGTCAAGCGTGGAGCTTATCACTATTATCGTCCCAACGAAAATAGTATTCTTCAGGCGCAGAACTTTATCAAAACTGCCCCACTCAAATCGGGGGATATGATTCCTGTGCTGGATATCGAAAAACATAGTACCATTCAGTCTCGAGATCGATTACGCGAAGGACTAAAAAATTGGCTGAAGATCGTGGAGCAGCACTATGGAGTTAAGCCCATGGTTTACACAGGAGATCGGTTTTTCTGGGAAGTACTACACAATCAGGGCTTTGATGAATATCCGATTTGGGTGGCCAATTACAATACTATTGTCAAGCCAGAAACCGAAGACTGGACGATATGGTAATTTTCAGAAAAGGGCAGTTTACCGGGTATTGGGGAACGGATAGATTTGAATGTATTGGTTGAGGGAAAAAAAGATTGGAGGAGTTGGTCATTCTTTAGTTTCCCAATATCCGATACAACTCCAGATTCAGATAATAATCTCCCCCGCTGATTCTTCGCTTTTCACACACCCCCAACTCGACCAACTGATTCAAATACTGCCGGGCGGTATTTTCGGCATAGAGCTTTTTGTCCACCAAGTGCTTGACTTTGGTGAAGGGTTGAGTGAAAATCGCCTCCAAAAGTGATTCCGGACGGGCGATACTAGTTTGATTTTCCAAGACCTGAATAATGGCCTCCTTGGCATTGAGGATGTCGGTGATCTTTTGAAAGGTATCCTGAGACGTCTCTTCTATCCCTCGGAACATAAACAGAAACCAGTCTTTCCAAGCCGCACGCTGAGTGACAGCCGCGAGATTGGCGTAGTACTGCTCCTTTTCTCTGAGGATATATTTACTCAGGTAGAGAATCGGCAGATCCAACAGTCCACTGTGAACCAAGTAATGAATGTTGAAAATCCTACCTGTTCGCCCATTTCCATCCCGAAAGGGGTGAATCGCCTCAAACTGCAAGTGTGCGATGGCCACTTTGATCAAAGGATCGATCTCGGGTTGCTGGACATCATTGACAAACTGGATCAAATTGTCCATCAAGTCTTCTAAGATACCTTCCCCACGAGGTGGCGTGTAGATGGGTTTCCCAGCATTCGGGCCGGAACCGCCCTGTCGGATGTAAGTTTGGGCAAAGGGTTTTCTCAGTCCATCCGTGTACTGCGTAGTAGTACGGTAAACCTGTTCAAAATAGCCCAAGTCGAATTTGCCTTTTTCAGTCAAGTACTCATGCCCAGACCAGATGGATTCTCGGTATCGCAAAACCTCCTTTGCTGGTCCATCTATTTGGGTGGCCTCGTCACTATAAGCCTTATACAGTTCATCGTCTGTGGTGAAAATATGCTCAATCTCACTTGAAGCTTTGGCTTCTTGCAAACTGATCGTATTCACCAGAATCCCTTGATTGGGAATGGCGATGCTCCGCCCTTGAAGTTTACCCAAAGCCGCCTTTGCCTTTCCCAAACCTTCAAATACATCCAAATCCCGGTATAACGAGGCGTCGATTGGGAGTTTGGGTAGGTTATTCCAAGGAATAGTCCGGTCGGGATTGATTCGATAGTGCTGATCTGGCATTAAAATAGTCGAATTTTAATGTAAGGTAAGAAAACTGACCTTAAACGCAAGGTTAAAATCACAATTTGGCCTTAAAAATTCAAAATTTTAAGGCTAGTGATACTTTTTGACCTCAACGGTAAAGCCAGAAAAGTAGGTTGGCCTTAAAAAATTGGAATTTTAATGTGAACTGAAGATGGCTATTTCAAAGTAAGCCGATAAATGAAATACGATTCGGCATACTCCGGAGAAAGGCGATGTTTGAATGAGTCGGGAAGCCGATTGTAATTTTCTTCTATGGTTTCTCCCGAAATCCCAAAATACAAGTCTCCCTCAATGGTTACTTGAGGATGAAATAGCGGCATCAGGGAAACTGAATTGTCCACGATGCCGGGATAGACAGTCAGCTGATTGGTTTTGAAGCCCATTAAGCCAACACTCCTTTTGCTTTTATTATTTGGGAGAAATAGGACCCTGTCCGCATCCAGCGCATAAATCTCACCTTAGAGGTAATTGTAATTTCGTTCGTTGATAAAATCCAGCATTTCCAAAGGATGTTGAATTTGGAGATAACATTCATTGCTTACTGCATTTGCTCCAAAATCGACATGAAAAAGTGGATTGAAACTTCCAATTTCATAGCTGTAGACGGTGTCATTGAATGCTCTGGAGAACAGAACCTTTTCTCCCCACTTTGCAAAAGGTGAAAATGTTTGATTATAAAAGCCATATCGGTTTTTATCGATTGGCATATAATAATTTATCCCATTTGGTCCGTAGGTGATAATGTCCCAATCTGCATCGCGGCCTCCATTCGTATGTGCAATTGAATCCCTGCCCACTTGAAAATGAAATTTTGCTTCGACAGAGAGTTCTTCGGATCCGATTTCTTTCAAATCCTCGTCAAACCACGTGATTTGCTTTCCGAAGGTAATGACGCCAACTCGCTAATCTTTGGTGACTACCTGTGAGATAGCATCAGCATTTAGCTTGTCATCATTCCCGAAATCCATACTTTTTCGAAGATTTCCTTTGAAATCCACTTGGTGCAGCGTAGTCACCAATCCTTCTTCAAGCAGATAGTAGTATCGATCTGATTTCAAGGTTGTCGGATAGCTTGTGATCGGATACTTGGTTTTGACTTCAAGAATCTCCAGATTTTTGCCTATTTCGGATACTAAAAGGGCTTTCTCCGAATAGATTGGCTTATACGAGATTGTGGATTCTTTTTCGGAGCATGCACTTAAAATGAAAAAGACCAAAAGAAAAATCGCTCGATACATAAGTGGTAAAATTGATGGACACTTAAGTTAGTTGAAAAAATCGGAAAAGTCCTTTACATCACCTTGTAGGAAGTGTAATCGAGAAGGGACAAAACTAACTCCACAGGGTTCGCTCGGGTATCTTCCTAATACTACTTTACGACTTTAAGATCTTCTTCTGGCGGGTAATGTCGATCGATGTCTTGTTGTCGTTTTAAGTGCCGTATTTTCATCTGGTCCCACTCTATCTGGAATTGTTGGGGAGTTCCAAACATGGAAACGATCATTAGGATTTTATAATCTCTGACACTGAGTTAGGGGATATCCACTCCGTTTTCAATCCGTTTGTTCCTCATGAAAAGTGTGGCCATGAACACCAACGCATGGTGATGGTGCCATCCAATCCATTTTCTCACCTGGTAATTGGATAGTCCCAATTCATTTTTACTATCGTCGAATGTGCACTACCCAGAAGCGTTAGGATTGAAAATAGGCATACTCTTGGGCCGTGTAGGCCTCCAGTTCCCCGTTGCTGAAACTGAACATGGTCTTGGGTTTATCTCTTTCGGTTCGGGTTATGAGAAAAAGTCCGTCTCCTTGCTTGGGCATCCTTTCGGTTCCATGACCATACAGCACATTTGTGGACCCGCAAACAGAGCCATCCTTTGGTCGTTTTTCTGACCTTCACCTGTTCCCAGTCGTTTTCCGACAGCTTAGTCAGGTAATCATCCAATCGCTCCGCTTGCCGGTCAGGTTTGGGGTGCTTGGGCTTGCGTCCCCGGTTACCTTGGTCTAACGGTACTGCCAGGACCGGTTCTTCGAAGAAGACGGTCTCGTCGTTGTGAACGTCCAGCACAAACAACAGCCCCCGCTTGTCCAGTCCGGAGCAGAGTATATCGCTGTGTCCGTAAAGGCCATCCGCACCAACCCAGTCGAAGGCTACTCCATGAGCAATACATTCG
Organism: Algoriphagus sp.; assembly: GCF_024305035.1. GTDB lineage: Bacteria > Bacteroidota > Bacteroidia > Cytophagales > Cyclobacteriaceae > Algoriphagus. The sequence continues at coordinate 41,034 of NZ_JAMWZB010000007.1, forward strand.
TCTACAAGCGCTAGGGCAAGTTGCGGCTTGGTCCTGAATATCCGCTCGGTGTTGGGAATACCGGCTTTGTCGCAGCGGTTTTTATCTTCCACCCAGTTCTTTGGAAGAAAAAGCTTCTCATTAACCAGCGTGGCGAACGTATCGTTGCACAGGGAGGCATAAACGCCCACCTGACAGTTGTCCACCTTACCGACAGACCTGCGTACTGCCGGGAAACTCCAACGGACATTTTCCCCTTTTTCACATGAGAAGACTCGTCCACTATCAGTCCGGTTGGCTTGCCATTCTTCTGCTTTTGGCAGGCCAATACTTCGGAGGCTTGGAGCTGGAGCTTTTTCAATACAGCAGCGTGATCCCATGTTGAATTGGAGATAAATTGTTGGTACCTGCGGTATTCGCCTTGATCTATAGCTTCTTCCATTCTTTCCAAATTAGCGGTATTTTTTTTACATGCGATAAGTCCCAAAATATATTCCAGGGCAGTGGAAGAATTGTCATAGCGATGGCATAAAAATTCAGGCCGATAGCGGCGAATGAATTGACCAAGATTACTTGCTGATTCAGAGAGGATTGACTTGTAATCAAATTTTTTTTATCCGATTGAAATGGCATGGTCAATTTCAATCGGCGGGGTTAAAACTGATTTATTTGTTTCCTTAGGGTACTGCTTTCAACCTAGTTTTACAACCCCAGAAACACTATTTTTAACTTCGTAAAGTAGTATTAGAGAAGAATTGAATTAGAGGGGTCACTTTTTTATAATTGATCTTTATTAAAAATTTTTAATATCTGATCAACCACCATTTCTCTATCTTCCTTTGAAGTGTAAAAGAATCCAATTTGATTTCCTTCTATATCTTCAATTAGGTCCATAAGATTTTTATTATTGTTTACACACTCAATAATTTCATCCACATACCTTAAATATTCATTATCAAGATCATTTCCTCTTACACCTATTGGGTTCCAAATTTTAAGAATCTCATTTATTTTATAATTAATATCCATTTAATAGTCAGTTAAATAAGTTACTATTTTTCCATAATTCCTAGTCCCTGGATTAGCATCAACTACAATTCCAATTGTTTTCCCATTAAATGGATGCAATATTCTAAGCTGATATCCATTTCCATAGGGGAATCTAAAAACAGATCCATTATTCATAATATTTTTAATAAGAGTTGGGGTAAAACCTTTAGACATTCCATAAGCAATTGTTCCATGGGAAGTATATCCATTAAAAGTGATTTTTAGTCCTCCAACAGTCCAACTTTTACTGCCTAGCATAGATGCTATTTCGGTGTAAGCTGAATATCTTGTTGATAAACTAAACACCCGATTTCTGAGCGCGTCAGAGATATTAGTTGAAAGTGCTAGAAAAAGTACTTGAGAAACATTCTCTGGACTAAAAATGGCCATCATAAATTTCCCCTTCTGCTGAAGATAAATCTGATTGACAAGCTTATTAATTTCTGCCCAATCACCCATCGTCAATCCTGGAGTTGCCATCATTTGCCGAATCATGGATACAAACTCTGAAGCGCCATGAGTATTCAGGTAGTCCAGTTGTGCTTCTCTTTTTTGATCCGGATCAAGCAACTCCTCCGGAAAAGGTATGCAAAACTCCTCTTCACAGATATCTTCTTCTTCCGGGGTAGTTGATGAAGGGGGTGGTGAACTCGTTCCTCCTCCGCCTACTTGAGGGCTGGAGGTTCCTGGTTCTTCAGTTTCATACGTATTCGTATAACACTCCTGAACCCACACCGATTGCTGGGATTCTACCCCAATCCCTTCTTCCATGGCATAATAGGGAAAATCCACCCAATAACCCGGTTGGCAATAAGTGTATGAAGAATATGCTCTTGATGAAACTCTCGGCTCCTCGGTCTGATAGCGGATATGTGAGATCAACTGTCCGTTTTCCACTTTGATACTTCTCAGATGTCGCTCATCGTAGGTAAAGATATCAATCCTTCCCGTCCATCCTAACGGTATCTGGTGGTAGGTCATCCCCTCGGACTGTTGACCTTCACTGAAATAACGGGCCACCACCGGTACAAAGCCATCCGGTATCTGAGGATTTTCGATGAATAAAAGACTCTCCTCGGTCAAATCATCGGCCTGACTGCCATATTTCTCCATAAATGCAGTAGGCAGGATTCCGGTTAGATTTTTAAGATGCACCTCAAACACTTGTCTTCCGTCCGGGAATTGATAAGAATAAAAATCCTCCCAATCCGGCTCTTTTTCGAAGAAGGGTAAAATCAAATCATGGGCGAATTCCCGGGCATGGGCTGAACCCGGCTTGGGATGCAAGAGCACCTTATTCTTTTCATACCAAGACTTTACTTTTTGGATCCCCGGGCTGAATCCCTGATCCATGGAAGTCTCAATATCCTCCTCCTGAATACAGGAGAACCCTATCAATAAGAGGACTGACAAACAGGCAATGGCGCAAAGGCGCAAAAGACTTCTCTTATCCTTCAAGAAAGAAATAAAATGGAGGGAGTGGGGGGGGGGGGGGGGTAAATTAGTTTTCATTTTACGCTGAAAAAGATTGACGAATTATTCAGAATCAATTATAAGACTAGTCCACAATAAATCCTATAAAAATTTGGGGATTTTTTACTATTGCTGCTTTTCCGAAAGCAGGATTTCATATTCACGGACTTAACCAGTCCAGCTTCTGGAGAAGCAAGTGGGAGGGGTTATTAATTTCAATCTTTCAACTTCAAACAGTAGATAAAATACGACTCGGCATAATCATCCGAAAGCCTGTGCTTAAAGGAGTCAGGTAATTGATCATAATTTTCCAAGATCCGCTCTCCAGATACACCGAAATACAATATACCATTTCTAGAAAACTGTGGTGAAAAGAGGGGTATCCCCGAGACAGAATTATCGACAAATCCGGGATAAATGGTAAGTTCCTCATTCTGAAAATCCATCAAACCCAATCGCTGTTTTCCTTTTTCGATTACTTGAAAAAGAATCCTATTTTCATCCAATCCATAAACCTCCCCAGGCATATAGCTGTATTTCTTTTCATTGAAAAAGGACAACATGTCCATTGCTCCTTGGATTTGTGAAAACCTTTCGGCTGTCACTGCATTTATACCAAAATCCACATGGAAAAGTGGTTTAAAATCTGTTTTATCCCAAACATAAATCGTATCGTTAAAGGCTTGTGAAAAAAGTACTTTTCCTTCCCATTCTGAGAAAGGGGAAAAGGTCTGATTGTAAAAATGATACCGATTTTTATCTCTGGGTAAAAAGGTTTTGGAACCTTCAGAACCGTAGGTCTTGATCTCCCAGTCATCATCATTGATGCCATTGGTATGGGCAATGGTTTGAGTTCCTTGCCTGAAATGAACTTTTGCTTTATTAGGCAATTCCTCCGTTCCGACTTCCTTTAAATCTTCGTCAAACCAGGTGATCCGGTCTCCATGGGTAATAACTCCTATTTGATTTTGCTCAATTAGCACTTGAGTTATTGCTTCTGCATTCAGTTTGTCGTCAAACCCAAAATCTATTCTCTTTCTATATTCTCCATTCGTATCAATCTGATGAAGAGATGTTAAAATCCCTTGTTCAAACAAATAGAAATATCGCTCAGATTTGAGAATTAATGGTGTTCCTGAGATAGGATAGTCCGATTCGATTTCTACAATTTCTAATCTTTGTCCTAGGTTAGAAAAAAGAATAGGGCTCTTTGAACTAATTGGAGAAAATGAAAAATCAACAGTACTTTTTTCACAAGAAAAAAAGAGGATTACAATTACGATTAAAGTGAATCTATTCATTATCAAAATAAGTTAACACCTTGGCTTCTTGTTCAAACAATAGCCAAGGTGCCTTTCAAAATTCTCATCCACCCATCGATGGTGGCTCATCGCAATGGCCTTGGCAATTAGCAAAACATTCTTCACCCCCCTCCAGCCTACACCTAATTACATACTCAACTTCACTTCCTTCTGCACATCTCTGCCAAACAACTTTATAGGGGTTCGCAGAAGCAGTAGAAGTTACTTGAAAATTTAGGTTTATTAACAGTAATCCCACTCCCCCGAAAATAAATTTTTTCATGATAAAATCAATTTAATTAAAATAACTGGATTCCCAGTAGCTGACAACTTATCAGTTGGGTCAATTATATTATTATGCAAGACCTTGGGTGAATATTTTTAAAGATTTCTTTTCTGAAAGCAAGATTACCCATCTACCCACTAAACAATCCGGCTTCTGGAGAAGTAAGAAAGCAAAAAGATTCTCTTTTTTGGCTTAATTCCCTAAATTCCCATCCAAACCCAAAAAACCTCAATTATGTCCAAACCAGACCACCTCAACCGCCGGGATTTTCTGGCTTCAGCAGCCACTTTTGCTGCTTCATTTACCATCGTTCCGTCAAACGTCATCGCCGGACTGGGGAAAATTCCTCCCTCTGATCAGTTGACTGTAGCCAATATTGGTTGCGGAACGCAGGGATTGCGGGAAATGGGTGGACTCCTCACTAATCCCAAAGTACGGGTCGTCGCCGTCTGCGATGTGAATAAATTCTCTACCGACTATTTCGATTGGTCGCCCTATGGCATTCGGGACGGAATCCGTGAAACCTTAGGCGATGAATCCTGGTGGGAAGGAAAGCCCGGAATCCCGGGTGGCCGAGACATCGGGCAGGAGTATGTGGAAAAATTCTATGCCAAAAACAAACCCTCCGGTAAATACAAGGGTTGCGCCAGCTACGAGGACTATCGGGAGCTTTTTGCCAAGGAAAAGGGCATCGACGCCGTCAAAATTATGACTCCTGACCATACCCATGCGCCAATCGCTTTGGCGGCCATGGACCAGAAAATGCACGTAGTCACCCACAAACCCATCGCCAACCGACTTATCGAAGGGCGAAAAGTCATCCAAAAAGCGAAAGACACCGGCTTGGTCACGCATTTGTTGGCTTGGTCCGACCGACCGGAGTACCGACAAATCAAGGCCTGGATGGATGCTGGACTGATCGGGGAATTGAAAGAAATCCACAACTGGTCTTATCGACCCGTCTGGCAACAATGGACCAAGCGGCCTGCTGAAAGTCAAGCTGTCCCTGAAGGATTGAATTGGGAGCTTTGGCTGGGGCCGGTGCCAGACATGCCCTATCACAAAAACTACACGCACAATGTCTTCCGCGGGTGGTATGAGTTTGGCGGTGGATCGGTGGCGGATATGGGACATTACAGCTTGTTTCCGCTTTTTGAAACCTTGGGAATCGACCGAAGCCCTGTTTCCGCCCGGGCTTTTGGCACCACAACTCGAGAAGAAGTCAATCAGGTTTATCAGTGGGTCAAAAACGATGTAGCTTTCCCAGCCAGCTGTACCATCAAGTGGAATTTCCCAGCCCAGCAGAAATTGCCCGCTTTTGAGCTGTTCTGGTATGATGGGGGAATGAAGCCTTTTGCCTGTGAAGAATTGGAAGCTGACGGAAAAGACACCCCTGAAGAAGGTTTGTTGATCGTGGGTTCAAAAGGGAAAATCCTGGGCGGTTTCCGTGGTGAAAATCCGGTGCTTTTACCAGAATCTCAAATGATGACAGGCCGGGATTCCGAGCGGATCAATTCCCGTGAAGTGGACCGAAAAACCGATCAATGGGTCGATTCCATGCTGGAGAAGCGACAGACCCCGGGGAGCTTTACCCGAGCCCAATGCATCACTGATACGATTAACCTTGGAGCTGTTGCCCTTAGAACTGGCAAAAAAGTAGGTTTTGATGCCAATCTGGTTAAAATCACCAATGATGAAACAGCAAATCAATTGCTAACAAGGGAGTATCGCGCGGGGTGGGAAGTTTAGGAAAGCGGACGCAGAAGGCAGTCACAGTTCTCAGTTATCCCGCTTTTTCGAAAGCAGGATTCAATGATTAAGTCCAGCTTCTGCAGAAACAGGACAACATAGAAATATACCATTCGGTGCTTCCGCTTTTCCTGTTTTATACTATTTCAAGAAACTAATTACCTTTAGAGTTTCTAATCGAATGACATTAATTTTAATCAATATTTTTTTGTATATATGAATGGATCTAATTCAAATAAGTAGTTGACAATGAAATATTTTGCTTTTTATTTGTGCATCTGAGCTTTTTTTGTTTTTTTCACTTAATAATTTAGAAGGTATGAAATATAACCTAATTTTCAATCTACTACTTTTCCTTTGTTTATATTTTGTTCTATTAGGGCAATTGTTTAGCCAGACAGTTGAAATCTCTGGTCCAACAACTGTATGTCCTAATAATTTTAATCCAAATGGAGAACTTGGACACGATTACACTGCTCAAGCTGTTATCAGTGGATCAAATGCTACATGCACCTATTGGCAGTGGTTCATCATTAGGCAAAGCGATAATTTTCAAATAGACGGTGGGGCTGGGAATACAATTTCTGATTATAATTTTACTGAACCGGGAGACTACATTGTTAGATTTTTTGGGAATAGTTGTGGATTTATTAACGTTTTCAATGTCTCAGGGGATTTACATGTTACATCTAGAGTTAAAATGCCAAATAAAATAAAGGCCGTAACATCTCCAAGTATTTGCATCCCAGGTCAAACCTATACCTTTGAAACTGATCCACCCCTTGGTCTTGATGATGAAACATGTTATTACCATTATGAGTATTATTGGACTGCTCCTCAAGGCTGGAGTATAAATGGGGGAGGTAATTCATTTTTTGGTTTTGGTGCTTCTGCAAATATTATTGCCCCTTCTAACAACCCTCCAGGTAATTACACTATTTCAGTACAAGCGACCATACCCAACGGACAACCGGGTCCTTTCCCAAACAATCGATACCTGAGCGATCCAAAAAATTATTCTGTTCGAGTAGGAGATATTGATTCATCCCAAATTTACGTTTCAGGTACTTCAGCAGTCTGCAATGGAAACACATATACTTATACAGCTATTGTACCTGGTGGGCATCAAACTGATTATTCTTATGATTGGTATTTTCCTTCTGGATGGAGTTTACAATCCAGTAATATCAACACCATTACTTTATATGTACCCACATACAATACATCGTATGGTCCAGTTAGGTTTTCTGTAGACATAGGTTGTGGCCCTACAGGATATTCAGGTATTACTACCTTCCCTTGTAATTACTCATTAGGAAGCTTTATGGTTTACCCTAATCCATCTATAGACGAACTAAATATAGAACTTATTGAAGACCAAGATTTAAATAAAAACCAAGGACACGGGAAGGAAACAAAAGAAGATACTCGGATATTTCAGGATTTTAAAGTGGTATTATATGATGAGGATCAGAAAATGGTCAAAGAAGGAGTTTCCAATCAAAGTAAAATCAAATTAGAAACGAATAATTTGAAATCAGGAACCTATTATCTCTATATATTTTTAGAAAATAAAATTTTCACTAAACAAATATTTATTTATAATTAAATAAAATACTTTAAAAAAATTAAAATAACATGTCGCTCCTTAAATACTCAATTATCATTTTGGGTGTTTTTATTCAAAGCAAAGTATTTGCCCAAAGTGAAGAAGAACCTCAAAATGAAATTTTTACTGCAAAAAATGTAGTTTATGCTGAATTTGCAGGAAATTCGGGTGGTTATGCATTGAATTATGGACGCACCCTATACCAAAAAGACCGACTGAAGCTCCAAGTGAGCGCGGGCTTTTCCATGCTTTATCGGAAAGGCAGTGAACGTATTTTCAATCAATATTGGGTACCCGTGATTCCACTTGAGCTATCGGCTTTTATTGGGAGGTTTGATCATCACTTAGAGCTGGGAGCGGGATTTTTTGCCCTGCGAAATCGAACCTATTCTTTTGATGAAACTTTCCCGAACAATGTAAGAGAACAAATACACTGGGACCAAAATATCCTAGCTCGGCTCGGCTATCGCTATCAAAAACCTGAAGGAGGTTTCTTTTTCAGAATCTCATATACCCCCACCGTGGCATTTTCAAATTCAGATGCTGCTGAAAATCAGGTAAGCTTTGTTCCATTTGGAATGGGCGTTAGTTTAGGCCTTAGCTTCTAATAAAATCAAAGCTGACTTCAAAAGAATAATTCCTTCAATCAAGAAGAACCTTCAATTGCTTTCCCATTTTTTGCAACGCATAATCTCTCAAAATCATTATCTTGTTTTTCATTAATCCTCTAAGGATTCAAAACCTTTGGAGGCCCTAACAAAACTCAATAACCCATAAACCTAATCTTCCATGACCAATCGAAGAAATTTTCTCAAAAATTCCACCTTAGCCACCGCAGCCTTAGGCCTAGGCTTACCTCAATTTTCCTTCGCCATGAAAGCAGCAGATCCCCCTTTTAAAATCTCCCTAGCCGAGTGGTCAGTCAACCGGCTGATTTTTGGTAAAAAGCTGGACCATTTGGATTTCCCTTTGGAAACCAAAAAGCATGGCATCCACGCAGTGGAGTATGTCAACCAGTTTTTTATGGATAAAGCCCAAGATAAGACCTATCTCAAAGAGATGAACACCCGCTGCCAAAATGAAGACATCACCCAAGTGCTCATCATGGTGGATCGGGAAGGAATGCTCGGAGCAAAATCAGAAAGTGACAGAATACAGGCGGTAGAAAACCATAAAAAGTGGATCGAAGCGGCAAAATTCCTCGGTTGCCATACCGTTCGAGTCAATGGCTACTCCGATATCCCTTGGTCTGAAAACCCTACTGATGCTGCGGAAGCCTCCAAACTCGTCAGCGATGGCATCCGAAAGGTCTGTGAGTTTGCCGAACCGCATGGCATCCATATCGTGATCGAAAACCATGGGGGCTTTTCCTCCAATGGGAAATGGCTGGCCGAAACCATCCGAAACGCCGACCATCCACTTGCCGGAACCCTGCCTGATTTCGGCAATTTCCGTATCGCTACGGTGGATGACAAAGCGGTATCCTACGACTCCTATCGTGGAGTGGACGAATTGATGCCCTTGGCCACCGGAGTCAGCCTCAAGCCCCGAGTATGGGACGATGCCGGAAATGAATCCGAGCTCGATTATGAGCGCATGATGAAACTGGTTCTTTCCCACGATTACCATGGGTATGTCGGTATCGAGCACGGCACCCAAGACCGGGAATGGGAAAGTATTGTGGGGATTCGGGAGATCTTGGAGGGTTTGCAAAAGTCCCTTTAATATGAGCAATAGGAGGATCCTGTTTTTGAAGAATCCTTCGTGGTTTTAGAAACCTCAAAGGATCTACCCAACCTTTGGTCTTTTTTTGACCTCGAAGGTTTCAGAAATAAAAGATAGTTTTGAAAAACAAGAAAGCTGAATTAAAATGGCAGGATTTAATTTCCTGCCATTTTTAAAGTTTTAATCTAATTAAAAGGTATAACGATAACCCAGAAGGGCAGAGAAGTAATTCCCGCTGTAGAAATATTTATTTTGGTAGGTCTGACCTTCAAATTCTATCCTATCCAGGTCGATTACGATGGAGGGTTCGCGGAGGTCCAATCCCCATTGCGAAGTAATAATAATTCTAGATTTAGACGATAATTCATAGAATAAGCTTAATTCAGGCTTTAAAATGAAGGAGATTTTTTCAACATAAGTTTTTCCGTATGGCTTAACAGGAATTCGAGGATCTCCATTCTCTAATCTTACACCTTGGAATTCCCCACCCTGATATTCATATTCCTCATTCGGAGCATAGTTCAGAAGAAAACTAATTGCAAAGCTAGAACCAAATTTAGGAAAGAAATAAAGATCAAACTGAGCTTTCGGGCCTAAGCTCAAAAAGTTAGTTGCCAAACCACCTGTATTTTTAACAGGATCCAAAGGAACAAATCTTCTATTTATGTCAAATCGATAGTAATTAAACTCCAAACCATAAGAAAGACCTCTACTTAATGATTTGAGAATTGTAACACCGTAGAATCTATTATCTACTGAACTTATTTCAAGTTCTGGAAAATCACCCTGAAAAGTGAAATCAGTATTGGTTAAACCTGTTTTAAACTCCAGAGATATTTTACTTTGGGCAGTTGCAAAATTTTGAAGGAAAAAACCATCAAAATCAAATACCACGCACGACCAAGATTATTCATTTTAATATCCTTTATCGATTTGGGTTCAATACCGTCCTAAATAATAAAATGAGAGGTCTTACTTTTTGCCCAAAATAGTTACTTTGGGTTTGCACCAAAACATCAGACCTCTCATGGGTAATATTACACTGTTTTCGCAGATTATTAAAAAAATTGACCGTTCAATTTTCAAGAAGCTGGTTCTGGAAAAGCAAACCGACAAAGGGTGTAAAGGATTTGACAGTTGGACCCACCTAGTCTCCATGTTGTTCTGTCATTTCGCCAAAAGTACTTCGGTACGGGATATCTCCAACGGACTCCGGTCAGCCACTGGTAATCTCAACCACTTGGGTATTTCCAAGGCCCCTTCCAAGTCAAGTATAAGCTACCAGAACAAGCGAAGGGATTCAGATCTGTTCAAAGAACCCTACTATTCACTGTTGGGCAGTTTAGGACAGCAAGCTTCTTTAAAGCGGACAAAACTCAAAGTAAAGGTCCCTGTCTACCTGCTGGACTCCACGGTGGTCAGTCTTTGTCTTTCGGTCTTTGACTGGGCTACCTTCCGTACCAAAAAAGGAGCGATAAAGATGCATACCCTTCTCGATTATGACGGAAAACTCCCTGTTTATGTGAATATTACCGAAGGAAGTGTCGGAGACAATAAAGGTGCCTATGACATGCCTCTGGAGAAAGGGTCGGTGATCGTAGCCGACAGGTATTACAATGACTTTCCCTTACTCAACGTTTGGGACAGCAACGGTGTGTTTTTTGTTATTCGGCACAAAGACAACCTGGCATTT
>NZ_JAMWZB010000007.1:51904-157277 GCF_024305035.1 Algoriphagus sp.
ACGTTTGGGACAGCAACGGTGTGTTTTTTGTTATTCGGCACAAAGACAACCTGGCATTCCATACCGTTAAAGAGCGGGAACTGCCTGAAGACAAAGCCCAACATGTACTTATAGACGAAGAGATCGAACTGTCCAACCCCCAATCCAAGGCCAAGTATCCGGGAAAGCTCAGAAGGGTAGCTGTATGGGATGAGGAAAACAAGCAGACCATAGAGTTGATCACCAACAACTTCACTTGGGCTGCACAGACCATAGGGGATCTTTACAAGTCCAGGTGGGAGATCGAAGTGTTTTTCCGAGACATCAAACAGTTGTTGCACATCAAAACATTTATCGGAACCTCAAAAAATGCGGTAATGATCCAAATTTGGACTGCATTGATCACCATCCTATTGTTGAAAGTCATGAAAGCCACCGCAAAATTCGGATGGCATCTATCCAATCTTGTCGCCTTTATCCGATTGAACATATTCGTCAAAATTGAACTGCAAAAATGGCTTGACAGGCCCTTTGAGGACCACGATAAACCACCGCAGAAAAGCTCCCAGGGGGATCTATTTCCAGATTACTCTTAAAATATCCCTTGAATTGTAAAAAATAGGTAAATTAATCCTCATCAAAATTTATTTAGGACAGCATTGATTTGGGTTAAATTAAATTGCCAAAACTGCCCTGAAGGAGAGTATCCATGATTTCCTCCCGGCTCACCATAAAATTGGGTTTTTACATATAACCTTTCCAATCCTCTACTTGAACTATAATATGTTGGTTCTAAAACATTATTGAATACATTATTCTGACCAGATCTTTTGATTAAACTACTATTTCATTTTTTACTTTTATACTCATAGTCATACCAAAGATAAAGAGACGTTGGTTCAGCATTCCAAGTTAGAAAACTTCCTGAAGGTCTTCTCATGTGTTTTGATTGGGAAAGTAACCTGAAATAAATGCCAGCAGCTTGGTAAACATATTTTGCTTCTAACCTGTAAGTGAAATTTCCACCAGAATTTGCAACACCTTCTATATTGATATTATCCTCATCGTTAGAATTATCACATTTATCCCATACACATCCACTCGTAACAGTGTAAGCCAAAGGATCATAAGTCGTCAGTATTCGTGCATCGTATTGTGCTTTTGGTAATGTGGAAGGGCTATTAATCTCCAATAGTCCTATCACATCATCATCAAAGGAAAACAACCTGATATCTTCACTTGCGACATCCCCTTCCAATATCTTATCCTTTAATTCCAGATTAGTCGAAACCACAACTGTTCGATTGTTGAAATTTAAAAAGATCAGGTAATCCTCAAGAATTATAAACCCATCCTGATCCAATAATTCCAGAAGGGGAGTGCTTCCCAGGAAGTGATTTCATTATAGCCTTCCTGACTAATCCTAAGATTCTGGCCAGACCTTACCGATTCCTGAAAATTCTCTTGAAAGCTAACAAAAGCTAACTCATCCATTCCGTCTTTCCCTGTAATCAAATCTTCATATCAGTCGAAGGAGGGAATCTTTAACGTTCCATTTTGAATTTCTATTCCTGATAAGTTTGAAGCGAGAGGAATTTGATCTTCAAAATCAGTGGTACAACGAATGCCCCCCCCCAGGTTAAGCGAGTCATTAGTATAATTTTCGAAAAACCTTTATTTTTCTCCATGGTTGGATGTTGGTTTTGTGTGAATGAAAATTGGGGCTGAACTTATAAAGAAAAACCCCTGAAAAATACCCAGAACTGGGTATTTTTCAGGGGTTTTCTTAATTTTTTCTTGATATTTCACAATCAGTTGACTTAGTTAACCAACGGTAGCTCTCCAGAAACCGGACTGCTAAAACTTCGGTATTCCCACAAAATACAAATCAAACCCGCCCAATCCTCCGGGTCGGTTGGAGGAGAAGATCATCACCTGATTTTCAAATTCCCAAGAATCCGAGACCACGGGTCTGTATTCATCGAATTCGGAATTGATCTTGGGGCCGAAATTTTCCGGCTCGGTCCAGCCATCCCCGCTTCGAAACGAGTAATACAAATCGTAGCCCCCATATCCTCCCGGACGGTCTGAGGAAAAGACCAGCAAGTCCCCATAAACAAAAGGCATGTGGTCATTGGCCGTGGTATTGATCCCGATTTTTTGGATCTCCTTTTCTTCGGCACTTTGGAGATATTCCAGCACGGACCCGCTTTTCGGCAGGTCCACCTCGTAGATATCAAATGCCCCATCCCGATCCGAGCTAAAAAGCATTTTTTCGGGTCGGCCTTGGCTTTCAACTCCTGCTCCTTTCAAATAATCGGCTCCAAAAAAGGAGGGGTACATCTCACTCGATCCATCTTCCATTAGCCTAAATGATGCCTCAGCACCATCAATTTCTTGTGAGATTTCTTCCCGGGGTTCTGATAGGATGGAGTAAATACCTTCGGCATTGTCCCGACTAAAGAGCAGAATCTCTCCAGCTTTCGAATCAACGAAGGTATAGGGCCCTTTTTCATTGAAATTCGTTTCCGTTTTTCTAACCCAATCGCTCAACCAGGTATCAAAAAGGGTACTACCTTTTTCAACTGATAGAAATCCATCAGATGGATACCAAATGAAAACAAGCTTTGATTCTACCAAATTAAAGTGATTGGGTTGGGAATTAATTCGATTGGATGAAAAGACTAGATTGGTCTCATGACTAAATGTCCCCATATCTGAGTTCACATCATCAAATGGAGAATTGACTACGGATAAGTTGGTCGCTTCCTCAGGAAAAATACCGACAGGGTAGTTGTTTTGCTTACAGGAGAGAAGACCAACAAAGAAAACAGATAGAATTATTGACTTTTTCATTGTAAACCAGTTATCAGTTTTAACCTGTTGTAAAATCAGTTCAAATTCCCACATCCAAGACCAAAATTTGATTGGTTGATTTTATAGTTTCTCTGGAAAAATGTAAAAGTTTATGACTAAAACTAGGGAAAAATTTCTAAAATCAAGTATGCCAGATAGATATTCATCATTTTTTAACACTAATTTTTCTTGGATAAAGCACAAAAACTAAGTGGGAGTTGATGAATCCTTCGAGGTTTTAGAAACTTCAAAGGATAACTCCCTTACTCTTTTGCCCGATTTTTAATCGATAATCCCTCACCAATCCCAGTCCCAAAATCCCCAAACAGCCCGAAACAAAAGTAGGGATCAACGCGATCATTTCTGGGAAGTAAATGGAAAGGATATACGATCCAAATGGGATCAGCCCAGCGAAAACCCCAAACCAATTCGTCTTGTAATACCAGGCGTAGGGAAAGAAATGCGCTCCAGTGATGATGGCATAGCCCAAAGCAAAGTATTCGGGTCTATTTCCCAAAAGGATAAAGAGAAAAGGGAAATAAAAGAATTGAGCCAGGTTGAAAATCAAACCCACTTTATTTAGGGGATTTCCTTCCACATTCCAAGCCGTTTTCATCAATTTCCCGAAGACCCAAGCCAGTGGCAACATCAGTCCAGAGATGGAAAAGGTGAGAATACTTTGATGGTTAATACTTATTTCCGAATTCCAGATCACTGCAATCCCTGCCCAGATCAAGGTCGCCGCAAAAATAAAATTGATTCCATTCTTACAACGTATACTAAGTTCAGTTCTCCACTCGTCGAGTAATTCTAATTGGTGAGCGTTCATGGTTGTCGTAGTCGTTTTCATTTTTTATGTTTTTGATTTAGAGTGGGCTTCCCTCAAATTGTTACAGCATTCTTTCAATTTTTCTCTACTCTAAAAAAATATTCCCGATTTTGTAACAATACCCAAAAAACATACTCTAACCAGTAGTCATCGAAAAAAGCTTTGAGCAGCAGCGAAGAAGAAAAACTATTCAAAACCCGATTTGAGGAACACAAGGATGCAGTCTTCCGGCTCTGCTTGGGCTATTTCAGGCAAGACAGTGTCTTGGCTGAGGACGCCTTACAGGAAACCTTCGTCAAAGCTTGGATTCACAGAAAGCAATTTCGGGAAGATTCGAATTGGCAAACCTGGATTTACCGAATTGCCGTGAATACCTGCTTGCTTCAGTTGAAAAAAGAAAAGAAAGAAGCCCAAAAATCGGCGGAATTGGCAATTCAACCTCATTCGGAATACGATCCTGAACAGGAACGACAGATCCAACGCATGTATGCCTGCATTGATCAGCTCAGCTCTCAAAATCGACTACTCATATTGATGGTGTTAGAGGGCATCTCTTACGCGACCATTGAAGAAACATTAGGCCTGAGTTCGGAAAATCTCCGCGTCAAAATTCATCGAATCAAAAAACAACTTTATCCCTGTATCAGCCATGGAAAACCTTGATCCCCTTCAGTTGATTTATAATTCGCAAGTGAAAAAGTCTCCCATCTTGCAGGCAGACCAAGTTCTGAATTCAGCCAAGTCAGCTCTCAAAAAGCTGAAAAAAGACCAATATTGGACCTTAGGAATCTTATCAACCACGCTGCTTGTCTTAGCTCTCTTCTTTTATGAAATCGGCCAATTTGGGGATTGGAAATTGATCACAGGACTTTCACTAATGCTTGGTTCCTTAGGAGTTCGGGTATTTTTGGAGCTGGGGAGCCGACTTCAGCTCCGCCATCTCCAACCTCATCAGGCTACTGTGGTATTTGTGGAAAAAGTCCGAACCTATTATAAAAACCGAAAGCGTATTCAGTTTGTACTAACTCCGATCGCTTACCTGGTTTATGGAGTCGGTCTGATCTTCTTTTTAGTCGCGATTCAACCTCATCTTTCTTCTACTTTCTTTGCCTATTGCCTGATTACTGGGTTGGGATTTTGGCTGGGTTTTATTTGGGTGATTCGAAAAAGCTACCAAAAAGAGCGGGAGACTTTGGATATATTGGGAAAGGTCAATAGAGATGGGTGAAAAAATCGATAACAAAACATTTTCTCAGCCATGTCAGAATTGATTTTCTATAAGCCTCTGAAATTTTTAATTTTGAAGATGAATCAGCAACTCGGACAACTCTCCCTACTCGTCAGAGACTATGACGAAGCCATCGCCTATTATACCCAAATCTTGGACTTTGAGCTATTGGAGGACACCAAACTCTCTGAAACCAAACGCTGGGTAAGGATAGCTCCTCCGGGTTCCTCTTGTCACTTGCTTTTGGCGAAAGCCGGCAATGAAATCCAGCAAAAGCAAATCGGATTTCAAGCCGGCGGACGGGTTTTTCTCTTTCTTTACACCGATGATTTTTGGAGGGATTATGAAAAATATACAGCCCGAGGAGTAGAATTTATCCGCGAACCGGCAGAAGAAAGCTATGGAACTGTTTCGGTTTTCAGAGATTTGTATGGAAACCTCTGGGATTTAATTGAGCGAAACCAGACAGATTAAAGCCAATTTTTTTTCTAACTTCTGGACTTCTTTCCTTTCCTTCTCTACAAAAATCATGTCCAAATCAACCCGAAAACTCAATGAGGTGGCTCGCCAAATGATGAGTGGAGTCGTTCAAATCCTCGTTGAGGGCTATCTAGAAGAAGACATTCAATCCGTCTTGAATCCAGCCATTCGGATCCCAAGCATATGGTCAGGTTCAGGATTTTTTGTAAAATACAAGGATCTCCAGGGATACATCGTGACCAATGCCCATGTCGTCAGAAATGCAGTGAAGATCGAAATCAGCTCCATGCTGACAAGTGAAGAACGATTTGAGGCGGAAATCGTAGGCTTGGTCAAGCAACTCGAGCCGGATGTAGCCCTAATCAAACTCAGCGAAAAGGAGCTGATTCGCTTTAAAAAACTAGCGATCCAACCCATAGAATACCTGGAGCTCAGAGGGGGAACAAGCCCTTCAAGAGGGGAAAACATCAAAGCAATCGGCTATCCCCTAGGCATGGCCGAACCCAATATCTCCGGAGGAGAGATTACCAATTTTATCTCAGGTTCGGAGTTCAGTTCTGAGCGATACGTCACCAATGCTGCGATTAATCCGGGAAACTCAGGCGGTCCAAGTATTAGTGAGGATGGGAAAGTAGTGGGTGTAAATACAGCCGTAGTCGTCAATGCCGAAAATATCGGTTTCATCACACCCGCCAGCTTTGTGAAAATCATAATCGAAAACCTTATTCTCCAAAACGAACCTCAATTTGCAGGCATAGGTGGAAAATTGCAAAAGAATTCAGAAAATTTCAATCCCCTGTTGAAGCAAGAGCAAGCGAAGGGAGTGATCATTTCTCAAGTGGCATCCAATGGGTTTCTAGAGGCGGCAAATCTTCAGGCTAGAGATGTGATACTCTCTATCAATCAAATCGAATTTGATCGGCATGGTATTGTGGTCGGCAAAGAAGGGCTTTATCGGCATACTAATATTTTTGACGTGATGAAGCTGGTGCCGATCGGGGAAGAGGTCAGCATCACCTATTTAAGAGCCGGAGAGATTCACCAAACTCAAGCCCAGGCCATGCCTAATCCGGAAAAAGGCATCCTTTCCAATCCGATTTTGAGTGAAAGAAATTATTTGGAAATTTTTGGGATGATCATTCAGCCACTTAGTTTTGAGATCATTCAGGCCATCCAGGAAGTGGACCCCTATGCCCAAATCGAAATGCTCAAAATCCTCGATCGGGACAAACCCATGTTGGTGGTTACCCATATCCACCAAGGTACACAGGCAGATGAAATGGAATGGCCTCTCGGTGAACTGATTATCAAAGCAAACGACCAGGAAACACATACTTTGGAGGAATTGCAAAAAGTCATCGAAAACTCGTCAAAGGAGGCTATCCTTCTGGAATGCATGAGTGGGACCATTGGCTATTTTCAGCTTGAAAAAAACACTAACTGAATAGTTTTAGCAAGCTACAAACGAAAAATTTATTTTAAACCCTTACCTTCCTCAAACTAAACCCAAGTCCTTATTCACCATGGAACACCAACCCAAAAACCCACTTCACGGCTTAAGGCTGGATACGATTTTGGAGCAACTTGTCGCACATTATGGCTGGGAGGAACTCGGAGAGCGAATCACCATCCGCTGCTTCACCCATGACCCCTCAATTCAGTCCAGCCTGAAATTTCTCCGTAAAACCCCATGGGCCCGAGAGCGAGTAGAAGGTTTGTATTTGAAAATGCAGCGGGATCTGAAAAAGTAACTAGATCGAAGAATTAACACTCTCAATGTTCTTGTAGTTTTAAAACAACATTTCAAGACCTGTATTGAAGTTTCAAAACAACATTTCTTCAAATTCCGAAAAAAACACTTAGACCATCCCTGGCTTTAGACTTTCATTTTAA
This sequence comes from Algoriphagus sp., assembly GCF_024305035.1. Taxonomy (GTDB): domain Bacteria; phylum Bacteroidota; class Bacteroidia; order Cytophagales; family Cyclobacteriaceae; genus Algoriphagus. The sequence continues at coordinate 59,170 of NZ_JAMWZB010000007.1, forward strand.
TAAAGTTAACACTCCCCATTCCCATCATCCCTAATCGGTTTTTTATTTCCCCCACAAACCCTATTTTTGGGCTTTCTTTGAAAAACGTATAAGCACGCAAGTTTATGGCATATCTATTTACCTCAGAGTCAGTATCTGAGGGTCATCCTGACAAAATTGCTGACCAAATCTCCGATGCACTGATCGATAACTTTTTGGCATTTGATCCGAGTTCCAAAGTAGCCTGTGAAACCCTGGTCACCACAGGACAGGTGGTCCTCGCCGGCGAAGTCAAATCAGACATCTACCTGGATGTCCAAAAAATCGCCCGGGATGTGATCAACCGTATCGGATACACCAAAAGTGATTACATGTTTGAAGGCAATTCCTGTGGGGTGCTATCCGCCATTCACGAGCAGTCTGCAGATATCAATCAAGGTGTGGAGCGTCAAAATCCCGAAGAACAGGGTGCAGGCGATCAGGGGATGATGTTTGGCTACGCAACCCATGAGACTGAAAACTACATGCCGTTGGCATTAGATCTTTCGCATCGAATTTTGAAAGAATTGGCCGCTTTGCGTCGCGAAAACAAGGACATCACTTACCTCCGCCCCGATTCCAAAGCACAGGTGACCATCGAATACAGCGATGACAATGTCCCTCAGCGAATCGAGGCGATCGTGATTTCCACGCAGCACGATGATTTTGACTCGGAGGAGAAGATGCTCGCCAAAATCAACTCAGATCTGATTTCTATTTTAATTCCTCGCGTAAAAGCTGGACTTTCCGAAGACATCCAGAAGCTTTTCACCTCAGACATCAAATACCATATCAACCCAACAGGGAAATTTGTGATCGGCGGCCCTCATGGAGATACCGGACTCACCGGCAGAAAAATCATCGTAGATACCTACGGAGGCAAAGGTGCACATGGTGGGGGAGCTTTCTCAGGAAAAGACCCTTCCAAAGTGGATCGATCCGCAGCCTATGCCACGCGGCACATTGCCAAAAATATGGTCGCAGCAGGCGTAGCCAGCGAAATGCTGGTGCAGGTTTCTTATGCAATCGGCGTAGCCGCTCCGATGGGGATCTATGTGAACACCTATGGCACAGCAAATGTGGGCATGACAGACGGAGAAATCGCCAAAAAGATCGAAGAGCTATTTGATATGCGCCCCTATGCCATCGAGCAGCGGCTCAAGCTTCGTAATCCAATTTATGAAGAAACTGCCGCCTATGGACACATGGGAAGACAGAATGAGGTGGTCACCAAAACCTTCTTTTCTCCCTATCGGGATGAAATCACTTTGGATGTCGAACTTTTCACCTGGGAAAAACTAGACTTTGTCGATAAAATCAAGTCGGCATTTAAACTTTAATCCTTCAAGCCTCTCGAAATTCGGGAGGCTTTTTTTCTGGTTTAAGCCAAAGTTAAGCCATAATGAATTATCCATCCACTCTTCCATTCCCGCTCATTTTTCCTATATTTAGCTAATCACCTTTTTGAAAAGGTCTGTTCTTTTCACGTTTTTAACTGCAACACCTTACCTATGGCAAAAACCATTATTGTATCTAACCGACTTCCTATTTCGCTAAGACATCGAAATGGGCGATTTGAATTCAAACCTTCAGCCGGAGGATTAGCAACTGGGCTGGGCTCTATTTATAAATCCGGAGAAAATATCTGGATCGGATGGCCCGGAAATACCGTCGATGATCCCGAGCAGCGGGCAGAGATCATTCTCGAGCTTCACGACCTTAAAATGGCCCCCGTTTTTCTCTCCAAAGAAGATGTGGAGCAGTTTTACGAGGGCTTTAGCAATGAAACCCTATGGCCCGCATTTCATTATTTCACCCAATACATGAGCTACAATGCCGAACATTGGGAGGCTTATGTGCGAGTCAATCAGAAATTTTGCGAGGCCATCCTCAAAAAGGCCGATCCCGATGACACGATCTGGGTGCACGATTACCAATTACTCCTCCTTCCTCAGATGCTACGGGAAGTGCTCCCCAATGCCACCATTGCATTTTTCCAGCATATCCCCTTTCCCTCCTATGAGATCATCCGTATGATCCCTTGGAGAAAACAACTCTTAGAAGGGGTCTGTGGGGCTGATTTGATCGGTTTTCACACCTACGACGATATGCGGCATTTTATGAGCGCAGTAGGTCGAATTACCGGACTCTCCAGTGAAAGCGGATATATTCAAGCCGATAATCGCATCATCAATGTAGACTCCTTCCCTATGGGCATTGATTATGACAAATTTGCCAAACAGGCCAAGAGTAAAAAGACTCAAAGTATCGTTCGGGAATTCACCAAGCAAGTTGCCGGTCAAAAGCTGATCATAACTATTGATCGCCTGGATTACTCCAAAGGAATCCCACAGCGAATCCATGCGTTCAATCAACTTTTGAAAGATCACAAGGAACTTCGTGGCAAGGTTTCCATGATTATGATCGTAGTGCCCAGTCGGGACAAAGTGCAGTCCTACAAAGAACTCAAAGAGGAAATTGATTTGCTCGTCGGGCGGATCAATTCGGAATATTCGACGCTCAATTGGGTACCGGTTCACTATTTCTACCGCAGCTTTCCTTTCGAAGAGCTCAGTGCCTTCTACAATATGTCAGACATTGCGCTGGTCACGCCACTTCGGGATGGAATGAATCTGGTTTGTAAAGAATATGTAGCTAGTCGAACCGATCAAACTGGCGTATTGATTCTCTCTGAAATGGCCGGAGCATCCAAGGAACTCCAAGATGCCGTCTTAGTCAATCCCAATGATCGGCAGGGCGTCGTTGATGCGATCTACAGCGCTTTGACCATGAAGCCACAGGAGCAAAAAGCACGGATTTCCTCCATGCAGGAAAGTCTCAAAAAATACGACATTTTCCAATGGGTCAAAGTATTCCTCGACCGCATTGAGCATGTCAAGGAAAAGCAGGCCGAACTCACTTCAAAGGATGTGGACGCCAAGGTGATCAATGAAATCGAAAAAGCATTCAAAGCAGCCCAAAATCCTGTACTATTCTTGGACTATGACGGTACGCTTACCGGATTTGTGGCTAATCCCAACGATGCAAAACCGGATGCCGAACTCAAGGCCATCATCAAAGGACTCAGTCAAATCGCCCAGGTAGTTATTATTTCTGGGCGGGACAAGGACACGCTCGGCACCTGGTTTAAAGGCCAACAGATCGACATGATCGCCGAGCATGGGGTCTGGGTGAAGCGAAAAGAAAACAAAGGAGACTGGGAGCTCTATGCTGAGGTGGATGATACCTGGAAAGATGACATCCGCTCAGTGATGGAATATTACGTTCTCCGCACGCCGGGAGCTTTTATTGAAGAAAAGCATCATTCCTTGGTTTGGCATTACCGCAAGGTAGAAAGCGGACTGGGAGACTTGCGAATGCGGGAACTCTTCAGTCATCTCAAATACATGGCCCGCGGACATAATTTGCAGGTATTGGAAGGAAACATGGTCCTGGAGATCAAGCGACCAGACATCAACAAAGGTCGTGCGGCTACAGCTTTGATGAAAGGCAGCGATTATGATTTTATCCTGGCCATCGGTGACGACTGGACCGATGAAGACACGTTTAAAGTCATGCCCAAAAATGCCTATACCATTCGAGTGGGCTATGCCTATACCCAAGCCAATTACAATATCAAATCCGTCCGTCAAGTGCGGAATTTATTGGGCAAATTGATTGGGTAATTAAAACTGAATACCTGTCAGGTTTCAAAAACCTGACAGGTATTTCTACATTAAGCCTTCACACGAGCTCTAAAGTCATCACAAACCAAATTTACGCTCCACAGTCTGCAAGAAAAAAATTGGACTCTTCTTAGAAGTCTTGACTTTTATCACTAACTTTTAGTCAATTAACTCACGTGTAAACAGCTTTAGCGCAGCTAGTTGAGTTTACGACCAACTCTTGTTTAAGACTATTCTATTTCGCTGAATCTCACGTTCGATTCGGTTTTATTTTCTTTACATTTTAAGATGAAAACCCTTTTCCTCCTTGGAATGGCCTTACTCTTGAGCATTCAGTCAATGGCTCAATCGGTCCCAATCCTAAAATCCAAGACACTAGGTTTCCTTGAAACCTTAGACGAAGGCCAAAAAGAGCTTGCTTTGCAGCCCTTTGCAGACAGTGCCCGTACCGAGTGGACCAACCTCCCACTCGGATTAGCCCCACGCAAAGGCCTTGCCTATGGCGAACTTTCAGCAGAAAGTAAGATGGCTTTTCATCAGGTATTGAGCGGGATTTTCAGTTCGCAGGGCTATCTCAAAACCTTTGCGATCATGCAGGTAGATGATATACTCCACGAACTTTTTGAAATCCAGCACAGTCGAGGACAGATCCCTGACAAGGCCATCCAAATGATTCGAGGGCTCAATTGGGACTATGGCAATTACTACCTTTTGATATCGGGCAATCCGGCCGAAGACGAATGGTGGGGGCTGAAGTTTGAAGGGCACCACATTTCCATCAATCTGACCGTTGTCGGAAATGAATTTACCATGACTCCTTTGTTTTTCGGCTCTGATCCTGCCGTCGTGGAAGACACGCAGTATGCAGGTCTGAGACCACTGAGCAAAGAAGAAGATTACGGGTTTTGGTTTGTCAATTCACTAAATGAAACACAAAAAGCAAAAGCGACCCTTTCCGAAGAGGTGCCCGGGGATATCATCACCAGCCCGGATCGCCCACAGTGGCTGGAGGATTTTCAGGGCATTAAAGGCTCCGAACTCACCGAAGGACAGCAAACCATTCTCCACTATTTGATTGAAGAATACATCGGAAATCTCGATCCGGAAAAAGCCGCAGAGCACTTGGCCACACTCCATGCCCGGGGAATGGATGAAGTGTATTTTGCCTGGATCGGAAGCTACGAACCCATGAAGCCCCACTATTACCTCATCCATAGTCCGGATTTTCTAATCGAATATGATAATGTGGGGTTCCTGGACAATGCTAATCATATCCACACGATCTTTCGGGAAAACGGAAGGGATTTTGGAGCGGATGTGTTAAAAAAGCACCGATTAGAACACGCTCACTGAGAAAAATAAATTATTGAAAGTCATACCATTAATTCGATGAAAACACATTTCCATCTTTTACTACTCGCGCTATTTTGTTTGGGCACTGTACAAGCTCAAGAAAAAACCAATCTCGAACTCACCGATCTCTTTGACCTGGAGTATGTCAGTGATCCACAGATCTCACCTGACGGTAGCAAAATCATCTATACGCGGAATTTTAAAGATATCATGACCGACCGGGACTACTCCAATCTCTGGATGGTAAATGCAGATGGAAGTCAAAATCGACCGCTTACGCAAGGCAATCAGCGGGATTTCGGTGCAGTTTGGTCTCCAGATGGAACTAAAATCGCCTATCGGTCCAATGCCCAAGACGAGCGGGTCAAACTTTTTGTACTCTACCTAGACACCAAAGAATCCGTAGCTCTAACCAATTCAGCTAACGCACCTGGGGCTATAAGTTGGTCTGCAGATGGACAGAATTTGGCCTTCACCCAGTTTGTCCCCACATCCAAAAAATCATTACTGAGTATCCCTTCTAAACCCCAAGGCGCCGAATGGAACGAAGCCCCGATTTTTATCGAGGAGCTCAACTATCGAGGAGACGGGTCAGGTTATCTTCCCAGTGGTCATTCCCAGATTTTTACGATTGGACTTAGTGGAGGGACGGCAAGACAGCGAACTTTTGATGCTAAAAATTATGGATCACCCATCTGGTCTGCCGATGGCCAAAGCCTCTTTTTCTCTGCCAATCTTCACGAAAATTCAGAATTGGAGCCGGCAAATTCGGAAATCTACCAACTCGATTTAGCGAGTGGAGCGATCACAGCCTTAACATCCAGATTTGGTCCGGACTCTAACCCCAGCCTTTCTCCCGATGGTAAAATGATCGCTTTCACCGGATATGACGACAGCTTCCAAGGCTATCAAGTCACCAATCTCTATGTAATGAATACTGATGGATCTGAAGTCAAAAACCTGACAGCTGAACTGGACCGAGATGCAGGAAATCCCCAATGGGAGGCCAATGGTAAAGGAATTTATTTTCAATACGATGAATTTGGCGATACTAAAATCGGCCATGTGGCTCTAACTGGGAAAATCCGTACGGTAGTCGAAGGATTGGGAGGCCTTGACCTAGGCCGGCCCTACAATGCGGGCACATTTACGGTTTCAAAAAATGATCGTTTTGCCATTACCCAAGGCGGTCCTGAGCACCCCGCAGATTTGGCTGTGTGGATAGGAGGAGAAACCAATCGCCTGACCGCAGTCAACGAGGATCTTTTTTCTTACCGGAAGATCGGCCAAACCGAAGAAATCTGGTGGGAATCTAGCTTTGATGGCAAACGAATCCAAGGATGGATTGTCACGCCACCTGATTTTGACCCCAATAAAAAGTATCCCTTCATTTTGGAAATACACGGCGGTCCCTTTGCCATGTACGGACCGTCCTTTGCCTACGAAATCCAATCCTATGCGGCCGCAGGTTATGTCGTGTTGTATACCAACCCGAGGGGAAGTACTGGTTACGGTCAGGAATTTGGCAATGCCATTCATCACGATTATCCCAATCATGACTACGAGGACCTCATGTCCGGAGTAGATGCCGTCATCGAAAAAGGCTACATTGATTCGGAGAATTTATTTGTCACCGGAGGGTCAGGTGGTGGCGTGTTGACTGCTTGGATCGTGGGAAAAACCGATCGGTTTAAGGCTGCTGTGGTTGCCAAGCCGGTCATTAACTGGACGAGTTTTGTCCTTCACGCGGATGGGGCGGCCTTTTTTGGGAAATACTGGTTTGGAGCCATGCCCTGGGAAGATATCGAAAACTACTGGAGAAGATCTCCACTTTCTCTGGTGGGCAATGTGACCACACCCACCATGCTTCTCACTGGAGAAAAGGATTTCCGAACTCCCATTTCAGAGTCCGAGCAATATTATACCGCATTAAAGCTCCAAGGAGTAGAATCGGCGATGGTCCGTATCCCGAATGCTTCCCATGGCTTAGTGAATCGACCCAGTATGCTGATGAGCAAAAGTGCTTCGATATTGAGCTGGTTCAATCATTATTTAACCAAAGAATAAGCAGGAAGCATCAACTAAAAAGCCCCTGTTCACAAGGAATAGCTTCTTAAAACCGGACTACTTTCATTGATTCAAAATGCTAGGAAACACATGAAATCGAGCACGACGCTGGCGACACACAGGGAGATGCCCCGATATATCGGGGAACAATTCGAGATTCCATCTGATCGCTAAAAGCAAATTATAAACTGATGAAATCACTAAAAAATACCCCAGTCTTAGTTACCGGAGCAACAGGTTTTGTAGGATCTCGACTTTCAGAATTACTTGCTACACAGGAGGAAGCACAGGTTACCGGAATCGGCCGAAATCTCGACCGAGTCTCCTATTTAAAAAACATAGGAGTGGAACTCCAAACTGCTGATATCTTAGATGAGGAAGCACTAAAAAACGTGGTCAAAGGAAAGGAAATCGTCTTCCACACAGCAGCGGCATTAGTTCCTGATCTCGCCTTAGCCCAAAAAGTAAATGTCCATGCCACCGAAAACCTGGTCAGGCTAGCCGCAGAAGCAGGAGTTTCCCGGTTTGTCCATGTAAGCACCGTGGGTGCCTACGATTTGAGCAATTTGACCCGAGTTGAGGAAAGCACTCCTTTGGCCCTGACCCACTCATCGGTTTATCCAAAAACGAAAGCCGAAGCCGAAAAACGAGCCATTGAAACCGCGGCAGCTTACCGAATGGAACTGTCGATCGTTCGTCCGACCATGATTTATGGCCCAGGCCATGGGGTTTGGTCTGAGGGGATGTTTTCAGCAATCCTTCAGGGTAAGCCGGTTTTATTTGGAAACGGATCGGGAAATTTCCATCCGGTGTACCTCGACGATGTCGTGGAAGGGATAATTCTTTGTGGCATCCATCCTCAAGCAGCAGGCGAAGCTTTTAACCTATCAAATGGACTCACCACTTGGAAGGAGTTTATGAGTAACTACGCCAATTTGAGTGGTAAAAAACTCAAAAGTATCCCACTTTTGTTGGCCCGATTACTCGCTTTCGCCAATAAAATCCCTGGCATCAAAACCCCAATTGATCCGGGCTTTATCGAAATGGCTACTTCCAAGAAAGATTTTCCAAATACGAAGGCGGCAAAACTGATCGGTTGGATTCCCCAAGTTTCTTTCGAAGAGGGGATGAAAAAAACACAGGAATGGCTCAGGAAAGAAATGCTTTAAGATATTGTCAGATAATTCAATGATTTATTTCATTTTTCAATTCAAGAAAACCCTTAATTCCAAACCATAGATGGAGAATACTCCATGCTGAATAGGAAAAATTTTTAGGGTAATTGGGACGATAAAATTGAGGTTTCGTCCCAAATCTTTCTGGGGACTACGCGCAAGATTCTATATTCAAGAGCATCGTACATGGGTTTGTAAAACGGCTTCACATAAAAGCTCAAATCTTCTACTTTAAACTAGATAAATTGAACTTTTCTAAGCATCCCAAAAACATAGATCCGATAAATACATGAAAATCAGAAAATTTATGATTTGATTTCAAACGGATTATTGTATTTTGGTAATACAAATTTTTGTACTTGAAAAACAAACCAACCGTTTTACTTATTTCTTGATCCACGCAATTTTTCATCCAAGCTCAAGCGATGAAATTATCCTAAATCAAGAAGGGGTATTCATGACTTCATTCCGAAAAGGAAATTCTACAATTCCCTTTTTACTGATTTCACATGAATTTATATTCTTCTCATTTGAACCTGAAAAAGAAAGCTTTGGCGCCTCACTCAGAAACTAATGCAGGGCGTCAAACTAGAGATCCTATTTGAGTATTCATCCATTTCTAAACCTTTTATCATGAAAACATCCACTATTCATCATTCGGCTATTTTTGCGAAAAATCTTCTTCATGCTCATAACGAACTCCCCCAATCGGAAAAAATCCAGCTGAAAGGTTCGGGAGCTGAAGCACTCGAAGCCTTATTTCTAGGATCACGGGGCACCAATGCTTCCACCATGCTAGAGATGCTCCAACTGGCACTCAAATTCCATGTGGAGTTCCGAAGAGACTATTTCCCCCAAGATCCAGACTATCTAAACGAAGCCATTCAAAATTCCCCTTCCTTTCAGAATACGGTCAGCATGATGAAGGAAGAATACATCAAGCTACTACAGCAGCTTCAGGAATCTGGGACTTTTTTTAGCATGCGGTCCATCGGTCACATGCTTTGGGACACCACCACACCAGGCATCTTAGGCTACTTCGCCGCATTGCTCTACAATCAAAACAATGTCGCAGCCGAGGCTTCCCCTGTCACTACCCTCTTGGAAATGCATGTCGGTAACGAACTCTGTAAGTTACTTGGATATGAAGTCACCCCCATTCCTACCTCTAGCAATGACCCTGTGGTTACTACCAAAGGAATCACGGGTTGGGGTCACATTACCTGTGATGGCTCAGTTGCCAATTTAGAAGGTTTGTGGATGGCCAGAAACCTGAAATTTTACCCCATCAGCGTGCGAGCTGCCCTACAAAATGAAGCGGCCCTTTCTTGCGCAAAAGGCTTTGAGGTCAAATTACTTAGCGGAGAATCCAAACCCCTAATCACTCTTGATGATTGGTCGCTTTTGAATCTTCCCATCGATGAAATCCTGGATATCCCCAATCAAATCTCTGCTCAATTCGATCTGGACATCACTGTCATCGGGAATGCTATCGCCAACTATACCGTCCAAAATCTGGGGTATTATGAGATTTTTCAAAATTCCATGACTGAGGTCAAAAATGTGCCTGTGAGTTTTTGCTCGGCTGCTCGACATTATTCCTGGCCCAAAGGTGCCGCCATCTTAGGCATCGGATCTTCCAATATGCGCTCCATCCAAGTGGATGAAAAAGTCCACATGGACATCAACCACCTCCGCTCAGAGCTAGAATTTTGTTTGGAAAATAAAATCCCCGTGCTCAATGTCGTAGCCATCATCGGAACCACAGAGGAGAGTGCTGTTGATCCTTTAGTAGATATTCTGGCCGTTCGGGATGAATTCCGGAGGAAAGGTTTGGAATTTGCCGTCCATGCTGATGCTGCTTGGGGGGGATATTTTAAAACCATGCTCAACAGTCCGGACGAAAGTGACCCCAGACTATTTGCTAGTATAGAAGAAAGTGAAATCGCCACACTACCTATGAGTGAATACGTGAAATTGCAGTACCAAAACATCCAGTTGGCGGACTCTATCACCATCGATCCGCACAAATCCGGCTATGTCCCCTACCCTGCCGGTGGACTTTGCTACCGAAATTCGGCTATGCGAAACTTGGTGTCATTCACCGCGCCTGTCGTCTATCATGGAGGAGTAGACCCTACAGTCGGCGTCTATGGAGTGGAAGGCTCCAAACCGGGAGCTGCAGCTGCGGCCGTGTACTTCAGCCACAAAGTGATCCGTCCTAATTCGACCGGATACGGAAGACTATCTGGAGCCTGCTTCTTTAATGCGAAGCGACTTTACGCTGCTTTGGTCTGTATGAATATCGAGAACCTTCCCTTTTTCGTCGTCCCATTGATCCCTATTCCGGCTATTGAACAGGGAAAAAGCGAAGCTGAAGTCCAAGCTCAATACGAATTTATCCGAGATCGCATAGTCATCAAAACCAATGAGGAAATCATGGCTGATCCGGAGGCTTTTGCCCTCTTCAAAGAACTGGGTGGGGATCAAACCATTGTCACCTATCTCTTCAACTTTTATAATGCCGACCGAAGCAAAAACTCGGATATGGCTAAGGTAAATCAATTCAATGATGCGATTTACAAGATGTTTAGCTTCAAACCCTATGAAGACAATACCGAAGACACAGAGATCGTAGTGACTTCCTCTGCCTTTACTCGTGATGGCTATGGGGATGTGCTGGTAGATAGCCTTAGGGCGAGAATCGGTGTGAACAATCTACCCGATAGCTCCATCAACTTTATCATCTCCACGATCATGAATCCATGGCTTACCAATACGGTAGAGGGTTCCTTCATCCCTCAACTCATGGAGATCATGATCAAGAACATCAGCAACTGCCTGAGCAAGCTTCAGTCAGAAAATTTCAATCCCACTCCAGAAAACTAACCTAACCATGAAAGCCAAAAACATATCAGGAGAATCCATCGATCAAATCAAGCAGCGATTTGCCGAAGCCACCTCGGACGGCTTTGCACCGACATTGGCTATTCTATTTTGTTCGATTTCCCAAGATAGAGCAGCCCTTCGAGATTTTTTCAAAAGCAGGGATATCGCACTAGTGGGTGCTACATCGGCCGGAGAGATCATCAATGATGAAGTACTGGAGCAGTCAGCTGTCATTTTGCTTTTGGATATCAAAAAGGAACATTTTGCCCTCTTTTTTGAAGAGTCCTCAGACACCTTATCCTTGGCTGAGAAGCTTAGCAAATTTTCAAAAGCAACTTTCCAGAATCCATCCGTCATTGTGATTTCGAGTGGATTAACCATAGATGCGGAGAATATCATCAATGGATTTCACTCCTTTGACCCAAGTATTCCACTCTTTGGGGGATTGGCGGCTGATGATCTAACCATGACCTCGACCTATGTATTCACCAATGAAAAAGAATCCTCCAATGGATTGATAGGCCTTGTCATCGATGGAGACAAAATCAACATCAAAGGACTGGCCACCAGCGGTTGGGATAATATTGGGATCGAAAAAACGATCACGAAATCCGAAGGAAATGTAGTCTATACCATCGATGATGAGCCAGCCGTGGATGTTTTTGTGAATTACTTCCAGTTTACCGAAAGCGTAGACAACAAAGCCGAAATAATCGCTACCAACTTTGCCCAATATCCCCTTCAGATGAAGAAAGACAATGGCAATACGGTTCTCCGTGCCCCATTGATGGTGGATATTGACAGTAGAGCTTTGATTTTTGCGGGTGGAATTCCTCAGGGGAGCAAAGTAAAGTTCTCGGTACAGCCGGGATTTGATTTGATCGAAAAAACCGCGGATAAAATCAGCCTCCTCAAGCCAACTATTCCAGAAGCCGACGCTTTGATCATGTTTTCCTGCAAAGCCCGGCACATGGCTCTGGGACCTTTGACCGGGGATGAGGCGGGCATGATACAGGCGATTTGGGATAAGCCTTTAATCGGCTTTTTTACTTATGGTGAAATCGGCGCGACGGAAAACAGCACCTGTGATTTTCATAACGAAACCTGTTCGATGGTTATCCTAAAGGAAATAGATGCATAAACTATTCAAAAAAATTACCCATCCCTTATTCTTAAAAGCTCACATATTTTTGAAAATAAAATCAGGTTAACCTACACTAAATCATGACTTTGAGCCAGCTAAATCTTATCCTATAATTTCACTTCTTTGGAACAAATCACAAAAATAATAGCGGATTCCTCCCTAGCTGAAAGGGAAAAAGAGTCTTTGCTAATGGCTTTAAAAAAAGTACAGAAAACTATTGATGTCGCAGAGTTTAAATACAATAGAACGCTGATAGATAAGGCCGCAATCACCAACGTACTTAACGCCAGTCTTAAGGAAATGGAAATTCAAAAGCGGCAAATAGAGGAGGCAAAGAATGAATTGGACAAGCAAAAGAAAATTGCCGACAAGCAAGCTTCCCTGAATCGTGTGAGGGCGGAAATAGCCTCTATGCGAACCTCAAAGGATTTGGAGTTGATTACACCATTAATTTGGAAAGAATTACAATTTCTAGGGATACCCTTTGTTCGCTGTGGGGTCTTCATCATGGATAATGTCGAAAAACAGATTCATACCTTTCTATCTACCCCTGATGGAAGAGCGATCACTGCCTTCCACATTCCCTTTGATACTCCCATCATGGCTGAAATCATTGAGAATTGGAGAAAGCGTACCGTCTACATCAGCCACTGGGATGAGACAAAATTTTCTGCCTTAGCCGATTCCCTGCTAGAAAATGGCTCTATCTCCACCCGAGACCATTACCTAAAAAACATTCCAAAAGAAGGACTTTTTTTACACTACTTACCCTTTGTTCAAGGCATGTTGTATGTGGGAAACGTGGAGCAATTTTCGGAGGAATACATGCAGGTGGTACACATGGTTGGTGAGGCTTTTTCTACGGCTTTTGCCCGATATGAAGATTTTAAAAAATTAGAACTTGCCAAGCTGGAGGTAGAAAAAACACTCAATGAACTAAAAGAAGCACAGCAGCAATTGATCCAAAGCGAAAAAATGGCCTCCCTCGGAGAGCTCACCGCCGGAATCGCCCATGAGATCCAAAATCCCCTCAATTTTGTGATTAATTTTTCTGATTTAGCCAACGAACTCGTAGATGAATTAAAAGCAGAAAAATTCCTGCCGAAAGCAGAGCGAGATGAAGTGGTGGAAACAGAAATCCTAGAAGGTATTGCAAAAAACCTCGTCAAAATCAACCATCATGGCAAGCGTGCAGACTCCATAGTAAAAGGGATGTTACAGCACAGCCGAGTGAGTGGTGGAGAAAAGGAGGAAACAAATATCAACCTTCTCTTAGACGAGTACCTTAGACTCTCCTACCATGGTTTAAGGGCTAAAGACAAATCATTCAATGCGGAATTTTTTACCGAACTGGACCCCTCACTTCCCTCGATTCATGTAACTAAGCAGGACCTAGGCAGGGTATTTCTAAACCTGATCAATAATGCATTCTATGCCGTGAATGAAAGGAAAAAAGGAAGCAGGACCGAGAACTATCTACCTCAAATAAAAATCACATCCAAAAATCTCGGTGATCATATAGCGATTTCTATTCGTGATAATGGGAATGGCATTCCCTCTGAAATCAAAGACAAAATATTTCAACCCTTCTTTACGACCAAGCCTACCGGGCAAGGCACAGGATTAGGACTTTCGCTGAGTTATGATATTGTGAAAGCGCATGGAGGAAAATTGGAGGTGGAATCATCCCCCGGAAGTACCACCTTCACAATTAATCTAAAAACATAAGCAATGGATTTACCCTGACTAGTTTAAACCAAACTCATGAAAAATGGAAAAGCAAAAAAATAAAGGAAGAAGGAATTTCCTACTTGTCCTTGGAGCACTTGGCTTAGGAGGAGTGACTACTTGGATCATGCGTAGATCGATTGTGAAGCGTCTATTTTTCACAGGTGATTTTGACCCCGAATTATTAACCTCTTCCCTGACTACCGAAGAAAACATCTGTTTAATGACTTCCCAGCAGGTAGAAGGACCTTTTTATTTCCCATCACCCGAACGAAGAGAGCTAACTGATGACCGCATCGGTCAAAAACTGCAATTACGTTTACAAGTAACTCGCTACCCCGAGTGCAAGCCTATCGAAAATGCGAGGGTAGATATCTGGCATTGTGACGGGGATGGGGTTTATAGCGGTTACCCGAAAGAAATTGCCCGAGATGTATGGGAAACGATGGTATTTGGGCTAAAAAACGGAACGTTCAAAAATGATCAACTTCATGTAGACCCGGTAAACGACACGCGATTTCTCAGAGGGATGCAAAGGACAGACCCTACTGGATGGGTGACATTTGACACGATTATTCCGGGCTGGTATGAGGGAAGGGTTCCTCACATTCATGCTTTGGTGGTGATCAATAAGCAAGAGCAATTTACCACACAATTTTATTTCTCTCAGGAGCTTCTAGATTCGATTTATACCACAGTAGCCCCTTACAAAACTCATGGGAAATGTCCCTTGCGTTTTGAAAACGACATCGTTCTTTCCCAAGGAAAAAATGCTCAGGGCTTACTCTTGGAAATCAAACCCCAACCTTTAATCGATGGTCAGTATCTCGCCATGGGTCGGATGGGCATAAACTCCAAGGCCTAATGAAACTCCTCAGACAAGCTCCTTTAACAAGGGCCGATTTCAACCCTTGTGAGACTTTTACTTTCCTTCCAACCCACTAATTACCTGACAAGACCAAAAAACAAACTCCAGCCATGACTCAAAGCCACATTCCTAGTAGCTTCCATTGCAACACCGACACCCGGTAACCGCTACCGATTGAACCCTTTCACCAAAATCCAGATCAATATGAAACCTACACCCCATTTTAATTTTCGATCAACCCTGGTTCGATCTTTCATTCTGATTGTTTTTTTGACCCAGATTAGGTTTCATTCCCAAGCTCAAATCAACCCCTCCAAAGGGGTTCCTAGCTTCACCAATTATGTGGTCGGCCAATTAGGAATCGCCGGACAACAAATCTGGAATGTCAACCAAAATCAAGACGGATTTTTATTTGTGGGTACCTCAACAGGCCTACAGAAATTTGATGGCAAAAATTGGGAGCTTCTCACCTCTCCCAGTACCGAATTTAACACCAACGTCCGGTCTACTTTATTGGCATCAGATGGGACATTTTATTATGGTTCGCTGGGGGACTTTGGACTAGTGACCACGGATTCGACCGGGAAAACCATTGAACAATCCCTCTTGCAAGGATTTCCAGCTGATTTTATTTTCAATGATATTTGGTCCATCCGTGAGAGCAAAGGGAAGATTTATTTTCAGGCCCGGGAGGCTATTTTCATTTACACTCCAGCCACCGATGATCAGTCTGGCAGCCTCAAAATCTGGAAGCCCGATACCGAGTTTATGTATGCTTTTAGCTTGGATGACAGCTATTACGCGCATCAAATGAACCTTGGTCTATTCCAAGAGATAGAAGAAAATCTTCAGCTGATCCCAGGAAGTGAATTTCTAGGAGAAGACCGAGTTCAAGTACTGCTGCCTTACCGAGAAAAAGGAGAATTTCTAGTTGGAGCATTTGCCGGGGGACTCTTTCATTTTGATGGAGAAAATTTCAAACCCTTTCAGACTGAAATTGATGACCTGCTTCGAGAAAGAAGTTTGTACAAAGCCTTGGCCCTGCCCGACAGTTCCTACGCGCTGAGTGTACTGGGAAATGGTTTTTTTATCATTGACAGGCAAGGAAAAGTGAAATCCCATTTTACTACTAAAAACTCCATTCCCGACCAGAGTGTCTATGCTTTTCACCTCGACAATACAGAAAATCTATGGGTAGGAACAAACAGCGGGCTGTCCAAAATCGAGGTTTTCTCCCCATTGACCCGTTTTGATTCTGATACTTACGAAATCGGCAATGCGCTTTCGCTTTCTGCTTTTGACGACAACTTGTACATCGGTACTTCTACGACGGTACTTTATCTTGATAAAAATGACGGAATCATCAAAAAAGTAGAAGGAATCCCAAATACCCAAGTTTTTGACCTGGTGGAGGATACCCATAGCGTATTGAGTACGGGTGTGGGATTAAATGAAATCAAGGGTTCTAAAGCAAAATTGATTCCCGAAACCGATAATTTTCAAAGTTTGCGGGTAGTGATTTCCAAAAGCCATGAGGGCTATGTATTCCTAAGCGGTAATTATGGCATTCAAGTATTTAAAAGAGAGCTAGGTAGTGATGGAGAATACCAATACGAAGATATCGGCCCGATTTCAGGAGTGGCACGCTCGGTTTATTCTATGGCAGAAAACCAAGAAGGTGAGCTTTGGGGCGGGACGCAAGCGGGGATTCTCTATCGGATTATTTTCCCCAAAACTGCCTCAGGCAATCTTGATGTCCCCAATGCCAGAGTGGAGGAATTTGGTGAAAATGATGGGATCCGAGGTCTTTCGGGTTTAGCTGAGGGCCCCATTGATGGGAAAGTATATACTTCGGGTATTGATGGATTTTATTTCTTCAATACCCCTGTCAATGAATTTGAGCGGGATCCAGTTTTCAGCTTTTCGGATGAAGTCGCCGATATTAACCTTGACACCTATGGGTTGGGAATCGGAGAGACAGGCCATGTCTATTTGGATTTCAAAGGGGAAAAACGCTACGCCAAAAAACAGCCTGACGGGAGTTACCAATTAAAATCCTACCCTGTCAATCTGATCACCGCGAGTGGGGTCACTTCGGGATATACTGAACCCAGTGGAGTGATTTGGATCGGGACTGACGAAGGATTGATGAGACTAGATCCCACCAAAGCATATAATGTTGACCATCCGGTTCCCTTATATTTCAGATCAGTTTCCTCCGAGGAGAAAAGGCTACCGCTATCCAAAGACCTAAACGAAAATATGCCTGAAATTCCCTTCAAAGGCAATCAAATTTCCTTTGACTTTGTCGCACCATTTTTTGTGCGTGAAAATAAAATCCTCTATCAGACTTTCTTAGAGGGCTACGACAAAGAATGGACTGAATGGGAAGACATCATTACCCGTGAATTTACAAATCTCCCTTACGGCAGCTATACGTTTAAGGTCAAGGCCAAAAATACGTTTAATACCCAATCGGATGAAATCGCCTATCAATTTACCATTCTTCCCCCCTGGTATGCCACTTGGTGGGCCTTTGTCCTGTATTTTCTGGGATTTGCCTTGCTGGTTTATGCCTTGGTCAAAATTCAAACGATCAGAATCTTAGCTCGCGAAAAAGAAAAAAATCGGCAGCAGGAACTGGCCCATGCCAAAGAAATCGAAAAAGCATACGAAGAGCTCAAATCCACCCAGACGCAATTAATTCACTCCGAAAAAATGGCTTCCCTTGGTGAACTGACAGCAGGTATTGCCCATGAAATCCAGAACCCGTTGAATTTTGTCAATAACTTTTCCGAAGTCAGTGAAGAGCTCATCGATGAGATGAATGAGGAACTCGAAAGTGGTAATCTCGACGAAGCCAGAACAATCGGCAAAAACCTCAAAGAAAATCTCAGCAAAATCAAACACCACGGGAAGCGGGCAGACTCCATCGTCAAAGGCATGCTGGAGCATAGCCGTGGTGGCTCTTCGGAGAAAAAGCTCACCAACCTTAATGGCATGGCCGATGAATTTCTCCGCTTGAGTTACCATGGCCTTCGAGCAAAAGACAAGAATTTCTCTGCCGATTTTGAGACTGACTTAGATCCAACTATCCCCCGGGTCAAAGTAGTCTCTCAAGATATAGGACGGGTTTTTCTCAATCTGATCAACAATGCCTTCTACGCCTGTACTGAGCAAAGTCGAAGTGCAGGCTTCGAACAAAACAAAAACCTTAAAGAGGGTTACAAGCCCAAAGTAACGATCCAATCTAGGCTTCTGGAATCGGGAGGTGTAGAAATTTGCATCAAGGACAATGGTAGCGGCATCCCAAAAGCTATCATTGACAAGATATTTCAACCCTTCTTTACTACCAAACCCACAGGTTCAGGTACCGGCCTCGGCTTATCCTTGAGCTACGATATCATCAAAGCACACGGTGGTGATCTGCGGGTCAAAAGCATCGAAGGAGAGGGAACTGAGATGATTATCTTTTTGCCGATTGAAAACTGAAATCCATGACACTATCCAGTACAAAAGCGAAAGAGGCCAGAAAATTATATGATCGATACTGGAAAAGCTACCAAAATGGAGACTTGGAAACTTTTGCCTCCACTTTGGATGATACTTTTGAAATGATCGGAACTTCTGAGTCTGAAGTCTGCCATTCCAAAACTGACGGAATCGAATTTTTGAAAGCCCAGCTGGATGAGATAGTCGGAAAAGTAGAGATGCGAAACCGACAGATCGAGGTTGTGCCAGTTGATCAATTAATGTTAATCAATGAGCAATGTGATATCTATGTTTGGAGTGAATCAGTTTGGACTTTTTATTCAAAAATCAGGATATCTACATTCCTAAGAGAAACTGAAGCAGGCTGGAAAGTAACTCAACAACATGGCTCTCTCCCCGATATGCGGGTACAGGAAGGAGAAACCTTGGCTTTGGAGAAAATCAGCAAGGAAAACCTCGAGCTCCGAGATGCAGTCAAACGACGCACTGCAGAGCTGGAAAACAAAAACCGGGAGTTGGAGATCGAAGCGGCTTTAGAAAGAGTAAGAGCCCAGACCATGGCCATGCACAGCAGCGAGGATGTGGGGAAATGTGTAGTCAAGATGTTCTCTGAACTCACTGCCTTGGGAGTGGATGAGGGGACAAGATTTGGGATCGGCATCCTCAATCATTACAATGAAAACAATCAGCTTTGGACGGCCCGCAAAACCGGTGAGGAAGTCAATATGCATATCGGCAACATCGATATGGCTTGGCACCCTATGCTAAAGCAGGCCCGTCAGGCTTGGCTGGAGCAGGTTCCATTTCACAAATATGTATTGGAAGGGGAAGACCTGCTAAACTACTACCGCATGCTCAATCAAGCACCGGATTATAAAATTCAGATTCCAATCGAAAAATTACCCGAAAGAGAGATCCAACACTGTTTCATCTTCGAGCATGGCTTTTTTTATGCCTTCAGTCCCCGCGAATTCCAGCCCGAATTAATTCACATTACCAAGCGGTTCAGTGCACTTTTTGAACAGACTTACCGACGCTACCTGGATTTGGTTAGAGCGGAAGCACAGGCTCGTGAAGCAGAAATCGAGTTGGCACTGGAACGGGTACGAGCTCGCACCATGGCCATGCATCATAGTGAAGAGCTTTCCGATGCGGGTAATTTACTGTTTCAGCAGTTAAAGCTACTTGGGATTCAGCTCGAAACGAGTTGGTTGTGGTTTATCGATCCCGATACAGATTTGGTAGAAATCTGGACCACCCATGAAAATAAACTAGCCAAACCTATCCGAATTGATCCAGAAAAATTACTGACTGTACAAAAGGAAGTGGAAGCTTGGAAAAATAAAGTTCCCACGCTCAAATTAAAAATCCAGGAATCTGAAGCGGTCAAAGCCATTAAGGAATTTTTTGGAATTGAAATCAGTCATCCAGAAGATGCTGAACATTTTCACCTTCTCCAGAGCAGGCATAAGTATGGGTTCCTTGGTTTGGGCACATGGAATGAGGCCACAGAAATTGAAATAAAACTTTATTCTCGCTTCGCCAAAGTTTTTGAGCAGACCTACACTCGCTTCCTGGATCTCCAAAAAGCAGAAGCTCAGGCTAAAGAAGCACAAATAGAACTCTCCCTTGAGCGGATCCGGTCCCAGGTGACTGCCATGCAGGAATCCTCCGATTTACTCGATATTGTAGTAACCATGCGGACCGAATTTGTCAAGCTTGGACATGAAGCACAGTACTTCTGGCATATGCGCTGGCTGCCTGAGCGGTATGATAAAGCGATGACTTCCGGTGATGGTACCAAAATCGGTATGGTGATGAGACTTCCCCGTCACATCCACGGAGATATACCATTGGTAGCCGATTGGGAAAAGTCGAAGAAGCCAACCTTGGTACTTGCGATGGAAGTAGAAACGGCTGTGGATTATATTCACAAAATGATCACCCTTGGTGATTTTGAACAGGTTGATCCGCAAGCGCTCACCCTCGATGATATTCGGCACATTAGCGGACTCACTTTTGTAATGGCACGAACTACACACGGGGAAATCGGTTACAGCCTACCGGGCGTAGTGATAGCCCCCCCTAAAAATGCGGTAGATACCTTGATCCGTTTTGCCGGAGTCTTCGATTTGGCCTATAAACGTTTTGAAGATTTGAAATCCGCAGAGCGGCAACACCATGAAGCACAAATTGAGTTGGCCCTCGAGCGTGTCCGAGCCCGCACCATGGCCATGCAAAAGTCCCAAGAACTGGCTGAAGCTTCTTCCCTGCTGTTTCAACAAATGGAAGCGTTGGGAGTAAGCACTTATAGCAGTGGATTCACTATTTGGGATGAAGATCAGGATGAACTCATTTCCTGGATGTGCAATGCAGATGGTTCTATGAATCCGCCCTTCCGGATGCCTATTGAAGAAGATAAATGGCATAAAGAACAATATGATAGCTGGAAAAAGGGAGACGATTTCATCGTAAAAAACCTGAACGGTGAAGAGATGCAATCGTATTTCCGGTATTTACGATCCTTTCCCCTATTAGACGAAGCTTTTGAAAAATCAATAGCTGCCGGGCACCCGATGCCCGAAAAACAGGTACACCATGTGGCAAACTTCTCTCATGGAAATCTTTTGTTCATTAGCCTTGAACCTTACCCTAAGGCTCATGAACTATTTAAGCGGTTTGCCAAAGTATTTGAACAAACCTACACTCGCTTCCTCGACCTACAAAAAGCTGAAAAACAAGCCCGTGAAGCAGAAATTCAATTGGCATTGGAAAGGGTGAGAGCACGAAGCCTTGCCATGCACAGAAGTGAGGAATTGGCGGATATTTCAATGGAGTTGGTCAAGCAGGTGCAGACGTTGGGCATGGAAAGCTGGTTTTGTGCATTTAACATTTACGATGATGACCCTAGAGGGTCTGTGGAATGGGGAAGCAACGGCAAGGGTACTTTTCCTCAATACAGAACCCCACGGGAAGGTGTATTTCTCCGGTATTTTGAAGCAGGTCAAAGAGGAGAAACTCTCTTGGTCAATGAAATCCGTGAGGAAGCCTGTCCTGCGCATTATGAATACCTCTGCAGCCTGCCGGGGGTGGGAGAACAGTTGCTTCAGATGAAGGCAGCCGGAATCCCATTTCCAACTTCGCAGATTGATCATGTGGCATTTTTCAAATATGGGTATGTCCTCTTTATCACCTATGAACCTGCCCCTGAATCCCATGATATTTTCAAACGCTTCGCCAAAGTTTTTGAACAATCTTACACCCGATTCCTCGATCTTCAAAAAGCAGAAGCCCAGGCACGAGAGGCGCAGATAGAAACGGGTTTGGAGAGGGTTCGCTCCAAAAGTTTGGCGATGCATAAAACTGCCGAATTACAACGTGTAATCCATACTGTTCATCAGGAGTTAATTAATCTGAACATATCCATTTCCGGCGGATCTTTTATCGTTATCAACAGTGAAATTGACCATGAAATCCAATGCTGGGGTTCAGGGGGCACGGCAGACACTTTTGATAGGGTCCAAATTCCTCACTTTGAAAAGCCATTCTATACCCACATCTTAACCAGATTAAAAGGTGATCCGGGATTTTTTACCGAGGAATACACGCAAGAGGAAAAAATAGAATTTTTCACGTTTTTATTTCAGCACGAGCCTTGGTCAAAATTGAGTGCCAAAGAGAAAAAACACACATTATCTGCATCTGGTGGATATACCCGCTCTTGTGCAGTAGCTAAGCATACGAGCATTTTTATTATCAACCACTTTGGAGAAAAATTTTCTGAAGCAGAAAATGTTATTCTCAGAAGGTTTGGAAAAGTCTTTGAGCAATCCTACACCCGCTTCCTTGATCTCCAAAAAGCAGAAGCGCAGGCAAGGGAAGCACAGGTCAATCTTGCCGTGGAACGCGTAAGGGCGCGGGCACTTGCGATGTTTAAATCGGAAGAAATTCTGGAGGTAGTGAACAAGCTGAGAGAGGAGATTATGGGCCTCGACATTCCCCATGTGACCGCAGCCACCATCCATCTCCAAGAGCCGGATGGGAAGTATAGGGCTTGGGATTTGACATCCATCGGTGAGGAGGAAAACGAACTGGAGATTTCCTTGGATATTCGCTGGCGTAGGGAGGATACTCACCCCGACTTTTTTATGAGAGAGGTTTGGGATCGAACAGAAGACTATTTTGTGGTCATTCAGGGAAATGATCGTTTTAAGCATACGGTCAGCTGGTTGCGTCAATATGGTTATTCTAAACAGGCAGATGATTTCCTGGCATTCCTTGCATCAAGCAGTCTAGAAAAAGGCTATCACCCGACAGTTCCGCTTCAAAAGGGAAGGATGACGATCGATGTGCTGGAACCACCGGTTGCTGAGGTCGAATCCATACTGAAAAAAATGGCGGGAGCATTTGATCTGGCTTATAAGCGTTTCGAAGATCTCCAAAAAGCCGAAGAACAGGCACGAGAGGCACAGATCGAAGCTGCTCTGGAACGGGTACGATCTCGAACCATGGCAATGCAATCCAGCGACGAATTGTCCGAAGCAGCAACAGAGATGTTCAGGCAAATCAAGGGGCTTGGACTTAAGCCTTGGAGCTGTGGTTTTAATATTTTCAATGAAGATAAAACAGTCATTTCACAATGGGTAAGTTCTGCAGATGGAAGGCCCATCGAACCATTTGACACGCCTACATCTAAGGACGTATTTAAACAGATTGTCGAGCACTCCGAGCAGGATGAGCTACTATACATCCAGAAGATGGAGGGTAAGAAATTGGAGAATACGTATAAATACATGGCCTCCCTTCCTACGCTTGACAACATATTTGCTGAGTTGGATGCAGCGGGGATAGCGCTTCCCAAGAGCCAGGTAGATCACGTAGCTTATTTCAAGCATGGCTATTTGATGTTTATCACCTATGAGGAAACACCGGAGTTTCATTCCATTTTTAAGCGTTTTGCCAAGGTCTTTGAACAAACCTATACCCGATTCCTCGACCTTAAAAAAGCGGAGGCCCAAGCAAGGGAAGCAAAAATTGAAACTGCGCTGGAAAAAGTTCGCTCACGTTCCATGGGCATGCAGTCAAGTGAGGAACTGCCCGAAGTGGCCAACTTGATGTTTCTGGAAATTCAGGCATTGGGCATCCATGCTTGGAGTTGTGGCTACTGCATCTTAGAGGAAGATCGCAGATCCAGCACCTGCATCATGAGCAGCGAGGGAACCATTCAAAAACCTTTCCTCTTGCCTCACTTTGGAGAACCATCATTTGAAGAGTGGGATGATTTCGTTCAAAGTGATGAATCGTTTTTTGTCCAAGAACTGAAAGACAAGGGGATCAAAAGCCACTATGATTTCATGACCTCATTGCCTCAACTGAAAGCCACTTTTCAGGATTTCAAAGACGCAGGATTATCCCTGCCCACCTACCAGATCAATCATCTTTGCAAATTTACACACGGCTTTCTGCTCTTTATTACTTATGAGTCGGTTCTGGAGGCTCACCAAATATTCAAACGGTTCACGAACGTCTTCGACCAGACCTACACCCGTTTTCTTGATCTCCAAAAAGCGGAAGCACAAGCTCAAGAAGCTCGTATTGAAGCGGCCTTAGAACGTGTGAGATCCCGCACCATGGGCATGCAAAAAGCCGAAGAATTGGGCGAGGTTGCTACGGTTTTATTCAGCGAATTAAATTCCCTGGTCGATAATCTATGGACCTGCGGATTTGTCCTATGCAAGCAAAACAGGCAAGAGGACGAATGGTGGCTCAGTCTGAACAACGGCTTGATTCAACCCTTTTCCCTACCTAATGTAGGCGATTATGCACACGAAAGTCTCTATCAGGGATGGCAACTAGGCGAGGCATATCGGACTGTAACCTTGGAAAATGAAAAGCTAAGTGAACATTACGATTGGTTGATGGGTATTCCCATTGCCAAAAAGATTTTTGAAGAGATGGAATCATCCGGAATTCCAAGGCCAAACTGGCAACGCTTACATGCTGCCTACTTCAAGACTGGTTACCTGGTCATAATCACCGAAGTCCCCTGTGAAGAAGAAGATATTTTCAAACGCTTCGCTCAGGTTTTTGATCTCACTTATACCCGCTTCTTGGATCTCCAAAAAGCAGAAAAACAAGCACGGGAAGCGCAAATAGAGGCAGCTTTGGAAAGAATAAGATCCCGTGCAGTAGCCATGCAGTCATCCGATGAATTAAAAGAGGTGGCTATGGAAATCCGAACCCAAATGGGGCTTCTCGGCCAAAGGGATCTGGAAGTCTGTGCCATTCACTTGTATGAGGAACATGATCATGATTTCGAGTCTTGGGGTGCTTTGCAAATTGAAGGTCGGGAACATCTTGTCCTTTCCCAATCCCTGTTCCCTAAATCCGGCAAATTGATCATCGATGAAATGATGGATCGTTATGGTTCAGATCAGGATGAATATGTACTACTCAATGCAGGCAAAAAGGCAGAGGAATGGTTCGATTTACTCAAGCAAAACGCACCTGAAACTTATTCCTATATCCTAAAATCCATAGGTAATCTTCCTGTAGCCGAAATGAGAGCCTATTGGGCAATAGCTGACTTTTCAGGGGGTTCTTTGGTAATGGTATCTTACTCCTTTCCCGATGCGGACTCCAGAAGTCTATTGCGTCGAACAGCCAATGTCTTCGGACTGGCATATAAACGTTTCAAAGATTTGCGTGTGGCAGAAATCAGCGCCAAAGCCGCCATGCGACAGGCCTCACTTGACCGGGTAAGAGCAGATATCTCTTCCATGCGGCATACCAATGACCTTGACCGGATCACACCGCTGATTTTTAAAGAGCTGACCGTATTGGGTGTTCCATTTATCCGCTGTGGGATTTTTATCATTAATGAAAAACAAAAGCTGGTTGAAGCTTACCTTTCCTCTCCAGAAGGGAAGTCCTTAGGCGTTTTACGACTTCCCTACAAGGCCAGCGAACTCACTTATCAGACAGTGATGGCATGGCGAAAGGGAGAGATTCTCAGGCAGCATTGGAACCAAGAAGACTTTATCCAATGGATCAAGCAATTGATGGAGCAGGATCAGATCCAAGATAGTAACACCTATCAGGGCACTGCTGCCCCTCCAGAATCGCTCGATCTACATTTTGTCCCTTTTGCACAGGGGATGCTTTATGTGGGGGCAGTAAATCCGCTGAAGGAAAATGAACTTGAATTGGTTCAGGCACTAGCCAAGGCTTTTTCCATAGCCTATGCCCGCTATGAGGATTTTGTCAAGCTGGAGCGAGCCAAAGCAGAAGTAGAATCTGCCATGAGCGAACTCAAAGCAACTCAATCCCAACTCGTCCAGCAAGAGAAACTCGCCTCCCTCGGTCAACTTACCGCAGGAATCGCTCATGAGATCAAAAACCCCCTGAATTTTGTGAATAATTTTTCAGAGCTGAGCAGTGAATTGATCGATGAAGCCTTTGCTGAACTTGAAAAGTTGGAGAGTTCCGAAGAAAAAGAAGAAATCATCGCCATTCTCCAAGATGTAAAAGGAAATCTCAGCAAAGTTCATGAGCATGGCACTCGTGCCAATGGCATCGTCACCTCTATGCTTCAGCATTCCCGTGGCGGATCCGGAAAAATGGAAACTACGGATCTCAATGCCCTGACCAAAGAATATGTCAATTTGAGTTTCCACGGAATGCGAGCCGGCAAAAATCCAATTGAGGTGGATATTATCCTTGAATTGGACCCTAACATCAAGGAAGTGTCTCTGATCAAAGAGGACTTCTCTCGGGTCATCATCAATTTATGCAACAATGCGTTTGATGCAATGAGACAGAAATCCCTCCAAGGGTTTGAATCCCTTGGAGGGTTGAAACCTTTTCAACCCAAACTCACTGTCCGGACCAAATCTCAAAAAAATCAAGTCTTTATTGAAGTAGTCGACAACGGCCCCGGCATCCCCGACGAAATCAAAGATAAAATTCTCCAGCCCTTTTTCACTACCAAAAAAGGGACAGAAGGAACAGGGCTTGGGCTCAGCATCACCAATGATATTGTGAAAGCGCATGGGGGTCAATTGGAAATTAAGAGTTCTCCTGGTGAGGGCTCCACATTTATCATTCTACTGCCAATATAAGGTCTATGAAAATTTTAAAAATCAATATTATTCTTTTTTTGATCTTGACTAACTCTTTGATGGTCTTGGGGCAAAAAAATCCATACTGGCAGGAACCTAAAGTAGACCAAGCTGACAGCTTAAAAAACTGGCTTGAATCTACAGAGAATGATTCACTGAAGATGTATATCAACCGGCAGCTTGGTCTATACTATCAGGAGAGAAACCGGTTTACCGCACTCGAATATTTTAAAGCACAATTACAACTCGCCAAAACACTAAACCAAAAAATATGGGAAGCTGAAGCTTTAAGCAGGCTAGGCTATGTTTCAAGTTCGATCCAAAATTACCCTGGAGCTTTAAATTACCTATTGGCTGCCCGCAAACTGGCGTCAGATCCAGAGGCCAGTAGGAATCTTTGGAATATCGCTCTTTTGACCGATGATGGTGATGCCAACAGTGCACGATTAACAGTTCTTTTGGAAAACATCAACCATTTTGGAATACTTAATTATTTCGTGGGCAACTATGAGCAAGCTATAGCTTACTATCAGGAAGCGACAGAATTGAATAAAATCAGACAGGATGAAGTAACAGCTTCATTGCTGCACATGAACAGAGGAGAGTCTTTTGTAGGACTGGGGCAATATGATGTGGCAAAAATCGAATTAGAGCAGGCGCTTAAACAAGCTCAGTCCTCCGGGTATACCTTATATACAGGACTAATTTATTGGGATCTCGGTAAAATCTATGAAGCAGAGGGAGATCATATCGAGGCAGAAAAGTATTATAAATTGAGTGTGGCGACGAATATCGATATAAATAGTCCGGATTTCCTTGGAATGGGATACCTAGCTTTGGCCGAATTATATAAAAAAACAAGTTCACTTGATTCCAGCTACCACTTAGCCCACAAAGCCCTGTCTACCTACCGTACAATGAATGATTCGCTAGGTATGATCAATGCCCATTCAACCCTTGCTTCACTCTTTGATACTCGTTCTCAAATTGACAGCGCCTATTTCTACATGAAAGAAGGTGCAGCTCTGAATTCGATCATGAACAAGGAGGAGAGAGTGAAAGAATTTCAAGTTTTGGGCCTAAACGAACAATTAAAATTAAATGAACTCGAGACCGAAAAAGTACTGCTTCAGAGCAGAATCCGGATATATGGGTTGACTGCGGGAATTGGAGCTTTTTTCTTGATTAGTATCCTTACATACAGAAACAATATCCGGCAAAAAAAGGATAAGGCAATAATCGAAACCTCCTACGCAAAGCTAAAATCCACTCAGTCACAGCTTATCCAACAGGAAAAGCTCGCCTCTCTGGGCCAGCTTACCGCCGGTATCGCCCATGAGATCAAGAACCCGCTGAATTTTGTAAACAATTTTTCGGAGCTCAGTGGTGAATTGATCGATGAAGCTTTTGAAGAGCTTGAAAAATTAGAGAATTCGGAGGAAAAAGAAGAAATCATCGCAATCCTCAAAGATATTAAGGGAAACTTGACCAAAGTCCATGAGCATGGCACCCGCGCCAATGGCATCGTCACCTCCATGCTACAGCACTCCCGAGGCGGATCCGGAAAAATGGAACCTACCAATCTCAATGCATTGATCAGTGAATATGTCAATTTATCATTTCATGGAATGCGGGCTGGAAAAAATCCAATTGAGGTGGATATTACCCTTGAATTGGACCCTGAAATCAAGGAAGTGTCTCTGATCAAAGAGGACTTTACCCGGGTGATTATCAACCTAGCCAATAATGCTTTTGACGCCATGCGAAAAAAATCCCTCCAAGGGTTTGAATCCCTTAAAGGCTTGGAAGAATACCATCCTAAACTATCAGTTCGCACCAAAATCGAAAAGGACAGCATCCTGATCGAAATCGAAGACAACGGCCCCGGCATCCCCGACGAAATCAAAGACAAAATTCTTCAGCCCTTTTTCACTACCAAAAAAGGGACAGAAGGAACAGGGCTTGGGCTCAGCATCACTCATGATATTGTGAAGGCACACGGGGGAAGCTTAGCACTGAAGACATCCCTAGGAGAAGGAACTGTTTTCACGGTTCGATTAGCCCAAAAGTAAATTGAGCAATATGAAATTAATACAATTCCTCCTTAAAAATATTAAATACAAATTTTGTACTGTAAAAAGTGTTTTTATGTATATTTATAGCAATATGGGAGATTGGATTGGATCATTTGCTTTTGACCAAACACTTCGAATTGATCCAAACCAAACAAGTAACCTGAGTTCGATTTTAAAAAACGGCTAATTGGTTTGTTTCGAGGGGTTGATACTTGATTGCTGGCTTTTTTGGGAAGAAGGAATAGGCGATTAAACCAGCAATAAGGTTGGTTATAAAGTTTTCAAAAGATCTGTGCCGGGAGTGTTCGATCTGGCAAATGTTCTTCAGTTCGTCGTTGACTGTTTCAATAACAGATCTTTTTCTGAGCAGGATTTTATCCTTGAGCTCCATCAGCACATTCTTCATATTGTTTCGGATGCTGGTAATCAGATGAAGTCCATCCAAGAACAGCACCTGTGTCAATTGACTTGAAATGTAGCCTTTGTCGGCATAGATTTTCCCCTTCAAGGCTTTGATGAATGACTTGTTTTTCAATGGCTCCCGGTCATCGGTATTGCCCGGTGTGATGACGAAGTTCAGCAGTTCCCCTTTGTCATTTATGACTATATGTAGTTTAAAACCAAAGAAGTAGCCCATCGTTGATTTGCCTACTTGAGCCAGGCCCTCGAATACTTTGTTTCTCTTGATCCGTTTGTTCTTGCATACTCTTATCGGGGTGGAATCAATGAAGGATATCCCTGTCCCTTCACCCAGACAACAGGTCTTCATAAAGAGGGACATCGG
Organism: Algoriphagus sp.; assembly: GCF_024305035.1. Classification (GTDB taxonomy): domain Bacteria; phylum Bacteroidota; class Bacteroidia; order Cytophagales; family Cyclobacteriaceae; genus Algoriphagus. The sequence continues at coordinate 88,569 of NZ_JAMWZB010000007.1, forward strand.
TAAGGTAGCTGCTTGCATCAACTCCACGAACCTGTTGTAAGAAACTGTTTTTGGAAACAAATCGGACTGATGCTTTTGAACGTAATACAGATAGAAGTGCTTCATATTTTTGAACCCTCCGGAGTGGAACAGGATCATGATTGTAATCACTTCGCTACAGCTCATTCTGGGCTTTCTCTTAGGACTTTGCCCAAGGATATGTTTTTTGACGGTCTGCTCGAATTCTAGGCAAAATTCGTCAACTAGATAGAAAATTTCAGTAATTTTAGTGTTAGATAGAACCATGTGATCTGATTTATATGTTTGAATTTCAGATACTTAAATATAATAAAGCACACTGGTTCTATCTCTACTTTAACCCTAATAATTCCACATTTTATTAATCGAACTCAGGTAAGTACTAAAAGTTCAACCCCTATATTTCTTTTACCAGAACGAAGCAACTACTTCAGTCTTCTAATTAACTATCCAAACGTGAAGTAGTGATCACTCACAAAATTTCAATTTTAAAACCTTATCCACTAATAAAAATAAACAACTTATGTACTTCAAAAAAATCCTGATTTTAATCCTTTTGGCACCCATCCTCTTCCTATCAAGTGAGAGGTCTGACTATCTCAAGAAAGGAGAACCAGAACAAGCAGTAGAATACCGACTCGTTGTCAAGATTATCAACGATGAGTGGAGAGTGGTCTTTGATGGAGATGAAACGAGAAGTGATGTAACAGTCCGAAGGGGAGACCGAATCAGATGGATAGTCGAAGGATCTGATGCTTCATTTGCATTTCCTGATACTCGGATATTTGGACTGGAGACACGAGATATTAAAGATGGAAATCCACTCGTAATGGCTGTGTCGGAAAATGCCCCAGATGGAACTTTTGCCTATTCGGTATTTATCCACGAGGCAATGACCTATGCCCGAGGACAATCTCCTCCACGGATTATCATTAGATAGTAGCTGGGTTACTCCAAGACCTGAGAAAACCAACGCTTCATCCAATCCTTCAACTTTGATTTATTGACTCCTTTACCTTAATGCAGCTAAAAACTAAGCGGATTCATTCGATAAAGCTTGCCTTTAACCCTAAAGGTAAAAAGAAAAATACCTTCGATCCTTTATCTGGAGTGAACGGTAAGAATGTCATGCAATCTATCCTTTGCTGGATTGGCTGCCTTGTACTATCCATGAGCTGTCAAAAAGGAGATCAATTAAGTGGTGAGGCGGTACAAAACCCTCAGGATCCGGCGAGTGCTTTTCTGCCAAAAACCACTTATTTGGACAGCCTCTCAGCCTCCCTTCAGCCTAAAAAGAGTTGGATAAGGGATCATTCTCCTCCCAAAACTTTACCAATCCCCAAAACCCACTCAGAGTCTTATACCATCCGGAGTGGAGAAAATGAACCCCAAACTATACAACCTCCTCAGGTAATTCACCGGTCCTACCTAGTAAACCAAAAAGGAGAGGCTATTTTGGATAGTGATGGGAATCCTTATTACCTGGGCGATGGAGGGATTTCCCATTTTTCCACTTTCACCACCGACGATGGCTTGAGTCTTGACAACATCACCTCCTCCCTGATGGATCAATCCGGAAACATTTGGTTTGGCACCTGGGGAGGAGGAATATCCAAATTTGACGGGCTCTCTTTTACCAATTTTACCACAGCGCATGGTCTTGCCAACAATCTGGTTCACTGCCTGGCAGAGGATCAGGAGGGAAACCTTTGGATCGGGACCGAAGGTGGTGGGATTTCGATTTACGACGGTTATGCTTTCACCAGCAAAACTACTGCTGATGGGCTGGCAAATGACGTCATTTATGGAATCACCCCTGTGAGTAATGGAACTATTTGGATCGCTGCGGGAGAGGGTGGAGCTTCCAATTTTGACGGGGAGCATTTTACCACCTATAATCAAACCAATGGCTTACAGGGAAATTCAATCCTTAAAATCGCAGAAGACAAGAACGGCTTTATTTGGTTTGCCACAGGTAGTGAGGGCGTTTCCAGGTTTGATGGTGATCAGTTTCTCAACTTTACGACCGAAGACGGACTATCCGCCAATGCTATAAATTGCATCAGCAAAGACCGGTCTGGCAACCTATGGATAGGCACCAAAGGTGGCGGTATCTCCAAGTATCAGGAAAGCACGGATCTGAAGACAAAAGGAACCTTCATCTCCTTTGGTATGGCAGATGGACTGGCAAATGAGGAAGTGTGGGATATTGAAGAGGACTTGGCTGGAAACTTATGGTTTGCTACCGAAGGAGGTGGAGTTTCAAAATTTGATGGAGAAAAATTCACTAATTATACCAGTCAGCAGGGCTTGCCCAAAGATATTGTGTACAGTATCACAGCGGATGGCTCCGGAAATATGTGGTTTGGAACCGCCGGAGGAGGAGTTTCGGTTTACAAAGGGAATGCCTTCAATAATTTTACAGCTGATCTCGGTTTAGTCAAAAATAGTGTCTATGGAATCCTAGAAGACGATCAAGGCAACTTGTGGTTTGGCACGGATGGTGGAGGGCTATCCAAATATGACGGCAAATCATTCACCAATTTCACCGAAGCGCAAGGCCTCCCAAATTCACTGATTATCAGCGCACTAAAAGACAGTAAAGGCCAGCTTTGGTTTGGAACCGGTGGTGGAGGTATCGGACTTTTGAGCAATGCATGGAGCCAAAGGCAGAACCCAAGCATTACCATTTTTGACTCCTCCAATGGCCTTCCCAACGACATTATTTACAGCCTTGAGGAAGATAGCCGGGGTAACATCTGGATAGGAACCGGCGGGGCTGGTTTAGTGAAATTTGACTGGAACACCCAGCCTACAGGACAGGCTTCCTTTACCACATTCACCAGCAAGCAAGGGCTAGCCAGCGATTATGTTTACAGCATTTATGAAGATCGTAAAGGCGAAATTTGGGTAGGTACCGCGGGGGGAGGAATATCCAACTTTGACGGGACATCTTTTACTAATTTTGACCACTCGCAAGGATTATCAAATCCGATTGTTTGGAGCATACTTGAAGACAAAAGTGGAAAGCTCTGGTTTGCCACCCAAGGTGGAGGAGTTTCAAGGTTTGACGGCCGATCTTTTAGCAATTTCACCATGCGGGAGGGATTAGTAGATGATACGGTATATGATGTGCTCGAAGATCCCGACGGGAATATTTTTATCGGAACCAATCAAGGATTTACCGTCATCCCCTCAGAAGCAGCTTCTCTTCCATTTTCAGAAATCCGGGAAAAACTAGAATTTTATAATACGGCTCATGGCTACCCCGTAAAAGACGTAAACAAAGGAATCTATCTGGACCGTCAGGGGACCATCTGGGCCGGAAATGGAAGCGACAAAACCGGCTTGGTCAAATTTAATTACCGCGCCCTGCGGAAAAGGAAGAATCAGCCGAGAATCACCATTAAAAGTATCAAAATAGACGAGCAGCCGATCAGCTGGACTTCTTTGCAAAGCAGTAAAGAATCCTCCGATCAAACCTCCTCACAGGCCTATTTACTGGATGAAGTGAGGGTTTTGGGGAGACAGCTCAGTCCTGAGGAGAGAAAATCAAATCAAAAAGCATTTGCAAAAATCGAGTTTTCTGGAGTCAGTAGGTTCGAAAATTTCCCGAAAGATCTGATTCTTCCCTTTACTCAAAACCAAATTACGATTGGATTTGGGACCGATGAATTGGTCAGGTCCAATCTGATAGAATACCAATATATCCTCGAAGGATACAGCAAAACCTGGAGCCCTGTACTTAAAAACAACCTAGCCACCTTCGGTAACATCAGCGAAGGCGACTATATCTTTAAGGTCAAAGCGAGGTATTCCGGCCCTGCAGAAACTGAAGGAAACCAATGGTCAGAAGAAGCCACCTATAGATTTTCCGTACTTCCTCCTATGCACCGCACCTGGTGGGCCTATTTAATTTATTTCATCATCCTAATGGTAGGGATCAAGGGGGTGGATAAATTTCAAAAGGCCAAAACCATCCGAAAAGAACGGGAACGCATACAACTCAAAGAACTGGAGCATGCCAAGGAAATCGAAAAGGCCTATTTGGACTTAAAAATCACCCAAGCCCAACTTGTACAGCAGGAAAAACTAGCTTCTCTTGGTCAGCTTACCGCCGGTATCGCTCACGAGATTAAAAATCCCCTGAATTTTGTCAACAACTTTTCAGAAGTCTCCATCGAATTAATCGAAGAAGCCTTGGAGGAGATTAGAAAGAACCGAGAACTCCCTGCTGATTCGGAGGACAAAGACGACACCCTAGTAGATGAGATTCTGGATGATATCAAAATCAATTTAATCAAAATCAACGAGCATGGTACCCGGGCCAATGGCATTGTCACCTCCATGTTGCAGCACTCCCGCGGAGGCTCTGGAACCCTAGCGCCCACTGACCTCAATGCGCTTGTCAAGGAATATGCAAATCTGAGCTTTCATGGAATGCGCGCCAGCAAAAGGCCCATAGACGTGGAAATCAATTTTGAGTTGGACCCGGAGGTCAAAGAGCTCTCCCTAATCAAGGAAGACTTTACCCGAGTTTTGATCAATCTCTGCAACAATGCCTTTGATGCCATGCGAGAAACAGAATCTAATCGAAAACCCAAGCTAACGCTACGCACCTTCAAAACGAAAAACCAGATCCACATCGAAGTTGAAGACAACGGCCCCGGCATTCCTGATGAGATCAAAGACAGAATCCTGCAGCCATTCTTCACCACCAAAAAAGGAACCGAGGGAACGGGGCTTGGCCTGAGCATTACCCATGATATTGTGAAAGCGCATGGAGGAGAGCTCGAGGTACAGTCTGAACCGGGAAATACAGTTTTTAAAATTACGCTTAAAGAATACTTGAATGCTTAAATTTTTCAAAAAAATTCAACAATCCATCCTTACACAACTATGAAACCAATTAAATGGGAATACCCAACTTCCACCCCTTGGGTCATAGGTCTATTGCTCCTATCCTTTCTTGCATTTTGGCAGAGTTATTACTTGGTATTTGCTGTGAGTCCAGGCTATGTCCACTTCCATTCATTTACGGCGATTTTGTGGTTTGCCTTGCTAATAATCCAACCTATCCTCATCAAGTCCCGCAGATTAGACCTTCACCGCTTATTCGGTAAAATTTCCTACCCGATTGCATTTTCTATCGTATTGAGCATTCTGATCTTAGCTCAAAGCCGAATTTCAACTTCTCCAGAGGAAATGTACCCCTTCCAATCCTTTCTGCTTTACTTACAGCTTTCCCTCGCAGTTGCTTTTACCCTCACCTTTGGATTTGCCATTTATTTTAGAAAAACTAAATCCATCCATGCCAGATTAATGCTAGCCACTACGCTAACATTTATTGATCCCATTATTTCGCGGATTATCTTCCGTTATTTCTCAGGCTTTGAAATTAACCTACAGTGGCTCTCCTTTGGAGCCATTATCTTACTCCTGGTGATCTTCTCATTTCTCGATCGCAAGGACCAAAAAACAAAATGGGTCTTCCCTGGATTGCTTTTGCTCTACACTTGTATTGCCATCCCTATCTTTTTTGAGCTCACACGATTAGAGGCATGGCAGTCTTTTGCAGCCTGGTATGCCCAATTCTAAACAGTAAATAATGCTTAAATTCTTCCGAACTATCCGCAAAAAATTGATAAAACAGGATACTGTCCAAAAGCCTACCTCGTCGGCCGGCAAGTACCTGTTGTATGCCCTTGGCGAAATTCTGCTGGTTGTGATGGGGATATTGATTGCGCTTCAAGTGAACACCTGGAATGAAAACAAGGTCCTCAAAAGGCAGGAAAAAGTCTATCTGAAATTACTTAAGGATGATCTCAGCTTACAATTGGAAGAAAATCAACTTCAACATTCATTTTTAGTGAAATTTAAGGAAGATGAAGAGAGACTCACCGAATTTCTCGCTAAGAGATTCCAAGTGGAGGAAACACAAAGACCAGAAGTAAAACTGATTCTAACCAAACTCGTAATCGGCCGTACCTATGGCATTTACGATGCCACTTACCTCGATCTGACCTCTTCAGGGAATCTTGTACTCATCAGCGATCAAGTCCTGAAAAACAAGATCATCCAACATTACCAAATTCAACATCGGGATCGAAACGTAATCAACAACAATGAACTTAATACTTTTAAAGAACTTTGGACAAAACTCGTAGATCGAAACGTTCTTTTGTTAAATCCACGTTTCAATGAATTACTATCTGGTAATCGCCTTCTTGAACAGGATCCTCGTATCGGATTTCTAGACAAGATTTATTTTAAAAATTTGGCAGAGGAGAACAATTTGATCTTAATACGAAATGTGATGGCTTACAAAATTGCAAGTACCACCATAGGATTAAGCTTTCTGGAGGAAAGTAATATTCGGATAGCGGAATTGATGAGTGAAATTGAACCCGAACTATAAGAAATGGCCAGGTTGGTAAATCTTAGTTTTTCCCCAAAAAAATCCAATCCTTAATTTTACTCAAATGCAGAACTCAATTTTTGTAGCTTTTATTTTCCTGACTTTTCTAGCCGCTTGTACACCGGAGCGAGCAGAGGAGACTTTTGAAGATTCCTATCAATGGGTTATCCAAGACTCCATTCAGGTGGATTTCATGGGAGAATTGGCATTGCTGGATTACGACCCTGCCCAACAATTATTTGTGTCAAGATGGAATGCGCAGGAAGAATATGTGATATTTGATGAATCGGGGCAAGTCAATCATACATTTAAATTAAATGAAGACGGACCGAATCGAATCGGATGGGTTCAGGGCATCAACTTTTTAGATGGAAAGCTTTGGATCATGGATCAGGTAAAAGGAATTTACGTGTTTGATCTCGATGGAACGTTTTTGGAAAAGTACCCTACCCCAAAGGATTACTTTTACCTCAATGGATTACCCTTCGGAGCCCACCTTCGGGGAGATGAATTGTTCTACTTACGGCCTGAACATGGAGAAAGTCGGCCTGATATTCCTTCATTGTTTTCCAATGTTTACTCAGCTGATATTTTGGAAGTTTTCAATACCTCTAGCGGTATAACTCGGACCACCATGCCATTCCCTCCCAATACGGTTTATAATTCAGAAAACTTTTACAATTGGACTTTTCCCATGATTATCAAACACCAAGATGAGTGGATTTTAACCCTGCTTGCCGAGCAGAAGTATTTTGTCTATCAAGAGAAGGATGGAGAGATTCAGTTTGTCAGAGCGGTTGACCTTGCCTTAAAGGATGCTATTACTATGCCTGGTATTCCTATGAATAGACAAGCAGATTGGTATGAGGAGTTTGGAAATGTGATTTTTGGAAGGATTGAGCAAATCTACCGAAGAGAAAATGACCTCATCGTCATCTATACCAAAGGAGTGGGTGAAGAGCTTGCCAGTCAGCATAATCGTGAAAATTGGGAAGAATGGCTCGCTTTTTTGGAAAATATTCCCCGCTATGCCGCTGTTTTTGATGATAATCATGAATTAATCCAACAGGATTTACCGCTACCAAAGGGGGTACGACTCTCGTCCATCGTAACTAGTGAAGGGGCTATTATTGCCGAAAAGAACCAAGAATATTTTGGTGTGGAAGAGGATTTTCTGATCTATTATAAGCTGGATTTGGTTCGGAGATAACTGTTAATTGACCGATCTTCGTAGAAGAAACTTTTGAAAATATTCTAGAAGTATTGATTAAAAATCACAAACTATCCAAACCTATTGCAGATGCAAGTTGGGGAGACTTGGTTACACTTCTTCAATAGAAGTGTGATGGGTATGGGAAAGAACTGGTACAAGTCAATCGTTTCTACCCTTCATCAAAAACTTGTGGAGACTGTGGTTGGATAAATCAAGAATTAAAACTTTCAGATAGAGAATGGACTGATAACTCTTGCGGTGCAATACACACCAAAGTTATATGCTCAAAGAAGGTTTAAAAATTTGGGGAAGAGACTGTCCAAAACTTAGGTGCAGAGGAAATCAGACGTTAGCAATCACGCACACGCGATGAAACCCGAAGCCTAGTTGTCTTTAGTAAATGGGTAGTTCACGCCACCCTGCTGCCTGGCTGCTCGCTAGATTTGTCCAGTGGACAAATCTTTAACGCTAGCCCCTCCCATAGGGAAAAAAAATCTTATTGCCAGAGGTTTTAACCTCTGGAATCATGAATATCAATGACTCATGGGAAAGTCCCGTAGCGACTGACGACATCACTCTATTCGAAATATATCTATTCAATTTTAGCTTGAAATTTTGATTTAAACCCACCAAATCCTCCCCCAATGAAACTCCAAAACAAAACCTTTATCGTCACCGGTGCCACCAGTGGAATGGGGAAAGCCATTGCCCTAACTTTTGCCAAAGAGGGAGCTAATCTGATTCTCAGCGGAAGAAATGAAGAAGCCGGAAAAGAACTGTCTAAACAACTCAGCGGAAAGGCTTATTTTCTTCCAGGTGACGTCAGTGAGCCCGAGTATAATCAAGCCTTGGTGGATTTGGCGGTGGAAAAATTCGGACAGTTAGACGGGATCTCTACTAATGCAGGGATGCTAGGACTCGGGTCTATCACCGAGTTGAGTCCGGACCAATGGTCCCTAACGCTTGAAGTCAACTTGAGTTCGGTCTTTTATCTCCTCAGAGCAGCCCTTCCTGAGTTGCAAAAAAGGCCGCAAGCTGCTGTGATAATCAATAGCTCTATTGCTGCCTTCAAATCCTTTCCCAATCATCCAGCATACTGCGCTTCCAAAGCAGGACTGGTAGCTTTAGCCAAACAGGCAGCAGTGGATTACGCTCCCCAAGTCCGTATCAATTGCATTTGTCCCGGACCGGTGGATACCCCCTTTATTCATGCCTCTGCTGTGGCTTTTCCCGATCCGGCTAAAGCCGTGGAAAATGCTGGAAAAAACACCCTAATCCAGCGTTTGGGCGAGCCAGAGGATATCGCAAAGCTTGCTCTTTTCCTGGCCTCAGAAGATGCCTCTTGGATCACAGGTGCTGCCTATATCCTAGATGGAGGGATTATGGCTAAAGGGTAAACTGTAGATTGTTGGAACTTACAATTCTTTAAAGCCGACCCAATCCATACCAGTAGTTCAATGGTCCAAATACGAGTGATTAATCCCTTATTATGGGGTAAATAATCGAAAAATTTAACTTTTCAAATTCATCTAATAATTCAATACTTTTAAAACTAAAAAAATCTATATTTTAGAAAATAAAATATTGTATTTCAGTATTTTTACCATTTTTTTAATCTAAATTTCATCAACACAATTAAACTCCATCAACTATGAAAATTACAATTCAAATGCTAATCTTGGTCTTACTAATGACCGCTTGCCAACAACCGTCCAAATACACCCAACAATCTCCCGAAATAGAGGCTGCAAAAGCATTACTCCAAGCCTCTGCCTCTGGGGATTTTGAAGCCCAGCGGGAATTTTATGCTGAAAACGCGCAAATCTTTTACAATGTTACGGAAGACAAACCCAGCACCATTGATGAAATGATCGAGCAACAACAAAGTGAAGGAGACCAATTCTCCAATGTCAAAATCACCGTAGAAGAGGATGCCATCGAAATGGTAACCACCGACAAAGGCGAAACCTGGGTCAACTGCTGGGGAGAATGGAGTGCAACCCATACTGCAAGCGGCAAAACCTTCATAGTGCCTTTTCATGAAACATTCCAGTTTGAAAACGGTAAGATTATCAAAGATTTCGGATATTGGGACAATGCACCTATCATGATGGCGATGATGGAATACGAAGAATCTCAGAAAGCTGCGATGGATTCGACCCTCATCGATTAGGGATGGATGACCAAACTGGATATTCTGCCTTACAATCGCCCTGATTAGGGCGATTATTTTTTGGGCCTATCCCCAAATTTTTCATTCAAACTTTCCTATTCTTCCTGTGAGGAAAGAGCCCACGGTCAAACCCTTCGAATACTTCGCATTAAATCCTCCTTATACATTTTGCTGATCGGAATGACTTTTCGTTTGATTTCGAGATGGGAGTCGGCAACCGCATCGAGCTTTTTGATATTGACCACATAGGAGCGGTGAACGCGTAAAAAATCCTTGCTCTCCATCTTTTGACAAAAAGAATTCAGGGGACTGACGATTAGGTAGTTTTGATGGGTCGTGATGATATTGCAATAGTTTCGCTCGGCTTCGATGTAGAGAATTTCGTCGAGCATCAACTTGATTAGCTTTCCGTTTTGCCGGATAAAAATCCGATCGTCCAACGTACCCTCCAAAGAATTAGATGCATTAACCGGGGTGCCTTCCTCGACAATCTTTTCGACCACCAATGCGACTGACCGCTCCAGATTCAGTTTATTAAACGGCTTGGAAATAAACGCATAGGGTTTGGTTTCTTTCGCTTTTTCAAAGGAGGCATCATCGGAGTTTGCGGTCAGGTAGATCAACGGAATGGCTGCTTTTTGCTGTATCAGTTTGGCCGTATCGATTCCATTGATTTTGCCCTTGAGCTGAATATCCATCAGAATAATATCCGGTCGATTTTCCAAAGCATGACTTACCGCCTCCTCCCCCCTTGACTCGATTCCCGTCACCTCATAGCCTAGCTTTGAGAGCTGCAAGGAAATATTGGCAGCAATGATCATATCATCTTCCACGATCAAAATTCTCGTCTTCTCACTCATGCTGCTTGTTCAATTTTAAATTCAAAATATAATTCAGTACCCCGCTCTGTACTCAAGGTCATTTTCCCATCCAATTGACGCGTGAGGAGCTGGACCAACTGCGAGCCAAAACCGGTGCCTTTCAATCGGGTAGTTGAACCCATTCCCACACCGTCATCTGCTATCCGAAGGTAGAGATGTCTATTTTTTTCTTCCAAACTGATGCTAATTAACCCGTCTCTTTGATTCGGAAAAGCATATTTCAGCGAATTGGTGATCAGCTCGTTTACTATCAATCCGATGGGAATGGCTCGATCTACATTGAGTTCCAGAGGCTTCATCCTGACCTCCAAAACGATTCTCTCCGAGGCATCAAAGGAATCGATGACAAATCGTCCCAAATTTTCGAAGTAATTTTTCATCTCAATGGCAGCCAGATTTTCACCTTGATACAGGTTTTGATGGATCATCCCCATACTCTGTACACGATTTTGGCTTTCGATCATAATTTCCTGAAGCTCTTGATTTTCGATTTGAGCAGTCTGCAAAGCCAAAAGACTGGAAATGGTCTCGAGATTATTTTTCACCCGATGATGGATCTCTTTGAGCAAAAATTCCTTCTCCTGATTCTGTTTTTCTAAAAGCAAACTGTACTTTTTCCGTCTGACAAAAACTCGATAAAGGAAAAAGAGAAAAAACACCATCACGGCAGTAAAAACCAAAGTAAATACCTGGATAACTTCTTGTCGCTTCAGCTTCTCAAGCTGAAGCGAAATGGTGCTTTCCTTCTGATTGACATCCATTTCGGTTTGCAAAAGCGCAATACGCTGATCGGCTTCCGCATTGAAAACCTGTTGCTGAAGTTCGTTGTGTTTTTTAAACGCCTGAAAAGAAGCGGAAATATTTTTGGCCCCTTCATAAGCTTCACTCAAGTCCTTATAAATCAAGGCCAGGTAATACAAATCTCCAAAGTCTTCAGTAGCGGTTCGGATACTCCGGTCTAGATAAACTATTGCTGATTCAAAATCTCCTTCCTGATTTTTTAGCCTTCCCAAAGCATGGAGGGATCTGACTACCATAAACTCATTTTGAAGCAACTCGGCATATTTGAGAGCTTCTTTTCCAGAGATTTCGGAATTCTTAAAATCCGCCGTTTGGCGGTAAAGCTCAGTCAATGCGATGTAGGTATCGCTGAGATTATTGTAAAATCCATATTGCGTCCCTATTTCAATCGACCGAAGAAAATAAGACAAAGCCTCTTCAACCTGTCCAAGTTCGACCAAATTGTTTCCCAAGACATGAAGTGTAAAATCAAAATCCAGATCCTTTATCCCGCGTTCTTCAAAAAGTGCAATAGACTTCAACCCATATTCCACCCCTTTTTCAAATTTACCTTGCTTCCAAAATAGATTGCTGATATCCGAATAGGCCATTGCCATGGCCTTTTGGTCACCAAACTTCTTTCCTAGCTCAAGCGTCTTTGTGGCATATTCAAAAGCCATACCCAAATCTCCCCTTCGCTCGTACACATAGCCCAAATTGGTCAAAAGCAACCAACCTTCGACTTCCGGGAGTTTCATTTTTGCACGGAGCAATACCGCCTCAGCCTCATCCAATTTCTCCATTCTCAGGAGAATGGCTCCTTGCGAAACTTGCATCCGAGCCATCCATAACTCATTTCTTAGGCTTTGGGCTTCTTGAAGCCCCTGGTTGATGATACTAAGAGATTTCCTAAGGTTACGGGTGTGATAATGATACCCGAGATCATTGAGTAGATGCAGGCGAAGTTCAGGCTGCTTGATTTCTGGCAAACGTTGCTCGATTTCATCCAGATATTCCGCTCCAAAATCATCCGAATCCACAAAAATCGCTTGGTAATCACTCCCTTCTTTTTGATCGGAAAATTGAGCAAAAAGCAGAACAGGAATAAAAAGGAAAAAAACCAGTGGAATGCTTTTCATTCTTGAAATATACATCATTTTAAGTATTTGAAAATCACTTTTTTGTATTTTAAAAAAAAATTGGGTAAAAAAAACCTAGCTCTTGGAAAGGAAACACTCTCTCTCGTCCTAGGTGATGATGGCTTCTTGGAATTGATTTGAAAATTGGATCAACCAATCCAACTTAAGAAAATCAAAAAATATGAAAACATCAATCATTACTTCATTAGTCATTGGCTTTCTGGCAGCGGTCTCGATGGCTACAATAGCTCAAGAAGCGGTCCTAGGCCCGCTTTCAAACGTCACTGAATTCACCATTAAACCGGGACATCAAATGCAGTTCCGCGAGGGAATTAAAGCCTGGAAGGCCTGCTACGAAGAAAATAACGGCCCTTGGACCTGGAATCTCTGGCAAAAACAAAACGGCGAAGGAACGGTCTATGTGTTAGCTTCCACGATGGCCAATTGGGCTGAAATGGACGCCACGGATGAAAGTGGTAAAGACTGCCAACTCCTTGCCATCAATATGATCAACCCGCATATAGAAAAGGCGGTGTCCCATGTCCATAGACTCATGCCAGATATCAGTAATTCAAATCCCTTTGAGGGAGAGGTAATCCGAGTCCAGTTTTTCAAAACCAATTCCAGTCAGGGGTATCAGATGATGGAAGTGGTCAAAGAGGTGGAATCCATCCGGAGAGAAGCCGGGGTTTCCATTCCCGGATATTGGTATAGCTGGCAAACCTCGGATCCAGATAGTCCAGATTATCATGTGGTAAGTGGCTATCAGGATTTTGCCGCCATGGATACTCCACAGGAAGGAGTCTGGGAATCAGTGGAGAAATTGGCTGGCAAAGCGAAACGAGAAGAACTTCAAACCAAATTCAGGTCTTCAATGGAGTCCAGCTGGACTTCGATCTACAAGCTGGATAAGGAGATCAGCCGACCAGCAAACTAAATCGATCCTAAGATCTACTAAACCACCAGCTATTTAGTTGATGTAAACTGGGTGGAGGTCAATCGGGCAATATTGACTGAAGCCCAGTTTTAACCCTTTGAAAACTTAAAACACCTCGTTGGACAATTTGGCCGATCGTCTGTCCTTGACCAACTTTTTAGTCATCAATGAATGGCTAGATTGAAAATCGACCCACTCAGAGGGATTCTTTTATCCATCACAAGCTAATTAATCCATAGTAATCATGAATTCTGAACAACCCACATTTTACCAACTCCGACCCGAAGTCGAGCAAGCCTATGGCTATGCTCATGCCGTCAAAATCGGAAACAGCATCAAGGTATCCGGTGCCGTAAGCATGGATGATGAAGGCAATCCTACGGCTGTTGGCAACTTTCTCCAGCAAATGAAAAACTGCTATACCGATCTCGAGAAAGTACTCAAGCACTTCAATTGCAGGTTCGATGATGTACTGGTAGAAAATGTATTCACCACTGATATGTCCGCATTTTTAGAACATGCAGGCCACCGAACTACCATTTACACCCAGCAATTCCCAACAGGAACCTGGCTAGAAGTAAAAGGCTTGGCTTTGCCAGAATTCCTGATCGAAATCGAGCTGGAAGTTCACTGTAAAAACTAAAAATAAAACACAAAACCATGGAAGATATAATCAGGCAATCCGCAGAAAATAAAGCCATCGTCAACAGCCTCTATCAGGCTTTCGCCAAAGGAGATGTACCCGGAGTCCTCGACACCATGGATCCTCAGATCGTTTGGAATGAAGCCGAAGGAAATGACTACGCAAAAGGAAACCCCTATGTAGGACCCGAGGCCGTTTTAAACGGCGTTTTTGGACCCATCTTACAAGATCATGAATACTTCAATTTACAAAATATCGAACTCCATGAAATGCTTCATGACAAGGTGCTAGCCACTTTGCGCTACGATGCGAAGACCAAAAAAGGGAACGCCTATAATGCGCAGGTTGCCCATCTCTGGACCGTGAAAAATGGAAAAATCACTGGTTTTCAGCAGTACGTAGACACGAGGAAACTGCACGATGCGATGAACGCCTAAAGCGATCAGGCTTCCTTGGCTAGCCCATAGACTTAACCCTTGCCAAATCATGAACAACAAAACCACACTTGCTCCCATTCCCTTCAAAACCTGGGTTACTTGGTTGGGAATTGCTTTCTTGGTGATCTTTGCCGGTCAGTTTATTCTAAACGATGCCCTGCCCTACTTTGGCATGCAAGAGTCAGTTTTCGGGAGATTTTGGTCTATGAAGTGGCCGCTTATTGGGCATATTTCTGGAGGGCTGATTGCGTTAGTTTTAGGCCCCTTTCAGTTTTGGCCTGCCTTCCGGAATAAATACCTCCACATTCATCGAAAGCTCGGAATGGCATACATCAGTGGGATTCTGATCGCTGTGATCAGTTCGATTGCTTTATCCTTGACTACAGGCTTGGCGATTCACTGGACTTGGAGTATGGCTTTGATCGGCTTGGCTACAGCTTGGTTTGGCACCACGGGAATGGCCTTTCGATTTATCCTTTTGCGCCGAATCCAACTCCACAAGGAATGGATGATCCGAAGCTACGTAGTCACCTTCGCCTTTGTGTTTTTCCGATGGCTGACGAGTCAGGCTTTTTATCATGAATTGGGGACATTTACCGAAACGGGCCCCACGGCAATTTGGCTTTCTTGGGCCGTCCCGCTTTTCATCACCGAAATCGTGCTAGCTTGGAATAAGCGAGGAATTTAAGTCTCTAATAAATTTAATTACGCTCAACAGCGCGAAACTCTTTGAAAAATGAAGAAAATACTCATTACCGGTTGCAGTACCGGATTCGGATTTGAAGCTGCAAAGTACTTGGCAGAAAAAGGACATCAGGTATTTGCAACCATGCGAAATGTCCACCGCTCAAACGCAGAAGCCACAAAGGCTCTTCAAGATTTTTCAGAAGAAAAAAACTTGAAATTGGAGGTAATCGAGTTGGATGTCACCACAGACGAAAGTGTTTCCAAGGCCATGAAGAACATCCCCGATGTAGATGTACTCATCAACAATGCCGGCCGTGGTTTTGGCGGTGCGATTGAAGCCTTTAGCTTGGAAGAATGCCAGGCACAATTTGACCTGAATGTGCTGGGTAATGTCAGAATGATTAAAGCTGTTTTACCAGGTATGCGCGCACAGCAATCAGGCTTAATCATTCAACTGAGTTCGATTGCCGGAAGATTGGCCGTTCCGGGTTTTGGTATTTATTGTGCTAGCAAATGGGCCGTAGAAGCCATGAGCGAATCGCTCCGCTACGAGCTTGGTCCCTTAGGAATCGATGTGGCGATTGTACAACCTGGGCCATTTTCCACCAAATTCCTCCCCAATGTCATCATCGGGAACGATGATGAAGTCACTAAGGCCTACCCGCATATCACGGCTTTCAATGAAGGATTTGTAGCTAACTCCGAAGCTGCATTTGCAAATAACGACACACCTACAGACCCGATGATCGTGGTCAAAATCTTTGAAGACTTAATCGACGCCCCAGCCGGACAGCGACCTTTACGAACAGAAGCAGGCTTGGATTTTGGGATCAAAGCCATAAACGAAACCCTAGAACCTCACCGAATCAATACCATGAACACCTTCCAAATCACCGACTGGGATGGAGCAAAGTAGATTAGGATATTGAAACAGAGAGAAATGTGTAAATCTGAAAAGAGTCCAATCCCAGGAATTGGGATTGGATAAAAAGAAGTCTTTTAATTCTTTTAGATTTCTGTTTATCAATAACTTAGTTTAGAATAAAAAAGTCGGGTAAAGTCACTCCGATTCTCACCAGTCATTTGACTAATTTGATTAGTATGAAAATTCTCCAAATCATCTGCTTCCTTATTTTTTTCTCTTCCAGTTTAGCGTATTCCCAAAAGCTAAGCGAACCGACTGATCTAAGTCAAGGAGAAATAAACAGTACGTATCAAATCATCAAAGATCTCCCTTATGGTCAGGATACAGCCCAAGTGATGGATGTTTACCTTTCTCAAAAAGCAAAATCCTTTGGTAATCGAAACTATACTATTGTTTTCCTACACGGTGGCGCTTATTACCTGAGTGATAAAACGGCAGAGGAACGATATATTGAACCCTATCTTAAAAAAGGGTTGAATGTCATCAATCTAAATTATAGGCTCAAAAGAGGGATCCCCCTTGCCACGAGCGATTTGACCCATGCTTTGAATTTTTTGAAGGCAAATAAAAGTGAGTACGATTTAGACCTGCAAACCATCATCTTAACGGGCTTTTCGGCGGGAGCACAAATTGCCACCAATGTGGGCCTCGGTCAAAATAATCCCTCCTTTCCAGACCAGTTAAATGATGGGATAGGCATTCAGGGAATCATCAATTTTTCAGGCCCGGTCGATGATTTGGACATCATCGAAAAGATCTTTCTGAATTTCGATCAAGAGATAGCCAGAAAAGCAGGAGAAGCACTCTTCCCTTCTGAAGGGTATGCCAAAAAAGAAGAAGTGGCTGTCTATGAGCCCATCACCTATTTTGATCAAGAGGATCCACCCATTTTTCTGTGGCATGGTGGTTTGGATGATCAGGTTCCTCCAAATACTTTCGAGCGATTTGTTCAAAAATTGAGAAATAGCAAGGATTTCCAATTGTATCTCCCAGAGGGAAAACACAGTCCCAGCCAGGAGGAATTAGAAGCTGCTTATCTTCAAATTTTTGAGTTTTTGGATGATCTAAAAAATGAGCAGCTTCAGTAAAAATAGATAATCTAGCTCTTCTGATGGTCAGTGGGGCTTATCAGAAATAACTACAAATTGAAAATGAAAAAGATCAAACTATTGCTGCTATCAGCTTTTCTATTTAGCAGTTTACAAGTAAGTGCTCAATCCACCGATAGCCAAATTCAAGCAGCGGTAAAGGGAGTGGAACAGAAAGTGATCGAGTGGCGCAGGGACATTCATCAAAATCCCGAGCTGGGGAATCGTGAAGTTCGTACGGCAACTTTGGTTGCCGGACATTTAGAATCCCTTGGTATAGAAGTAATGACCAATGTGGCTGTGACAGGCGTCGTTGGGGTTTTGAAGGGTGGGCTTCCAGGCCCGGTGGTGGCTTTGCGCGCAGACATGGATGCGCTACCTGTACAAGAAGTCAACCAGCTTCCTTTTGCCTCCAAAGCCAAGGCCATGTATAACGGGGAAGAAACCTACGTGATGCATGCCTGCGGGCACGATTCCCACGTAGCAATCCTAATGGGTGTCGCTGAAATTTTGTCTGGCATGCGGGAAGATTTAAAAGGTACAGTAAAATTCATTTTCCAACCTGCTGAAGAGGGTGCACCCAAAGGAGAAGAAGGGGGTGCTGAGCTCATGGTGAAGGAAGGCGTTTTGAAAAATCCGGATGTGGATGTCATTTTCGGATTGCATTCCATTGCTCAAATCGAAGTGGGAAAAATCGCCTATCGACCGGGAGGAATGATGGCAGGAGTGAGCGACATGAAAATCACCATCAAAGGAAAGTCTTCCCATGGTGCTGAACCCTGGTTTTCTGTGGACCCGATCGTAACCGCGGCCCAAATCATCAATAATCTTCAAACCATCGTCAGCCGCAACCTGAATGTCACACAAAATGCTGGGGTAGTAACCATTGGTGCAATCGAAGGTGGCAATCGGTCAAACATCATCCCCGGACAGGTAGAAATGCTGGGTACAGTAAGAACATTAAGCGATTCGGACGAAAAATTGGTCCACGAACGAATTCGCCAAATAGTCCAAAATACCGCTGAATCAAACGGGGCGGAAGTCCTACTGGAACTTCCCTTTTCATCGCGATTCCCTGTCACCTTTAATGACCTGGATCTTACCGCTAAGATGTTGCCTACATTAGAAAATTCTGCCGGCAAGTCCAATGTCCTGTTGATTCCCGCAGATACAGGAGCGGAAGATTTTTCATTTTTCGCCAATGAAGTCCCGGGCTTTTATTTCTACATAGGTGGTATGCCCAAAGGGCAAGATCCCAAAAGCTCCGGACCACATCATACCCCAGAGTTTTTTCTTGATGAAAGTGGCTTTAGAACCGGAATCAAGGCCATGGTCAATTTGGTCGTAGACTATATGCAAATGGAAGGGCAGTAGCAAAGAAAATTGATGAATAAGCCTCAACTTACTCCAAACATAAAAAAACCTAAACTTAATGAGGATAAAAAACATACTACTCCCAATCTTGGTGTTAACGGGCTCTTTTGTTTTCGCTCAAAGTCCACAAAACCAATACGCTCAGGATGTCCAATCCATCGATGCCATTATCACTGCTTACTATCAAGTAGTTTCAGGTTCAAGCAGCGATCCCTGGCAATTTGAAAGAGATCGCTATATCCATTCTCCAAATGCTGTAATTACAAGAATTGATGAACATGGCCAAGCAGAATCACATTCCCTGGAGTCTGAATACATTCCGCTTGCCCTATCTCCCAAAGAAGATTTTTATGAGATAGAACTGAAAAGGGAAGTAAGCCAATTTGGTAATATGGCGCAGGTCTGGAGTGCTTTTGAGATCCGAAATGACCCTGAAATCGAATCTGGCGTCCGCGGATTGAATAGCATTCAGTTGCATTATGAAAATGGAAGGTGGTGGATTGACAGCTGGACTTGCGAAATGGAAACTGAAAATAGTGCTGTCCTCACTGAATTTATGGCTGACCAATGAAGCTTACCCATAACCATGATCTGATGGCCAAAAGATTTATCAATTAAACGAAAAAAGAAGAGCTAAACATTTTAAAATGAAACATATAATCCGATTACTTTCAATTTTTATAATACTGCTTATTTGTTCGGCATCCTACGCCCAAAAACCACGAGCGAGAGATTTGGGAGTTCCCTTTAATGGCACAACTGGTCAATTCAATGCCATCACCGATGTAAAAGGTGTGGAAGTCGGATACAGCACAATCATTTCTGGAAGTGGTGAAAACATCGTGGGAAAAGGTCCGGTAAGAACAGGGGTCACTGCCATTTTTCCACGGGGCAAAGCTCAAAAATTTAGTCCTGTATTTGCCAATTGGTATAGCCTGAATGGAAATGGGGAAATGACCGGGACTACATGGGTCACGGAATCCGGCTTTTTGGAAACACCAATTATGATTACCAATACCAACAGTGTTGGAGTGGTTCGAGATGCTTTTTTGAAGTGGTACGTAGATACTGACTGGTATAATGGCGAAGAGTGGTGGTATACCTATCCCGTTGTGGCAGAAACCTACGATGGGTTTTTAAATGACATTTATGGATTTCATGTCAAAGAGGAACATGTACTGGAAGCTATCAATAATTCATCTGGTGGTCAAATAGCCGAAGGAAATGTAGGAGGTGGTACCGGGATGATGTGTTTGGGGTTTAAAGGTGGAACAGGCACCTCTTCAAGATTGGTACAAATCAAAGATTCCACTTTTACCATTGGTGTACTTGTGCAAGCTAATTTTGGAAGAAAACCTTCGCTGATCATTTCGGGCGTTCCTGTAGGCAGGGAGTTGCTGGATACACTTAACAACGAATTGAAGTTACCTCCACAGTCTTATCGAAAAGAAGGAGACGGATCCATTATAGTGGTGGTTGCTACAGATGCCCCTTTGCTTCCACATCAGCTGAAGCGAATTGCACATAGGGTTCCGGTAGGAATTGGAAATACGGGCGGATATGCAAGCAATGGCTCAGGAGATATTTTTATTGCTTTTTCCACCGCAAATCCCGATGCTTTTCAGCGCTATGATTTCTCAGAAGTGGACATGCTGCCAAATGATTTGATCGATCCGCTATTGGAAGCCACGGTGCAGGCTGTCGAAGAAGCCATCATTAATGCTATGATCGCAGCAGAAACTATGGAAGGAATCAATGGAAATAAGTCTTATGCAATACCTCATGGATTGCTAGTGAACGTGCTGAGGAAATACAATAGGTTGAATGAATAATTGTAAAAAATGTCGTTAAGTTGCTCCTCCAGAAGCAGTTTGTTAATCCAAACCGGAGTCCGGCTTCTGGAGAAGTAGGACTGCTCCTTCCGCCCCGAAATTTCCCGACCTCGAAGGGCTTGTCTACCGACAGGTAGAGTTGAATTTGAAAATTTGTTTGACTTAGCAACAATTTGAATCAATCCCACTTTGCCTGCAAAGTATTCCACATTGTTGGGGAAGAAATCAAGGCAGTCCGTCCTAGGCTGAGGCCTTGTGACTCTTGATTTTTTTATCTTTTCAATCACGTACTAAATCAACTTTTAATGGAAAAATTCTTTGATCCACATCTTTTAAACCTTTTATGAAAACCACCCAAGAAGGATTAAAACGCGAAGTCGGCGTATGGGGTCTGTCGGCCAATATTGTCAATATCATGGTGGGTGCGGGCATCTTTGTTTTACCTGCCATCATCGCCCAAACCATGGGGGCTTCCGGGGTACTCGCCTATCTTTTTTGTGGATTGCTGATTGGTTTGGTGATGCTTTGTTTTGCAGAGGTCGGCAGTAAGGTCACACATTCCGGAGGGGCATATGCCTATGTGGAGAAAGCCTTTGGCCCTTTTTTTGGCTTTTTGGCTGCTATATTCTACCTCATGGCAGGCACTTTTTCTATTGCAGCAGTGTCCAACGCCCTGATTGAAATTTTGGGTACTGCTGTCCCTATCTTTCAAACATCATTGGTCAGAATAACCACGCTCTTTGTGATCTTTTTTGGCTTAGCGATCCTCAATATCACCGGTGTCAAGCAAGGGGTAGGATTAGTCAAACTCAATACGATTGCGAAACTAACTCCGCTCATCTTATTGATAAGTTTCGGTTGGAAAGATGTGGAATGGATCAATTTATCCTGGGAAACGGAGCCGACTATTCCGAAACTGGGAGCAGCTTCCTTGATTTTATTTTTTGCCTTTATGGGAGGAGATTCGGGCTTGCAGATTGGCGGAGAGATCAAAAATCCTCAAAAAACCATCCCCCGTGCAATTTTCACAGGAATATCCTTTGTCCTTTTACTTTACATCCTGATCCAATTGATCGCCCAAGGAATATTAGGTCCTATTCTTCCCGGTTTCAAAGAGGCGCCATTGGGCGAAACTGCTAAAATAATCTTTGGCCCTATCGGGTTAAGTCTGCTTTTTGTCGGAGCGGGAATTTCCATGTTTGGGATGCTAAGTGGAGAAATACTCAATACCCCCCGAACGATCTTTCGCCTATCGAGAGATGGCGTAATTCCTATCAGAAAATTAGCCTCCATTCACCACCAATTCAAAACACCCCATTTTGCAATTTTACTTTACGCCGGGCTTGGTTTCAGCCTTGCAGTGATGGGGGGATTTAAAGCCTTGGCCTCCATTGCGGCTTCCAGTCTGCTCTTAGTCTACTTTGTAGTTTCTCTCTCGGTGATCGGTCTTCGAAGAAAAAAAGACTTGGATAATGGGGGTTTCAAAATCCCTTTGGGTTATACCGTTCCTATCCTTTCTGCAGGAATTATCCTCTTTTTTCTGTCTAATCTCACTGGTTTAGAGATAAAAGGCTTGTTGATCATGATTTTTATTTTGTCTTTGATTTATTTTTCGGGGAAGGTATATCAGAAATGGAAAAGTCATTGAAAATCTGGATATTATAATCAAAACCTAAAACCGATGAAGATACCAGTTGCTTCCGCCCTCTTGCTCTTTTTGTTCCTCAACAATTCTTTCGGCCAAAATGATGATCGAGAGCAAATCCTCTCCCAACGGGAATTATCCAATCACGCCCTTCGGGCATTTGATGAGGAATTGAATGCCACTTTTTCCACTGATGACGCCTTGATCACAACTGGGGCAGGCACATTGATTTCCGGAAAAAAGGAATTGATGAAATATATCCAAGAATCTTCTGGCGCAAGAATGTATTGGATCCGGACTCCGGATGAAGTACTGGTCAATTCCAAAACTAGGTTGGCATGGGAAACGGGAACCTGGAAAGGGTATGTAGAAGGTTTGGATGAGCCAGTAGTTGGAGGCAAGTACTCCGCCCAATGGACCAAGGCTTCAGGGACTTGGCTAATCCAATCGCAGTTGTTTGTCACTTTACCTAATGAAGAATGATAAAATTCTTCCGTAAAATCCGCCATTGCTTGGATTATAAATCACCTACAGCAACGACATGAAGAGGAATCTCGCAGGATCTAGGTAGAAAGCTCTTTCCCCAAAGGAAATCTGGAATGGTTTGGGCCGGAGATTCCGGCAAAAAAGGGACCTATCAGCTCACCGTCAATCTCTCCGAAAAAACGGAAGAGTTTATTCCCCAAGAAAAATGATCAGCATTTTGAAAAGACCCAGAAATAAACTTCTTGATAAAAATAAGTTCTCACTTTGGGGCATGGCTTTTGACTAAGGTTGGCTTCACGAGTTAACTATCGTATAAAATGAAAGTATTAGGAATTTTATGTCTTTTTGCCTTGACTATGTTCATGGGCTGCAATGACAAAAAAGAGGCCGTCAAAGAAACTACCATTGAGGTAAAGGTGGAAAAAGAAGCTGATACGGAAATCAAAATTGGGCCAGACGGTGGATCAGTCAAAACCAAAAAAGTGGAAGTAGAAGTCAAAAATGACAACCAATAAAATTAAAAGCTGAGCCGAGAGGTTCAGTTTTTTTTTGTCTTTATGCCAGTTGTAGCCAATCAAGGCCTTATTTAATTAAAGCATTATTTTTATTATTTATTTCTTAGTGAATTTGCTAATCGGGGCACTCCGTTTGCAATCATATCATCCAATTGACCGGCGAAAAAACAAATCAATTTTTACGCTAGAAAACTTAAAAAACTCCAGATCTAAAAGGAGTTTCCTGTTTTTCAATTGATCAAAATTCTACACTAAAATAAATTATGAAACTGTATTCTATTGGATTACTATTAGCCTTTATGATGATGGGGACTCTAAATGCCCAAAACATCAACGTCGGCGTAAAAGGTGGGCTTAACAGCTACACGATAGCAAATGGAAATTTTGACCCAAAAATCGGTCTCCATCTCGGATTATTGGGCCACGTGCACATCACCGATAACTTTGGCCTGCAACCTGAAATCTACTATTCCGCTCAGGGAGCAAAAATCGGCAACTCTTCCACCAATCTCAACTTGGACTATTTCAATATCCCGGTCCTTTTTCAGTACATGTTTGATAATGGATTTAGACTTCAAGCAGGGCCTCAGCTGGGACTTTTGATCGGTGCCAATACGGTCGCTGGAAACACTAAAGTCGATGTGAAAAACGATTTCAAAAGTATGGATTTGGGCATCGCAATCGGAGCAAGTTACATTCACACTCCCTCCGGATTTGGGGTGGATGCCCGGTACAATATCGGGATGAGCAACATTAGTGAAATCGCCTCCAATGATTATCAAAACCGAGGCTTGCAATTGGGTGTTTTCTACCTGTTCAAGCATAGAAATTAAGGCTTACCCTCATTGAAAAAGAGGTTGGACCACAAGATCCAACCTCTTTTTTTGTCTGCTTGGGGCGATTTTCCAATTAGTTGCTGTAGTCGGTTTATCCACCGACCACTACATATTAACTATTCCCAATCCTTCCCATTCCTAAAACTCACATCCGGATATGCCAGCGGTGCAGGTACAGGTCTTGGGTCTTTTTGGATCAATTTTTTCCAATTTCAACTGAATTCTGGTGCAGTGTCGTAGGCAAAACAATGCGATTTGATAGAAGTCTCTCCTCCGTCCATTCAAAAAGACTTTTAAAACCAAGCTTTACCAACCTTTTCTAGGCCCCGCATATATTTTATTTTTAATCAATTTGGTAATCTACTATTATTTCATAGGTTTATAATAGAAATCATTTGCTGAAAAATGAACAACCGAATTTTACTCCTAAGCCTAATTTTGTTTGGCCTTGTTTTCTTCTCTTGCCAAGAGGAAGAAAAAACTAAACCACTCTCTTATCAACTCACTCATGCTTTTCGCTTGGTGGTGGAGGATCATCCTCTTCGTACCTGGAGTCTGCAAACCCAAGTCATCGAAGGAGAAGAAAAGTTGTTTTTTGGGGATGTGCGGAAAAAAGACAATATCAAAGTCTTTAATATGGATAAAAAGGAATGGGAAGAGCCTATTCGATTTGAAAAAGAAGGCCCGGACGGAATAGGCACGATGAATGGATTTTATGTGCATACCATGGACTCCATTTTTGTGGTGAATAGCTTCGGTTGGGAGGTTCATTTGATGAATGGCAGCAAGAAGGTAAGAACCTACAATACCAAGAAAGGAATTCCCGCCATGGATCAGATTACCCCATTTACCACCAATAATGCTATTTCAGGAATAATCAACGGAAAGTTGATCTTCTATGGATTTCCGGAAGTACCCTATCAGGGCCGGGATTACCATAACCGGGTTAAAATTGCTCAAACCATTGATTTAAAAACCGGAGAAAACAAAGTTGAAATCGGATACCCTAAAGAGTATCATAATCATCTTTGGCCGGGACTGATTGTCATTATGAATGAACAATCTGTGGTTGGAGATAAAATTTATATGAATTATCCATTTAGCGACTCAGTTTATGAATTTGATGGAATTTCTAATCGAGCTAAGCCTTTATTCTTGGGTTCAACCTACAAGAAAAAAATCATAAACTACGACGACAAATCTACTCAAGAAATCAATGGTGAAGGAACTTATTTTGAAGTATTAAGTAAGGGTGCCTATACTGATATCTTGGCTGATGAAATCAATTCCCATCTATACAGAACTATATCCTACAGCAAAAGCGACCCATCCTCTTTTTCTACCTATTCTGAATTCAAGCCAACAGCTGAGAGGAACCTTTTGATTTATGATTTGGATCGTGATACTTTCATCGGAGAGATTGACTTTCAGGAAGATGAATTAGACCGGATTCCCATGATGTTTGTTGGGAAAAAAGGGCTGTATCTCAGTAAGATGAGTCGAGAAGAAGAAGCGGTAGACTTTTATTTGTTGTCATGGGAAGAGTAGGGCTTTAATATTTATAGCAGAGGTCAGTGTTTCCACTGACCTCAACTTATTTAATTCTTAAAGCTCCTTTACCGAACTCGTTGTCTCCACCGACCAGATAAAACGAATTCTCAATCCTTCCCATTCTTAAAACTCAAATCCGGATAAGCCGGCGGTGCAGGTACAGGTCTTGGGTCTTTTCGGATCAATTCTTTCAAATGCTCGATCGCCGCATCCAGTTGGGCATCTTTTCCATCAAATGTTGCCTTCGGCAAATTGATTACCTCGATATCCGGGATAAATCCCACTCCCTCAATCAGCCATTCGGCACCATTTTCAGTCTCACCATAAACCCCATTCATCGGAGCCCTAGCAATCCCATTATCCGAAAGCGTATTGGCTCCGGAAAGCCACACTTCGCCACCCCAAGTTCTCGCACCGATGGCTTTGCCCATACCCAATCGGCGGAAGCCTTCGGCAAAAGCCTCTCCATCCGAAGCGGTAAACTCATCCACCAACAAGACCAAATGGCCACGGAAAGCATAATTCATGTTCCAATAGGGTTCTCCCGTACGGCTTTTCCAGTAGAAAAAGGCTTCCCGCATCAACTTCTCCAGAATGAAACTATCGATATTTCCGCCCCGATTATGCCGCACGTCGATGATCAGCCCTTTTTTCTTAAACTGCGGGTAAAAATCCCTGTACCACTGCCCGATATCTCCGGCCGTCATCGCTCTGAGATGCACATAGCCGATGTCTCCGTTGGATTGTTCCTCTGCTTCCAACCGGCGGGTGTATTCCCAGTCATTGTAGCGCAAATTGTTTTCCTGACCCACAGTCATCGGGTAGATGATATGATCACCTTTACCAGCTACCGCTATTCGAACCTGCTTTCTAGCCTTATCCCGAAGCAATACCTGCATATCCGCTACGTCCAAAACGGAAGTCCCGTCTATATGCGTGATCACATCTCCTTCCTGTAAGTCTAAAGCTGGATGTGACAAAGGAGATTTTTCATCCGGGTAATCCGGATCACTTTGGAAAATGTAGTCGATTTTGTACCCTTTATCAGTTTTGGAAAAAAGCCCTCCCAGCATCCCAAACTGAATGTTATCCTCCCCATCCCGGGTATCTCCTCCTCGTACGGAGGTATGCAAAACGGAAAGTTCGCCGATCAATTCTCCGATTACATCCGAAAGCTCATTTCGAGTCGTCACCCTGCCCACAAGCGGAAGGTATTTTTCGTACATGGCATCCCAGTCCACCCCATGCATGCCTGCATCGTAGAAATAATCCCGCTCCATGCGCCAAGCATCCGTATAGATCTGCTTCCAGTCCTCTCTCGGGTCTATGCTGAATTTCCAGCCACTCAAATCCAGTTTATTTTTGGATAAATCCGAAACTGGCGAAGTGCCTAATTCCACCAGGAAATGATTGGAACCCTGTCGAAGCAGGGCATATTTGTTGTTTGCAGACACGGCATAGCTGTTGATTTTATCTGCAAATACCTTTTGCTCCGCTTTCTCCGAAATCGGAGTCATCATCAGCGCAGGCTCATCCTCATTGGAAGCACCTCCTCCGTAGTATACACCCGGACCCGGACCTACTCGATGATAATACAAGGCCTTTTCGGT
Source organism: Algoriphagus sp. (assembly GCF_024305035.1). Taxonomy (GTDB): domain Bacteria; phylum Bacteroidota; class Bacteroidia; order Cytophagales; family Cyclobacteriaceae; genus Algoriphagus. Next base: position 115,757 of record NZ_JAMWZB010000007.1, read on the forward strand.
CACGATTAAGTTTTTGTAATTCCCCGCAGGCACAGGCACTTCCTGCACACGCTCCATCAATCCATCCTCTTCAATGCTAACTGTGACTTCTTCTTCACTTTTTTCATCTTCAGACTCCAATTCATTTTTCGGAGTAAAGGGAGAAATCAAACCCTTTTGCAAGGGAATATGGTAGATTTTCATCTGTTTTTCCCAGAAAGGCTCCGGCTGACGCTGTCCCCAGGGACTGCCGACTTTAGTCTCGAAATTCCGGTCGGAAAGGAAATAAATCCACTTCCCATCCGCACTCCACTGCGGACTGAGGCTATTGGTGCGATCAGAAGTCAGCGTGACGCGTTTTTCGATGGATGGATTAAATACAAAGAGTTGGGTAAAGGTATTCGAAGCGGCCTGTCCATAGGCCAACCATTGACTGTCGGGGGACCAAGCCATACTTCCGTGGAGATCTTCGTCCGTTTCGGAAACCTTGACTGCTTTGCCCGAGTCCATATTTCGGACCCAGAGCTCATTGTTCAGATTATACCAAGCCAGCCATTTTCCATCCGGCGAAGGAGTCAAGCCAAAGCGCAACGTTTCTCCATTTTCGGTCAATTGCTTTCCTTGATCCAAGCCCAAACCGGAATACTGATGAATCTCAAATTCTCCACTTTCATCCGAAAAAGTCAAAATATCCTTCGAGTCGGTAGAAAAAACCGCATCCCGATAGCGCACGCCGTCTTTACGACTGAGACGGACCATTCTTCCATCCTTGGCAGGAAACACAAACACCCGACCACGAGCGGTCAACGCAACCTTCTCCCCATCATTGGCTACCGATATATTGGTGATGTAGCTCGCGGGATTATCCACCCAATTTTCGCGCAACTGATCAAAATCCGAAACCAAATTGATGGTAATTTTCTCCTTTTGCCCCTCGCCCAAATCCATGCGATACAAGTCTGCACCGGATCGATAGACCAGCGTATTTCCTGAAAGGGAATACTCCCTTACATCGTAAGATTCTTCTTGGGTGTGCTGCTGAATATTCGATCCATCTGTACTCATCGACCAGACATTTTGGATTCCATCTCGGGAAGAAATGAAATAAACCTGACCATCTTGGAAGATGGGATGATGATCTTCCCCATCGTAGTTTTGTGTCAATTTTACGGCTTCCTCAGCACCATCGCTATATTTCCAGAGTTGCCGGGCCGTACCGCCCTTATAGCGCTTAGTGACGTTGCCATGATAGGTTGGGCGAACAAAAAAGTACGTTTCTCCATCCTCATCGAAGCTCCCCTCAGCGGCCATTTCCAGTGGCAAAAAGGACCTTTCTCCTGAATTAATATCAAAAACTACAGTACGAAGTCGCGGCAAGGTGGAATACTGATTGGTCACATAAGCCAGCTCACTAATCGAACGCCAAGCCGTGGGAACGGAAGTCATCGGCTCATAAGTCAATCTGCGAGGCAGGCCACCGGTGATCGGCATCAAATAAACTTCGGTAGGTCCTTCATAGCTTGCTGCATAAGCCACCCATTTTCCATCGGGCGAGATTTTGGGATGTGACTCATCTCCGGGATGGGTGGTGAGCCGAGTAGCCATTCCGCCCTCGACGGAGGCCATCCATATATCCCCTTCGGCCACAAACACCACCGTACCCTCATGAACGTCCGGATGCATAAAATAACCGGGACTGGATTGGGCAAAGGAACTTATACGATTTACTGCCATGAAAAACAGGCAAAGCAGAAAATAGGAGTAAACTTTTTTCATAATCAATGATGCTTTTTTTTGAATAAAACCCAGGGGTAATCTATTGTATTTTTTTGGGAAAAACTCAGAATTGATCCACAAAGACTACCTATTGAAATATCAGGACTGAATTTGAATAATATTTTTTCTGATCAGCTCACAAATAAATGATTATCGACTTCTTTTTACAGATAGTTTTGTATTTTTCAAATCATAATAATTGAATTTTGTCAAGAATGCAACAGACCTATCAGCTAGTGAGAAATTTCACCTAAACCAACAGGTTTCTTTCCGATAGACGTTGAACTTCAGCGACCCATCAATCAAACCTAGTATGACTAAAGCCACCAATTTTTAACCCAAATACTATGACTCCTATCGCCTGGATTTTGTGGGGACTTTTGATTGTATTTGCTGTTGCTTCTTTGATTTTTATATTCAAAAATTGGCGTTGGAGAAAAAAAGCAAGGCAAAAATTAACATCCTTTGATCGAGAGTTTACCCAAGAATGGTCTGATTCATTTTTACTGGAAAAGCGAAAACATACCGACCCCCTAGCCGATCAAACGGTCGCACTGATCATGCAAAAAAAAGAGGAGGGGGAAATCAACCACCTTTTCGAACACATCACCCGGGACCGAGATCGACTGGACAGCAATGCTCCCGACGAACTCAAAGTATATTTTGAGCAAAGTAGCAAACTTCCTGATTGGGCGGATCAAGATTTAATGGCTTTGGGACAGCAGGTTTACCTTCGTCATGGATTTTGGGTTTCACTTTTACTTTCCTATAAATCCCTCCCCGAATGCTATGCCTGCGCACACGGAGCGGAAGTCCTGCACAAAACGGCCCGTCTTAACGAGCACCATGGGTCTATGGATACTTTCAGCCGCAGAATCGCTGAAACCGCACAATTTGTGATTTTTGCCATGCTTCCCGGAGGACTTTCCAAAAAAGGCCGTGGCATGGTCGCCACAAAGAAAGTTCGTTTGATTCACGCCGTCATTAGACACTACCTCAAAAACAAAGGATGGGATGCCGAAAAATACGGCGAACCGATCAATCAGGAAGATATGGCGGGGACACTCATGTCTTTTTCTGCCTTGATTTTGGAGGGAATGGATCAGTTGGGAATCGAGCTAGAGCCAGTCGAACTCGAAGCCTATATGCATTGCTGGCGTGTGATCGGACACATCGTGGGTCTCGATGAGGATATGATTCCCGCCAATGCCAAAGATGCCTTGAAACTCGGCCACAGGATCCTGGATCAGCAAATCGCCGAAAGCGATTCCGGAAAGGCTTTAACCCAAGCATTGGTCGAATGGATCAATCTCAAATCGCATCCCTTTTTTAGCCCAAAAACCAATAGTGCCATCTTGCGCCTGATGATGGGAAAGGAAATCTCAGATCTTCTGGCCGTCCCCGAATCTGATCCTTCGCATCAGCTGAAAATCGAAAAACGCATTCGCCGGATTGCCAAAATCGGAGAGTTTCTGGACAAAAGTCTCGTCTTCGCCATGGTTTTGCAGTTCTTCACCCGCTTGCTATCCCAGTGGATGATCAGCAAAATGACCGATGCCAACATGATCAATTTCTACCTTCCGAGGTCCCTGACCCAAGACTGGGGAGCTAAAAAAGCACGCTCATGAACCAAACTTTGATCAATTTTGAGGACTATTCGCTTCCGGGTCTGATTTTCAACGGGGTGGGTTGCCTGTTTTGGGTGGTAGCTTATGTGATTTTGGTTTTAGAAATCCGAAAAAAGAAGTTTGTCGAAATGCCTGCCTATGTAGCGGGAGCCAATATCGGCTGGGAATTTGTCTGGAGCTGGATATACCATCCCAATACGGGATTACTCTTTGCGCTGAGCTATCAAGCCGCTTTTTTGCTGGACTGTTTTATTTTCTATTCCGTCCTTCGATACGGCACCAAACAACCCATGAATGCAGAGACCAAAAAACACTTTGCGCTCTTCTGCATCATCAATTTTATCTTCTGGATTTTCTTCAGCTACTTCTACCGAAATGAAGGCTATGATACCCTGATCGGTGCCAATTCCGGATACATCATCAATGTGATCCTTTCACTCCAGTGTGTCTTTTTGCTGATGCAAACCAAGGATACTCACCAATTTTCCATGGTTTTAGCTTGGGCAAGGACGCTGGGAACAGGGCTGATTACCGTTTCCATGTTTTTCTTTTATCCAGAAAATCACTTCGTTCAGTTTCTCGGGATTTCCTGCTTGCTGCTGGACAGTACCTTCATTTATGCATTATGGAAAAGACACGGAACCTTATTTGGAGTGCAAAGTAAAACCTAATTATGTTTAGAAAAATAACAGCGTTTTTTATCCCTGCGCCCAAGTTAGAAACGGGTGATGAGCTGCGATCCGAGCGGATTTTCGTGGCCGTATTGCTCATTTCTGCCCTATCCAATTTTCTCGGGATAAACTTAGCCTTGGACATTGACGCCGATCTGAATGGCTACCTTTTGCTCATTAACGGTTTGGTCAATCTCCTGATTTTATTGGCCTATCGAGCGGGGCTATCCAAACCCATCTCGGCAATACTTTTCTTGAGCCAGTTTGCGATTAGCTTTCCGATTCAAGCTTGGCTTCAAGGCGGCTTGGTCTCTCCTGCGGCAGCAGCATTTTTCCTCTTACCTGCTATTGCAATGCTTATTTTGGGAAAGCGAGCCGCGCTATTTTGGATGGTGATTTCTGCTTTGTTGAGTTTAGGACTTTTCCTTTTGGAAAGCACTCAAGGAACACCTGTACCCCAGTATAATGTGGAGAAAAAGGAGCTGTTTTACTTCTCCTCCATCTTGGGCACCAATATCACTATTTTTATTATCCTTCTGGTCTATGAGTTGGGCAAATCCCGTGCATTTAAAAATATCCAAGAGAAAAACGAGGCGCTGATGAATACGCAAGAGCAATTGATTCAGCAGGAAAAACTCGCCTCCCTGGGCCAACTGACCGCCGGAATTGCCCATGAAATTAAAAACCCACTCAACTTCATCCTTAATTTTTCTGAGGTGAACTCGGAATTGGTAGAAGAACTTCAAGAAAATCTTCATTCGGGCAGAACCGAAGATAATGTGGCCTTGCTAAAAGATATTCAGGTCAATCTTAAGAAAATCCACGATCATGGCAGTCGTGCAGATAGCATTGTCAAATCCATGCTCAAACATAGTCGAGAAGGCGGAGGCAAAATGGAGCTGACCGATTTCAATGCCTTAATCAAGGAATATGTCAATCTATCTTTCCACGGTATGCGGGCTGGAAAAGACCCCATCAATGTCAGCATCGACCTTGATCTGGATCCCAACATCAACACGCTCCTGATCAATGCTGAGGACTTTTCCCGGGTCATCCTAAACCTCTGCAATAATGCTTTTGACGCGATGAGGCAAAAACTCAAGGAAAATCCCAAGAATTTTCAAGCAAAACTGAAAATCAGGACTTTGAATACTAAAAATAGACTTAACTTCGAAGTAGAAGATAATGGTCCGGGGATACCCAAACCCATTTTGGATAAAATCCTTCAGCCTTTTTTCACCACTAAAAAAGGGACGGAAGGCACGGGACTGGGTCTCTCCATTTCCCATGACATTATCAAATCTCATGGCGGGAAACTCACCGTTTCGAGTATACTAGACCAAAGAACCATTTTTAAAATTGAATTACCAGCTCGTGCACATGAATAATTATTTCAATGTCCTATCACTTTTTCTTCTGCTTATTTTGGTCAGTTGCCAAAAAGAAGCTCCTGTTGTTGAGTCAACTCTTAGAGCGCCCGATTCAATCGAGCCCGAAACCATTTTAGTTAAAAACCTGGAACTGTCCACGGTTCGGATGACTGATTTTCCAACACCGCAGACAAACAGCTTACCAACTGGCAGCAGTGCACCTCAGCGAGTTTCGCTTGCTCGACTCCAAGACGATCAAGGTGAAATCGTCCGAGACCCATCCGGTAATTCCTTCATTCTCGGTCAAGGAGGGATTTCTCAGTTTAAAAAATACACCTCCGAGGAAGGCCTAGCCTTAGACGCGATCAATTGCGCATTGTTGGATTCCCGGGGTCATCTTTGGTTTGGCACCAATGGTGGGGGAGCCAGTCGATTTGACGGGCTGAGTTTCACGACCTTTTCGGATGCACAGGGCTTGGTTGAAAACAGTGTCAGAAGCATTTTTGAAGATCGAGATGGGAATATCTGGTTTGGCACAGTGGGTGGTATCAGCAAATTTGACGGAAAAGTCTTCACCAATTATTCTGCAGAAGAAATTGGTGACGGAGTCATTTTTGCGATCTCACAAGATAGCCAGGGAAACATGTGGTTTGGAACCAGTGCCGTGGGAGCGGTTCGGTTTGATGGGAAGGAATTTGAGGTTGTCGGAGCAGACCAAGGTCTCAACGAATACCTCGTCGTCCATATTCTTGAAGACGCTGAAGGCAACCTTTGGTTTGCTACCTACGGTGGAGGCTTGACTCAGATGGTCGATGGAAAATTCAAAACGTTTACCACCAAAGATGGCTTGAGTTCGGATCGGGTGCGAAATATCTATGAGGACCGCAGGGGCGACTTGTGGATTTCGACAATCGGCGGAGGAGTGAGCCATTTTGATGGGGAAACTTTCACCAATTATGGTTTGGAGGATGGTTTGGCCAGCCTGGTAGTTCGATCTGCTATTGAAGATCGGGACGGAAACCTGTGGTTTGCTACCGAACGAGGTGCCAGCAAGTTTGAAGGGGGGAAATTTACCAGCTATACCACCGATCAGGGCTTAGCTGGAAATAATGTGATGGGATCGGTTTTGGACAAAGGCCAGAATTTATGGTTTTTAACGGATGGTGGAGGAGTCAGTCGTTTGGACGGGACTCATTTTACCAATTTCACCAACAACCAAGGACTCGCTGGAAATATCATTTTAAGTATCGAAGAGGACCAAAACGGAGACCTGTGGTTTGGTACCAGTGGCTTTGGAGTCAGTCGTTTTGACGGAGAGTCTTTTACCACCATCAATACCGCCCACGGATTGGCTGGAGATATTGTTTTTTGTATGATGGAGGACGATCAAGACCGATTATGGTTTGGGACAGGAGGAAATGGTATCAGTATTTTTGACGGGAAAAAATTCTCCCAAATTAGTCAGGAAAACGGCTTGGTATCCAATGAAATTTACGCCTTACTTCAAGATCGAAAGGGAGGCATCTGGATAGGCACGGACACTGGACTTCACTACCTTCATGATGGTCAGCTGGATTACTTCAGTTCTGAAGAAGCCTTAACCGGAGATGTGATTTTAAGCCTTTATGAAGATCAGACCGGGGCGATTTGGATTGGAGCTGTGGATGGGGGAATCACTCGCTTTGACGGAGAGAAATTTCAGCGGATAACCACCTCTCAGGGAATAGTTGATAACGGAATTATTCGAATTTCGGGGGATTTGGAAGGCAACCTATGGATAGGAACGGCTCATGGGGTAAGTTTTCTCTCTCAATCCCAGGTTTTGGACCTGTCCCAGAATCAGTCAGGAATCCTAAAATTCCAAAACTTTACCACCCAAGAAGGCCTCTCCAATAATCTCATTCAACAAATCGTCCCACTTCCTGACGGAAAAATTGCTTTGGGTTCGAATCTTGGAATCACAGTCTTTAAACCAGAAGCCAAGAGTGATCACGAAATCAGTTTAGCAGAAATCGAAAATTTTAATGCCGACAATGGCTATCCTGTCAAAGACCTCACCGATGGCCAGAACGGAATGTTTCTCGATTCCAAAGGAGTGCTTTGGGCAGGAACAGGTAGTTCGAAAACCGGTTTAGTCCGCTTTGACTATGCCCACTACATTCCGGTAAAACCTCAGCAAGATCTGATGATTAAGCAAATCCGGATCAATGAGGAAGTTATTCCCTGGCATACGCTCGCAGGAGAGGACAGCAGTAGTTTTGGGGAAAAAGCTTTTGCGGATGTTTTCACCCAAGCAAGCGACGAACTCATCACCCTAGGCCGAAAACTTAGCCCCTTGGAGCGACAAAATCTCCGGGAGCGCTTCCAGGGGATTTCCTTTGAATCGGTGGATGGTTTCTTCCCCGTACCTCAAAAACTCAAGCTCCCCTATCGCCACAATCACCTCAATATCGAGTACGGCTCCAATGAAATGGCTCGCCCCTTTTTGATCGAGTATCAATACATTTTGGAAGGATACGACCTCGAGTGGAGCCCGGTGCTGCAGCGGACAAGTGCTACCTTTGGTAATATTCAGGAGGGAGACTATACTTTTTTGGTCAAGTCGCGCTATTCGGGAACCTCCGAATCCAATGCCGGCGAATGGACTGAACCGATCAGTTTCGAATTCTCTGTTTTGCCCCCATGGTATCGAAGCTGGTGGGCTTATGGCATCTATGGATTACTGGCGCTTTCGCTGATTTATCCCATCAATATTTACCTGAGGAATCGGGTCTTGAAAGCCGAAAGGGAAAAAGCTAAAGAACGTGAACTCCAGCATGCCAAAGAAATTGAAAAGGCTTATCAGGAATTGGCCTCCACCCATGAAAACTTGAAGTCCACTCAATCTCAATTGATTCAGGCAGAAAAAATGGCTTCTCTCGGGGAGCTTACTGCCGGAATCGCCCACGAAATCCAAAACCCGCTCAATTTTGTCAAAAACTTCGCTGAAGTGAGTCAGGAATTGATGGAAGAAATGGAAGAGGAAATCCAAAAAGGAGATTATGAGGAGGTTACTTTTATCGCCAAAGATATCCGGGAAAACCTGGGAAGAATCTCCCAGCACAGCCTCAGAGCGGATGGCATAGTCAAAGCCATGCTTCAGCATAGCCGTACGAGTGCGGGTGAAAAAGAGCCTACAGATATCAATGCGCTCGCCGAGGAATGTTTGCATCTGAGCTTTCATGGGATTAGAGCCAAGGAAAAGGATTTCAACTCTGATTTTAAAACTGAGCTTGACCCCGAAATCCCAAAACTTAATGTGATCCCACAGGAAATTGGGAGGATTTTGCTTAATATGCTCAACAATGCCTTTTACGCGGTCAATCAAAAAGCGCATCATGCCGAGCAAACAGACTACAAACCACTTGTACTTTTGAAAACCAAGAAAGTGATCGGGGGGTTAGAAGTCACCATTGAAGACAATGGCACCGGAATTCCCGAAACGATTGTTGGGAAGATTTTCCAGCCCTTTTTTACGACCAAACCCACTGGACAAGGTACGGGCCTGGGGCTTTCGCTGAGTTACGACATCGTCAAGTCTTACGGAGGAGACCTTCGGGTAAAAAGTAATACCCAAGAACCTTCCGGGACGGCATTTACCATATATTTACCTACGCAACCCGAATAAGCGGTGCATATCCATCTGAAATAAACCTAGCATTATGGAATTAAGCATCATTTCTTTAATCTTACTCTATTACCTCAAACGGCCCATGGGCTTGATTACTGTATCGCAAGATTGGAATCGACTCTTTACCAGTGGGATGATCGCCGCTGCAGTCATTCTATTTTTGAACTATTCCCAAATTACTTTTCTTGAAACGATCGCCTTCTTTGCCTCCATTCTGCTGGGTGGATTGATTGTTTATTTGGTGATAAAAAATCCAGAGCTTCATCACCGTAAAGGGATGATTTACGCTTGGCTTCCCATTATGGTCATTAGCGTGATTAGTGATGTCATCTACAAGTTAAGCCCGACTTTTTATGATCAATGGGAAAATTACATCGAAGTTTCTGAGTTTTTTGCCTTTGCCTGGGCCATCGTCATGTGGTTCAATAACTCCAAACAACGCAGAGCCCTCGAAGCCGAAAAATTGAAGGCCCTACAGCGGGAGGAGAAATATAAACTAACCGAATCGATCAAAGAACAACTTGAAAAACAGGTCATCGAACGGACAGCAGAACTCACGGCTCAGAAAAACAACTTGGAAAAAGCACTTCACGATTTGAAGGCCACCCAAGATCAGCTGGTTCATGCTGAGAAAATGGCCTCTCTCGGGGAACTGACTGCCGGGATTGCCCATGAAATCCAAAACCCACTCAATTTTGTCAACAATTTCTCCGAGGTAAGCAATGAACTCCTAGCCGAATTGAAAGAGGAACTGGAAAAAGGAAATACCGCTGAGGCTCTGGAGCTTGCTGTAGATGTATCCAGTAACTTGGAAAAAATCAGCCATCACGGCAAACGGGCCGAATCCATCGTCAAAGGCATGCTGCAGCACAGCCGGACCAATACCGGAGAAAAGGTCGAAACCGACCTCAACCAACTGGCCGACGAATACTTGCGGCTTTCTTACCACGGTCTGCGGGCCAAAGACAAAAGTTTTACCGCGGACTTTAAACTTCAAGCCGACCCCAACTTGCCAAAAATCCCTGTGATTCACCAGGATATTGGCAGAGTTTTGCTCAACCTGATCAACAATGGCTTTTATGCCGCCGCCGAAAAGAAACATCAACTCAAAGAAGCCAATGACCCGCTCGCTGATTCCTTTATCCCCAAGGTAACTGTGGAAACTAAAGCACTAAAAAACAGTGTAGAAATATCGATTGAAGACAATGGGCCTGGTATTCCGGCAGAAATCCAATCGAAAATTTTCCAGCCCTTCTTTACCACCAAACCCACCGGGAAAGGTACAGGACTGGGGCTATCGATGAGCTATGAAATCATTACCAAAGGACATGGAGGAAAGCTCAGCGTGAGCAGCAAGCCGGGTCTTTTTACCAAATTTATTATCACCATACCTCAAGTTTAAACTATGAAAATTTTAATTGTAGATGATGAGCGGGATGTCGAGGACCTTTTCCGCCAAAAATTCAGAAAAGAAGTTAGAGCAGGTGATTTAGAGCTCGCCTTTGCTTTTTCAGGAGATGAAGCCCTGAAGATTTTGAGTGCCGACAATCCACCCAAAGTGGTTTATGTTTTCTCCGATATCAATATGCCTGGCATGACGGGTCTTGAGCTTTTGGATAAAATCAAAGAGCGCTTTCCGCACATTCAAGTCAGTATGATTTCGGCTTATGGGGATCAGGAAAACTTCAAAAAAGCTATGAATTCTGGGGCAAAGGAATTTTTCACCAAACCCATCGATTTCATTTCCCTGAAAAAGGAAATCGGTAAATTAATTGATCACCATAAAAGCTAATTAAACATGGTCAAGATTCTAGTAGTAGATGATGAGGCAGATTTGGAAATTCTGATCAAACAGAAATTCCGGAAACAAGTTCGAGATGAAATTTTTGACTTTCGTTTTGCACTCAATGGTAGACAGGCACTAGAGGTTCTTGAGGCAAATCCCGATATAGATATCATCCTTAGTGATATTAATATGCCCGAAATGGACGGATTGACCTTACTTTCCAAGGTCAAAGAAAAAAATTCCTTACTCAAAACCGTGATCATTTCAGCCTATGGAGATATGGAAAATATCCGCACGGCGATGAATCTCGGGGCTTTTGATTTTATCACCAAACCAGTGGATTTTCGTGATTTGGAGATTACCCTGGAAAAAACCATCACTCACATTGAGCAGATCAAATCCAACCTCCGGGCGATGCGGGAAAATAATATCCTGAAAATGTATGTCGATGAAACCGTGCTCAATTTTATGGGAAACCGGGAAATCGACACAGGACTGATGGAAAATGAAAACGTTGAGGCTACCGTGGCCTTTGTGGATTTAGTGGCTTTCACCAAAATCTCCGAGCATGAGGAACCCAATGTCGTGGTCGGATTGCTCAACGAATACTTTGATCTCATGGTCAAGGAAATCATCGAAGAAAAAGGCAGCATTGATAAGTTTATCGGAGATGCAATTATGGCAGTGTTTTTTGGGGAGAATCACTTCGAACGGGCGATACGGGCCAGTATTGCCATCCGGGACAAAATGAATGCGCTCCCAGAGTTTTCCAGCTCTACCCATTTCAGGCCACAGGTCTCTGTGGGAATCAACTATGGCGAAATGGTCTCTGGAAATATCGGTTCCCGATCTCTGAAGCGACTGGACTATACTGTCATCGGAGATGTGGTTAATGTCGCAGCCCGACTTCAGGCCGCAGCCATACCCGGGCAGGTGTTAATTTTGGAGAAAAATGCCAAATCACTAGAGGAACAGTTCGAATTCAAATCCATCGGCGAAATTAAAATGAAAAATAAGGCTCTTCCTGTGGAAGTGGTCGAGGTGGTTTCTAGGAAGGGGTGAAACCTAGAGTTTGATTGATTTACCTGGTATCAAGAAATAGTTTGAGTTGGGTTAAATTTTAGAAATTGGTAGAACTTGAAAATGATGAATTGACCAAAAAGTATCTACGGACAAATTCATAGTACCTTTTCACTCCGGGTTGAGATTCTAGTCACTGACTTGACCTCAGTGAGCAGAACCAAAAGTTCACAAAAACTCGATTTGGACTACGGATTGGAAGAAGTTAGCTTCTTCTCAAACAAAGTGTTCAATTTCTAAAAAGAACAATTCCTGTTTTTGACCGAATTCGATCTATTTTTTTGGATGGCCCTAAAATAATTGGGCAAAATCGAAGATTAACAGTAGATTAATGCCCGATTAGTTGATCCCTTATGAGAAAAATTATACTCCCCAAACTCGCACTTGCTTTTACGCTATTTAGCATGAGTGCCCTGAATTCCCAGTCTCTACTGGCTCTTGAATTCTCCCCCTACAACCCCCTGCTGCAAAATGACAGCACCAAAAAAGACTCCCTGGACTATCCTAAATTCAAAGAGCTTCCGCTGAAGCCAGAACGGGAAGTAAAATTCACCACTTCCGAAGGAACTTGGATGAGCCTGGATGTCAGTCCAGATGGCAAAACCATCGCCTTCGATTTGATGGGAGACATCTACACCATTCCGATCGAAGGCGGAAAAGCCACTCCCATCACTTCTGGAATGGCCTATGAAACCCATCCGAGATTTTCTCCTGATGGAGAAAAAATCCTTTTTACCTCCGACCGTGCCGGCAGTGACAATCTCTGGTACATCGATCTAGTTAAAAAAGATACCGTGCAGGTCACCAAAGACAAAAATGGCGATGTGCCGGGCGCAGCTTGGTCACCAGACGGTGACTATATTGTGGTTGCCAAAGGCCGCCGCATCACCAAACTCTGGATGTATCACAAGGACGGTGGTGGAGGCATTCAGCTCAATCCGGACCCATCTGGTATGAAAACCATCGACCCTGTGGTCAGTCCGGATGGCAAAAAAGTTTACTTTTCCCACCGAAATGGGGCCTGGAACTACAATGCCCTGCTCCCCCAATATCAAATTGGAACCTATGATTTGGAAGAAGGAAAAATCACCTCCATCTCATCCCGATACGGCTCGGCATTTACGCCCACCCTTTCGAAAGATGGCAAATGGATGGCTTATGGCTCACGCTATGATGATAAAACGGGCTTAATCATTCGGGATATGGAAACCGGTGATGAGCGATGGTTGGCCTATCCTGTACAGCGGGATGAGCAGGAGTCCATCGCTCCTCAGGGCGTATTGCCGGCGATGTCTTTCACTCCTGACAGCCAGCATTTGATTGCTTCCTATGGAGGAAAAATATGGAAGCTCCCTGTGGACGGATCATCGGCCAGAGAGATTGCTTTCGAGGCAGAGGTCAAACTAGCCATGGGACCTCGATTGTATTTCAACTATGCCATCAAGGACACCACAGCCAAACTCGCCACCCAAATCCGAGATGCGGTTCCTTCTCCCGATGGAAAGAAATTGGCCTTTACAGTACTCAATCGCCTCTATGTCATGGATTATCCCGATGGGAATCCAAAGCGAATCAGCAATCACAATTTCACGGAAGCCATGCCCAGCTGGAGTCCTGATGGAAGCAAACTGGTGTTTACCACTTGGGATGAATCCGAAGGTGGAAATTTGTACACCGCCCAGGTAAACGGAAATCCCAACGTCACAAAAATCACCCAAGAAAGTGCCCTATATATGGGCCCCGTTTGGAGTCCGAATAATCGAATTGTGGTGTTTAAAGGTCCTAATCGGGTGCAATTCGAAGCTGAAGGTCCTGGAGTAAATGGTTCAGAGGCCGAACTCGTCTGGATGCCTGCCGCAGGTGGAGGCTTTACCAAAATCATGGATGCGGGAAACTACGGAAATGCGCATTTCACCAAAGACCCGGACAGAATTTACCTCAACGGCCCGGGAGGCACCTTACTTTCGGTAAACTGGGAAGGACACGATCAGAAAGAACATGTGAAAATCAAAGGCATTACGCCCTTTGGATCGGTAGCAGATCCCCATGCGGGACATGACCACGATGCCGAATTGGAGGACTTCAAATATGTTTTTGGAAAGCCAATTTCCACGGCCTCCGTTTTGAATTATTGCATGCTTCCTGAGGGAGTTTCCGCCCAAGAACCTCAAATGCAGCCTGCCAGTGCCAGTACCATTTTGATGGCCCCGGAAGGAAACAAGGCACTTGCCCAAGTCAATAACAACGTGTACATCGTCACCGTACCTCAGGTCGGAAAAACCCCAACCATCAACGTGGGCGAACCCAAATCAAGTAACTTCCCTTCCCGTCAGCTTACTGAAATCGGGGGAGAATGGCCGGCTTGGGAAGCCAATGGAAAAAAAGTCCATTGGTCGCTGGGCAACGGGCACTGGGTTTACGACATCGCTCGGGCTGAATCCCTTGAAGATTCGGTCAAAGCAGCTAAAAAAGCCAAAATGCTAGCCGAGGCAGATAGTGTCTCCACGTTGAAAGCTCAAGGAGAAGAAGCGGTGAGGCGAGCGGACTCGTTGGCAAAGGCTGAGAAAAAGCGGATCGATTCGCTTTTCAAAGCTGACAAAGCATTAGCCAAAGCCGACAGCATTCATAAAGCTGAGCAAAAGGAAAAGGAAAATTACCAACCCGAGGAGCGGCAGGTAAAAGTGTACTTTGCCAAGGACACCCCAAAAGGCTCCATTCTTTTGAAAAATGCCCGAATCATTACCATGAATGGAGATCGGGTCATAGAAAACGGGGACATTTTGATCGAAAATAACCGGATCAAATCCATCGGGGAAACGGGCACCTTGCAAGCCGGCAATGCAGCAGTCGTCGATGTGAGCGGTAAAACCATCACACCGGGATTTATCGATACGCACGCACACATGTGGCCGACCTGGAACCTGCATAAAAACAGCGTTTGGATTTACGCGGCCAATTTGGCTTACGGCGTCACCACGACTCGAGATCCGCAAACGGCAACCACCGATGTGTTGACCTATGCCGATATGGTGGAAGCAGGAATGGTCCCTGGCCCTCGTGTGTATTCTACCGGTCCCGGAGTAGGTTATTGGATGTACAATCTCAAGTCCGAAGAGCAAACCAAAAATGTCCTGAAGCAATACTCCAAATACTACAATACCCAATACATCAAAATGTATTTGGTCGGAAATAGACAACATCGACAATGGGTCATCATGGCTGCTAAAGAGCAGGAATTGATGCCTACCACCGAAGGGGGATTGGATTACAAACTTAACATGACTCAACTTTTTGACGGATATCCGGGCCATGAGCATTCAATTCCGATTTACCCCCTTTACTCAGATGTCACCAAAACGATAGCCGAAAGTAAGATGGCAGTGACTCCAACTCTGCTGGTTTCCTATGGCGGTCCTTGGGCGGAAAACTATTTCTACACGACCGAAAGTCCACTTCACGACCCTAAATTAAATCGCTTTACTCCCTATAATGAGATGAATTCCAAAGCCCGAAGAAGGGTTGGTGGACTTGGTGGCTGGTTTGCACCGGAAGATCACGTATTTGAAGATCACGCACGCGGCATCAATGACATTGTCAAGCAAGGCGGTTTGGCCGGAGTGGGATCACATGGTCAGCTTCAGGGATTGGGCTACCACTGGGAACTCTGGTCGGTAGCCAGCGGAGGAATGAGTCCAATGGATGCCCTTGGTACAGCAACAATTCTAGGAGCTGAAGCGCTGGGATTGGATCAGGAACTGGGCAGCATCGAAGTAGGGAAATTGGCAGATTTGGTCATCATGGATGGGAATCCTCTGGAAAATATTCGAAACACCAATACCATTTCTCATGTGGTGAAAAACGGAAGACTTTACGATGGGAATACACTCGATGAAATTCTTCCTAATCCCCGAAAACTTGATGTCAGCCCTTGGACTAAACCTGCGCCTAAAGTAACCACACCTTTGACGTATTAACTTAAAAATCAAATGGGATGGAGTAAAACTAAAGCCCAAAACCCGAACTGACTTACAAAAAGCCCACCTCAAGTTTGGAGGTGGGCTTTAATTTGATTTAATTACTTAAGAGTTTGTGCTACTAGATCAAACAAATTACACCAAATTATCTACACCTTGTGATCACGAATGGTAAATAGCCTAAAACAAGTCGATTGGAGATCGATTTTTTCCCTCTCTTCACTGAGTTATACGGTGATTGGTGTCGCTTTTGCAGCAATTGCATTGGAAGCATTTATGCTCCCAAATAAATTTTTGGATGGAGGAGTGACAGGTATTGCCATTTTGGTCAATTTGGGCTTTGGGATCAATTTAAACCTCCTTTTGGTCTTGATCAATTTACCCTTTCTCTGGATGGCTTGGCAAAAAATTGGAGAAACCTTTGCCATCCAATCTGGTCTTTCGATTTTTCTTTTGGTCGCCGTTCTTCACTTTCTAGAAGTTCCCGCGGTGACTGAGGACAAAGTATTGGCCGCTTTTTTTGGAGGATTTTTGATGGGAATGGGAATCGGATTGATAATCCGAGGAGGAGGATTAATTGATGGATTTGAAGTCATTACCGAGTATGTAGAAAAAAACTCACCGCTTTCTGCAAGTGAAATCACGATTTTCCTCAATTCTATCCTGATGCTATCAGCCGCTTTTGTTTTTGGCATAGAGCCTGCTATGTATTCTATACTCACCTATTTTACGGCGATTAAAACCACCGATTATGTGGTAGAGGGGTTTGAAGAATATACTGCCCTGACCATCATTTCCAAAGAGGATGAAAAAGTAAAAGAGTTGATAGTCAAAGAATTTAACAAAGCGATTTCGGTTTACAAAGGGGAGCGCGGCTACTTACCGGAGACCTTTCATATCAAGCATCCTTGTGACATCATCATGACTGTGGTAACCCGGTTGGAGGTACATCGGATCAAACTCGCCATTCAAGAAATAGACCCAAAAGCCTTTTTCTATGTTCAAACGATCAAAGAAGTCAAAGGTGGAATCATCAAAAAAGTTGGTAAAAAACACGTCTGATGGATTTTGAAGAATTGAAACATACCGTCTTCAGAGATATTCTGAAACGACTCCCAAAACACCTGACCTATCACAGTATAACGCACACCGAATATGTGATGGAAAAGGCAGAGTTTTTCGGAAGAATTGAAAAGCTACCTGCTGAAGAACTCCTTTTATTAAAAATAGCTGCACTTTTTCACGATACGGGATTCATCGAAAACCCCAAAAACCACGAAGAAATTGGATGCCGAATTGCTCAAGATTATCTAAAAGAGGAACTATCCGACAGAGATTTAAAAATGATCTTTGGGATGATCATGGCCACCAAAATCCCCCAATCGCCACGAAACTTGTTGGAGCGAATTCTTGCCGATGCGGATCTGGAATATTTAGGGACCGATCAATTTCAAAATCAAGGAGAAGCGCTTTTTGAGGAATTGAAATACTTTAATCCTGAGCTTACCGAGACACAATGGAACGAACTTCAGCTTTCCTTTTTGGAAAAACACCAATACCATACAGATTTTTGTAAAAAATACAGGGAGCCTGTCAAGCAGGAAAACCTGCAAAAGGTCAAAGATGCCTTAGCCCAAACTTAAGCCTTTAAGGCCCGATAAATCAGCTCGAAAACTTCGGTTGGCTGAATCGTGTTTTTAGCGTTCAAACTCGTATTTGAAACAAAAACAGGTTTATCCTCATCCGATTCCGGAATCCGCCCATGTGCACCCTTTACCAATGTTGCATCGAGTGGAATCACATCCATCAAATAACGGAAACCCAATTTTTTCTTTAGCACTTTTGAACCCACTTTGAGTAAGGGAACTTTGATTTTGGGATCCAAAATCAACTCTACCGGATCATAACCCGGTTTGCGATGAATATCCACACAGCGTGCATAATCCGGAGCCTTTTTATCATCCATCCAAAAATAGTAAGTAAACCAAGAATCCTTATCGGCAACGACGACCAAATCCCCAGATCGCTCATGATCCAAACCGTAGGCCTTCTGTGCCTTTTTATCCAACACCTGTTCGATTCCCGGCGTATTTTCCAGTAGACCTTTAACCTGACTGTACAGGTTCTGATCTTGGATATGCACATGGGCTACCTGATGATCTGCTACTGCAAACGCCTGCGAAGTTCCCGCATCCAGCGTCTCAAGCCCCAATTCATTTTTCACCTGAATCCATCCCGCTGAGCGCAGAAGTCGATTAATGTGGATAGGTTTGCTGACCGAGGTAATTCCATATTCGGATAGCAGAATCACTTCAGCGCCTCGATTTTCGAAATAGGTAATTAAATCCTGAGCAACTGCATCAATCTCTTGAAGGCTTTTGCCGATTTTTTCAAAATCAATCCCGTATTTCTGAAGGGCGTAATCTAGGTGGGGAAGATAGATTAAATTTAGAGTTGGATTGTGCCATTCATCCACCTTTTTGGCCGCATCAGCAATCCACTGAGTGGAGCTGATATTCGCATTGGGTCCCCAAAAGGAGAAAAGCGGAAACTGCCCGAGCTCCTGTTGAAGTCGATCCCGAAGCTCCATAGGCTGGCTATGACAATCGGGTAGTTTTCTTCCATCAGCTGGATAAAGTGGTCTTGGCGTCACCGCATAGTCCACTGTGGAGTACATATTATACCACCAAAATAGGTTGGCACAAGTAAATTCAGGGTTTTCGGATTTGAGTTTATCCCAGATTTTGGGCGACTGGACGAGTCGGTTGGATTGTCTCCAAAATTTGATTTCACATTCATCCTGAAAATACCAGCCATTTCCGACGATGCCATGTTCATTCGGCATTTTTCCGGTCAGGTAAACCGACTGGGCCGAGCAGGTTACCGCAGGAAGCACCGGTTCGATGACCGAATGTTGTTTTTTGTCGATCCAAGATTTCAAAAAAGGCGTATGCTCCCCGATGACTCGGGAGGAAAGTGCTACAATATCAATGACTACGGTTTTCTTCATAAGAGTTTCAATTGCGGAATCACCCAGGCTAACTCCCGGCTGATGGTTTCTGCCAATGGCAATCGCTCCGAGGGTGGCAAAACTTCCCAAGTATAGGTCTCTACTTCAAGATGATTGCAAGTTTCAGGATGACCTTTGAGAAATCCCAAAACCTCCGAGATAACTGCATGGGTAGATTCAAAATCCTCGTATTTAGGATTATAAACGGGGACATGAAAATGAATTCTCCATTCCTCTTCCTTGGCTAAGCTTAGATTCTCCAAAGCCTCAGGAAGATCGCAGTAAGCCACATGTTCTCCATCCGCTTTACGCCCAACCACTTGATGTAGGTAAGTGGACTCTGCAAAAGCCAAAAGTTTTGACTTCAACAGCTCACGATCCTGATCTAAGTTCACTTTCAGTGCCGCGGAAAGCTGGACCTTACCCACTTTAATTCCCGCTTTTCTAAATTTGGCAAACGTCTCCAAAGGCTTTTCGTAAACAAGGGCAAAATGACAGACATCATAGCAAACCTGAATGTGTTTGTAGATTAATTTTTCTGCTTCAGGTTCAGAAATTTCCATCGACGCGGAAAGAAGCTTTGCCCCGACCGGAATCAACCAAGCTTCAAAAAGCCAGATCATTTCATCTGAATTTTCTAAAATACCATCCGGTTCTGGCTCCATATCGAGGTGTAAAAACTTACCGCTATTTGTTTCGATTTGAGCCAACTCAGCCACTACCTCCATCAGATTTTCAGTAGCAGCTTTCATTAACCGGGTACGATCCGATTCACTTTCTTGCCAATGACGATACGAAATAGGAGATGTAGAAATCCCCCCATCCACTCCCTTTGGAAGCAATTGACTTAAAATCCGAAAAGATCGGATGGTATAATCCTTTCTTTCGACAGTACTCCAATCCGGTGCATGAACTTGATCTTTGACTACCGTACGATGAAAATCCGCATACGGAAATCCATTGAGGGTAAACACGTAGGCATTGGCCGAATTCAGCCAGGATTTGAACTCCGCGAGTTTATCCTTCGCTTCCAATTCCAAACTTGCTTCATGGGAAAGTCGCAAGCCGATCCCAAAAGGCCCTTCAAATTGAAGGGTTTCCCTCACTTGAGGGATATATCGACGAAGGTTGTCAAAAGTGGCTGCCCAGCTTTCTCCCGGGTGAATATTGCTGCAGTAACTTAAATGACGGGTATCGATTTGCATCTTAACGGAGACTTAATTTTCTAGACTTTTCTTGAAGAAAGCTGACTGATTTTTGAATCAAGTGATCATCCATTTCATGAACCTCCACTCCTTTTCCGAGTTGTTCCAACAGCATGATGGTTAATTGCCCTCCCAAATGCTCCTGAAATTCCCGAAGGCCTTGCAGGAGATTTTCTGCCGATAATTCAGGTTCATAAAGCGAAAAGCCCAAACCCTGAATCAGTTCCAATATTCGCATTAAATCCTGTTTGGAAATCCAACCCAAAAGATGAGAATAAGTCGAATCTAATGCAATTCCAATCGCTACTGCTTCTCCATGACGAATGCGATAGGCACTCAAATGCTCCAGTTTGTGCGCTGCCCAATGCCCAAAATCCAGCGGACGGGAAGAGCCCTGCTCAAACGGATCTTTTCCTGCAATGTGGGCCATATGCATTTTTGCACAGCGGATGATTTGGGTTTTCATCGCTTCCATGTCTCGGGTGGCCATCGCCTTTTGATGTTTTTCCAGCCACTCAAAAAAATTGAGATCTTTGATCAAGGCCACTTTTAAGGCTTCTGAAATTCCCGATCGCCAGTCTCGATCATCCAGGGTTTTGAGAAAATTAAAGTCATTCAAAACTGCCACGGGTGTGGTAAATGTCCCCAGGTAGTTTTTCTTCCCAAAGAAATTGATGCTGTTCTTGACACCCACTCCGGAGTCGTTTTGGGAAAGCACAGTGGTTGGAATTCGAATCAGCCGAATGCCTCGATGGGAAATCGCTGCGGCAAAACCCACCATGTCTAACACTGCTCCCCCACCTATTGCCACGATGTAGGCATGCCGATCAATTCCAAACTCATGGGTAGCCTGTACGATTTGTTGATACACCGTAGGATCATTTTTGCAGGCCTCTCCACCGGGAACTATTTTCGGTGAAGCACTAAGAAAAAAGTGCTTCTGATGTGCTTTTTGAAAGGCTTGAATTTGATCGATGAGTGCTGGAAAAGCTTGGACTACGCCCTGATCAATCACAAAGTAAGTTTTATTCTTTTTCCCCTTTTCTAAAACATCCACAAATAGTGAATTGGACGGGTCAAACAGATCCTCTGTAAAGCAGACCGGATACTGGAAAGTAACTGCAAAAGATTGCTGAAGGATGGTATTCATACAAGGTTAATAGGTCTATTGAGGGGAAAGTTTCCCAAAGAAGTATATTTCCTTAGGTTACCGCAAATGCTTTGGCCAGCCACAAAGATAAGGGGAGCAGCAATAAAACGAGGACGCCAAATTCCCAGCCTTGGAAGGCGGCTGTCAGCGATGCATTGACAATGATCAGAGAAATTACGGCAGCCTTGACGGATTTTCCGATCAATTGAGGACTTTGGGTTCGAATTGCACGGATAAGCGGTGGAAAAATCATGTAAGCGACCAAGCCTAGGAAGGGTATCACCTGCCAGAAGTTCGGATTTTGAATTTTGGCCAAAATTAGAATAGCGGTCAAAATGATCAAATACATAAAAAATCCAGCAAATAAAGAGCGCCTGTTTTTCCCATGTACTTCCCCTCTACTCACCATAGTAATCGCGGCCACATAGATCAGAGGAAGGACCCCAATAGGCCATACCTTACCGAGGACCTCGGGGGCTACGGCAATTCCCAGCAGCAAATTCCCTGTGCGGCAAAGGCCCATATTAATTGGACCAAAAATCCGCTGATGCTTTCCCCAATAATCGTAAATTAACGCACAAACCGAAACCGAAACAGCCAAAACCCCAGCCCATAAATTGACCTGAAAAGCCGCTAAAACCCCTAAAACCAGCAAGAGAGTGGCCATCAAAATCGCACCGTTTTGGGAAGCTCTGCCACTGGGAATCGGGCGTTCCGGGCGCTCCACTGTATCCAGTTCTGCATCGGCAATATCATTGAAGGCAACCCCTCCTGCATAAAGCCCAATAGTACTGAGAGAAAGCCAAAGCAAATTTTGCCAGAAATCCCCAGCTCCCAACCTCCAATCTGAAATCAAGTAAACCCAGCCGCCAGCAATGGCAAAACCCGCCCAGATATCTGCAATCGCCGTGATCACATTTGCGGGGCGGGTGAGTTGCAAATAGGCGAAAAGTGCTCCTCGCTTCATGTTAGTTTTCTACTCGGTCAGCAGGTCCCTCCACTCGGGGTACCTGTCCCCCACGGAGCACAGAATTTCCTCCCAACTTTTTGGTCTGATCAATAGGCGGAGCGCTCAGCCAATCATTCTCGTCCATCTGTCCGGATAGCGAGAAAGCGGTGAGTGCATTACGATAGGTCACCAGCTCCACATGCTCCTCGGGAATACCCATTTTGCGCATCAAGTCTGCTGTTTTTGGCACAGCCAAGGGATCTGAAATCCCCCAATCTGCAGCTGAATTAACAATAATTCGTTCAGGACCATATTGTTTGACGATCTCTACCATGCGCTCCGACCCCATTTTGGTATGAGGATAAATCGTAAAACCAGCCCAATACCCTCTGTCCAATACTTCCTTGACCGTCTCCTCATTATTATGATCGACTATGACCCAGCCTGGATCCATTCCATGCTCCTCAGCCACATCCATGGAACGATAAGTCCCTTTTTTCTTGTCACGGTGTGGCGTATGGATCAGCACCGGCAAATCCACCTCTTTGGCCAATTCCAATTGCTCCCGATAAAAACGATCTTCCGCCTCGGTCTGATCATCGTATCCGATTTCACCGATCGCCACCACACCTTCTTTTCCAACATAAAGCGGAAGCAATTCCATCACCTGCTCGGCCAAGGGAATATTGTTGGCTTCCTTGGAGTTCAAGCCCATGGTGCAATAATGAACGATTCCAAATTGACTCGCACGAAACCGTTCCCAGCCTACAAGGGTACTGAAATAATCCTTGAAACTTCCTACTTCTGTCCGGGGCTGTCCCAGCCAAAAGGCGGGTTCGATGGTCGCTACAATTCCAGCCTTTTGCATCGCCTCGTAATCATCCGTTGTCCGGGATACCAGGTGAATATGTGGATCTATATATCTAGCCATAACTTCTGTTTTTGTACGATTAAGTTTCTTTATTAAACGCGGGAATCCTGATATTCTTTCCCAATTTTTTCCCAGGTGACTTCACCTGATTCCAGGGAAGCTAAGATTTTGGGATAATCTGCCAACAAGGCTTTTGCAGGAGCAAAATCACATTCATAGAGGGTCAAGGCTCCTCCACTTTGCTCCAATTTATCTGCAGAGCTCATCACCTTTTTGAGATCGGGAAGGTATTGATCATGTACAAAAGGTACAACTAATCGCCAAAGCTCAGGCATGACATTTCTGCCGGCAGCCCATCGCTCATGGGCAAAATCTGAAGCTATCTCGGCCAAGGCTGAATTTCTCCGCTTTTCCAAACCCTGAATGCGGTAAAGTGGACGCTGCATAAAAACCGCTTTAAGAACGAGCTGATTCCAGTTGGCTTCGGGAAAAAAAGCGGCAGGAAAAGGATTATTCAACGCGATGGCGTCGAAAATAAGCGTCATATTCGTCCGGCAACCGTCGATCGCCCGCGAAAGCAAATCTTCCTTGAAAGGCAGAATGGGAAGCGCAGCAAAAAGCGCTTGCTGCTCATGCATATCGCCGGTTTCAAAAAGCTGATTCATCACTGAAAACCAGGTTTCCTTCTCCTCTGGTAAATTCAACAAAAGAAATGATCTAGCACTCTGAAGGACATTCCAAAAGGCAGGTTCAAAACCCGAGACCAATTGATCTGCTTGATTTTTTTCTTGCTCACTGAGCTTAAGCAGATCTTTTGTGAAATAGCGTGATGCTTGGCTGAAAGACAGAAAAAAAGCAGTTGGGGAAGCGGATTCCTGAATTTTTTGGGCTTTTTGCTTGAGCCATAGGATGGATTTTTCTTCCGTATTTGCCTCTAAGGCCTGGAGCAGAAACCTGCGGATTTCCAGATTTTGATTCATCGGTTAGTTGAGCTTTTGGGAACTGTAAATTAACTCATTCAAAAATTAATTTCCATCCGAATTGGGAAGAGCGGATAGGAAAAAGAGTGATCTCTGATAAAAATCAGTTAATTGAAGAAAAGTTAGTCCTTTTCAGATACAAAAAGCATTTCAAACTCATGCAGGAGATTTTGAAATTCAACTTGATTTCAGGAATTAACTTTTTCATACCCACAGCAAAAATACTGATTTTTAACCACATAGAGTCCAAGCCTGAAAAAATCAACTGATAGGCTTGAATTACAGCACTTGAACTCCTAGATATAATATTAATTTCATTCATAGTTTAATTACATTATACAGTGAAAAAATCATTAATTAAATCAGCTTTATTTGGATCTACCTTGCTTTTTTTTGGCAGTTGTGCTAGCCATAGTGCATTTACAGGAAATTTGAATTCTCAAAATACACAAGTTATCCTTTCGGAGAAAAATTATGAGGTACAAGACCGAGTTGAGGGGAAAGCAAATGCCACTTATATATTTGGTATAGGTGGACTTAGTAAAAAATCACTCTTAGAATCTGCTAAAAATGAAATGTATCAAAATGCAAATCTCCAAGGAGGATCCAAGGCTTTGATCAACGAAACGTTCTCTACCAAAACTTCTTTCTTTTTGTTTTTCTGGAAGCATCAGGTCAATGCTTCGGCCGATGTCATTGAATTCACGAAGTGATTACCTTAAATGTCTTCTTAGATTTACAATCCCGAAAAATTTTAGATTACTATTCCCAACGGCACCTGACTGAAATCAGATGCTCGATTATGAAAACGTTGATAAAGAAAATAATTTACTCAATTTTATTGAGGAAATTTAAAACAATAAATCAAGCCAATTCCTCTTCCCGGCTTAAATGCAAACGAATTGCTTCGGCTACTAAATTATTCAAAGACGTCTTTTCCTCCATTGCCCTCAATGCGGCTTTTTGGTGAAGGGCCGCTGGAATCCGAACGTTGAAACTTCCTTTAAACGGTTTTTCCGGAATTTTTCCTTCTTCCTTACAGATTTTCAGATATTCATCGACAACTGACTTGAATTCATCTTCTAGTTGTTTTCCAGTTTCGCCTTCAAAAGAAAGGAGCCCTTGAATCCCCAAAACTTTTCCATACATCAATTTATCCTCAGGACTATATTCAATACTTCCTGTAAATCCTTTGTATTCTAAATATCTCATAAATTCAATATCTCTTTAATTTGCCTCAGTTGATACTGTTTAATAATGCCGCTGGGATGTGGTCTATGTAATAAAATAGGCACTCCCTCCACATTTTCAAATCTTACTCTGGAGCCAGAAGTTTTTCCTTTTTTTTTCCTCATAAAACCCAAAATATTTTAAAATAACTACCATCTCATTAAAGTGGAAATCTTTGGGAAACAGGAGGAATCTGGCTATCAGTTTTTCTTTCTTTGACAAAACACTTTGTGACTGAATACAGTTGCAAAGATAAAAAATACTTTTCTGATTTCAATACATATCCACAAGCGGTTCTTCACTTTTGAGGCCTTTCCCATATTTTTATTTTCTAAACAAAATCTACTATGATCAAACACTACCTTTTAGGGATGGGACTGATGCTATTTTTTGGCATCCAAGCACAAGCCCAAGACCCCGTTATCGACAACATCATCAAAGAAGCTCGAGAAAACTCCCAGCTCAAAGAACTCGGACATGAGCTTCTCGACGGAATCGGCCCTCGACTAGTCGGCTCTCCCCAAATGCAACAAGCTCATGACTGGGCAGTAGAAAAATACCAATCCTGGGGCATCGAAGCCCGAAATGAACAGTGGGGCGAATGGCGCGGCTGGGATCGAGGAATCACGCATATCGATATGGTAGAACCTTGGGTTCGCTCCTTATCGGGAATGCAACTTGCCTGGTCCCCATCTTCTCCTGAAGGCGGTGCTCAAGGCGAAGTTATCGTTTTGCCAGACTTGGCTGATGCCTCAGCGTTTCAGGCATGGCTACCCAATGCCAAAGGGAAATATGTTATGATTTCTACCCCTCAATTGACTGGTCGTCCTGATTACAATTGGGAAGAATGGGCTACCGAGGAGTCTTTTGAGAAAATGAAAGAAGAGCGTGCTGAATTTGAGCGGGCATGGAATCAGCGATTGCAAAAAACCGGTTTGGGAAGAAGAGAATTGCCTCAAGCCTTGGAAGACGCCGGTGCTTTGGGCATCATCACGAGCTACTGGTCAAGAGGATTTGGAGCGAATAAGATTTTCTCTGCGATGACCAAAAAAGTACCAACCGTCGATCTGTCACTTGAAGATTACGGGATGCTTTATCGTCTAGCCGAAAGCGGAAAGAAACCGATGATCCATCTGAATGCCCAATCCAAAGAAACCGGGGTACAGCCTACCTTCAATACTATCGCTGAAATCAAAGGAACCGAAAAACCAGAGGAATATGTGATGCTTTCGGCACACTTTGATTCATGGGATGGGGGTACTGGCGCAACAGATAATGGAACTGGTACCATCCTGATGATGGAAGTGATGCGAATTCTGAAAGAAGTGTATCCTAATCCCAAAAGAACAATCCTAGTTGGACATTGGGGTTCTGAAGAGCAAGGCTTGAATGGATCCAGAGCATTCGTGGAGGATCATCCAGAGATTGTCGCCAATTTGCAGGCCTTATTCAACCAAGACAATGGGACCGGCCGAGTAGCCAATCTTTCCGGACAAGGCTTTGTGGACAGTTATGAGTACTTAGGTCGCTGGCTTTCTAAGGTTCCCCGGGAAATCACACGGGATATCGAAACTACCTTCCCAGGAAATCCCGGTGGTGGCGGTTCCGATTATGCTTCTTTTGTAGCAGCAAAAGCACCGGCATTTAATTTATCCTCCTTAAGCTGGTCTTACTATAATTACACCTGGCACACGAACCTGGACACCTATGACAAAATTGTTTTCGACGACGTACAAAACAACGCCATCTTAGCCGCAATATTGGTCTACATGGCCTGCGAGGAGCCAGAAATGGTTTCCAAAGAATTGAGAATCCCCCTAGGCAGAAATGGCGAGCCCACGGATTGGCCAACTCCACGCTCTCCTACCCGCAAAGGCGGAATGGATTAAAAATTTCCTAAAAACCTTAAAAAGCTTCTTCAGAAATGGGGAAGCTTTTTTTTAGCTTTCCTTAACTTCAGTTATTTTTTTAGTGAAAGAAATTTTCATACTCGACAGCACCCCATATTATGGGTAGTTAATCCTGATGGATAAAATCTACTAAAAGGGATATTTTAAAAATTAACTCCTTCTCTGTAGTCAAAAAGACTCAATCAAACTTTTTAACCTCAATATTGATTTTTTCTCATTCTGCAAAAAGAAGGCCTCACGCAGTTTATTTCAACTGGAAAGAAAATATCAGCTACTCATGCAACTCAACTTTTGATTTTTCCATCCTAAAGGGGAAAAGAATTTTCACAAGCTAAACCAACATACAGATACGATGAAATTGACGATTAGACCCATTGTTTTTCTGCTACTTTCCGTTTTCGCTTTTGCGGCATGTGAAGAGGAAGACAAAAACCCTGTAAATCCACTCACCGCAGATGCTGGCGACTCGGCAGAGGGATTTGTGGGATTTGCAACCATTCTTGACGGAAGTCTCTCCACCAACTCCATGGGAAAACCTTTTGCCTACCAATGGGAGGTAAATTCAAAGCCAACAGGTTCAACAACCACTATTGAAAATGAAAATGAGGTTTTTGCCAAGCTGATTGGTACCCTTCCCGGGGAATATAAAATTACACTTACCATTTCCTACTTAAATTGGGAAGACACTGATCAGGTGATTATAAGCCTTAGTGACGACCCTGAACCTGATCTATTGGCGGTAGCTGGCGAGGACCGGACGGTAGAAATCGGAACTTCCCTAGCACTAAATGGAACTGCTTCTATCTTGGGAGGAGAGCAAGTTCAAATCCTCTGGGAAAATGTTTCCAAACCCGAAAACAGTTCCGTGGCTATCCAAAATCCCACATTGATTGAAACTACTTTCAGCCCCAATAAGCCTGGAGAATATGTATTTAAACTTAGCCTGACCCGAGGAGGATTGAAGTCGCAAGATTTGGTAAAAATCAACGTGCTGGAAAGCAACTCCAATCAGGGACCAGTCCTTATCAACGCAGATATTTTGGAAGATCGGACCTTGACCAATGTTTATGTATCTGATTCTGACAAATTGGACTATTTGGTCACTCAGGATGTGGCGGTAAGAGGCGCAAAATTGACCATAGAACCTGGAGTCCGAATTAGTTTTGAAGATGGGGC
Source organism: Algoriphagus sp. (assembly GCF_024305035.1). Lineage (GTDB taxonomy): Bacteria > Bacteroidota > Bacteroidia > Cytophagales > Cyclobacteriaceae > Algoriphagus. The sequence goes on from NZ_JAMWZB010000007.1 coordinate 144,172, forward strand.
AGGATTGATCATTGCAGAAAATGCATCCTTGAAGGCCTATACCATGCTGACCGAGACCTTGCCGATTATTTTTCAAGGCAAAGAAGCCCAAAAAGGGTATTGGGACGGGATTAAAATTCTTTCTAAAAATCCCCCTGAATACCTGGTAGGGATAGAGGTAAGAGATGCAGGAAAACTGGGATACGGGATTCAGGTTGGGTCTGGAACAAAATTATTTCTATCAAACTCCACCATTCACCTCAATGATGGAATTGGGCTTGATTTTCAAATCAGCTCCCAACTAGCGGAATTTAAGAATAATCGGATCAAAGAAAATACCAATTCTCCATTACAAATTCCTGCTAGTTTGATGACCTATGTTTCTTTTGACAATCAGTTTCAGGATGGACCAATTCAGATCATAGAGGGGAAAATCCTAAGCGGGACAGACAATTTTTGGCCGACATTTCAGGTAGAATATGACGTTTTAGATGAATTGGTTATTTACAATGGCTCTACTTTGGTGCTTTCCACTGGCGCTCACTTAAATATGGGCGATGATCAGGGAATCCGGGTGATTTCAGGTGGAAAACTCCGCATACTTGGCGAAGAGACAGCTCCAGTAGTCATCGAAGGAAAAACCAAAGCCAAAGGTGCCTGGAGAGGAATCTACATCACTGACTCCCAAGGAGCAGTAAGCAGTATCATGTTTGCCAAAATCAAACATGCAGGAAGCACTCCAATTGCAGGACAAGATGCTGCCACCATCAAACTGGGCAATGGAGCAGGCCTAAAAGTAGTCAAGACTATCCTGGATGAAGGGAAAGGCCATGGCCTGGAAGCCGCTGCGACCAATTTAACCATTGAGTTCAGCCAAAACATCATCCAAAACCACCTGAAAAATCCACTTTCCATTTCCGCTCAGGTGGTAGAACATCTCGATTATTACAACAAATTTGAAAATAATGGCGAAAATGAAGTCCTCGTCGACGGATTCCATCCACTGGCCAAAGATGGAGGAGAAATCATCTGGAAAGGTTTCCAGCAGCGTATCCCCTATGTGATCAAAGGATTGAGCAAGGACCTGGTAATCCAATCTGGAATGCGGCTCAAAGAGGGTGTGATCCTCAAAATGCAATCCAATTCACGCATTGATGTACAAGATGCGAATGGAAGACTCGGGTATTTAAGAATCGAAGGAAATGAAGCCAACCCGGTAATTATCCGCGGTGTGGGCGAAGAGGCAGGTTCATGGTATGGAATTACCTATTCTACCCATCATGCACAAAATCACATCCAATACGCTGAAATTTTACATGCTGGAAAATTGTTGGCAAATAATTTCTCAGCTGCAATCACCGTGGACAACGTCCCCCAAGGATCTTTGCTTATTCAAAACTCAAGGATCGCTTACTCCGGGCAACACGGAATCGCAGTCGCTAAGCAATTTTCAGACTTTTTACGCACGTCCAATTTAACTTTTGAAGGAATTCCAGGGAATGAGATTTCTGCTTGGGAGTAATTTTTTGGGTTTTTTTATGGGTGAATCCCCCGTCGCTTTTGGCGGGGGATTACTCCAAAAATCAAGTTAAAATTAGGATATATCAAAACCTAAATCACATATACAACTAAAAAAGACATCGGAAAATGGAGATCTTACATTTGAGAAATGCCACCATCAAATTGAACTATGGGGGGTTGACCTTTTTAATTGACCCCTATTTTGCTGAATTGCATAGTGAACCATCCATGGGAGGGAAATCAAAAAACCCAACCTCCGCACTTCCTATTCAAATTTCGAAAATTATTCACCACGTAGATTTTGTGATCATTTCGCACCTACACCCAGATCATTTTGACCGTCTTGCACAGCAAAAAATCCCAAAGGATCAAGCGATTATCTGTCAACCTGGAGATCAAAAATCCATTCAGTCCATGGGCTTTACCCAAGTAATTCCAATGCAAGAAAAAATGATCCTGGGCAAGACCAGCATTTATCAAACGAGTGGTGCGCATGGTTTTGGGAAAATGGCAGAAATCATGGGCCCGGTTTCAGGGCTGGTATTCCAAAATGAAACCGAGTTCACCCTTTATTGGCTGGGAGATACGGTATTTGGAGAGGAGGTAAAAAATCAGATTAATCGATTTGACCCCCAACTCCTGATCTGTCATGCCGGTGGGAACAAATTTTTCAAAACCTTCGATTTTCTGGGTTTAGGATTGAAAGAAGATACCTCTCCTTTGATCATGGATTCAAAACAACTGGAGGAGCTCATTCGATTTGCACCCAAGTGCAAAATCATCGCAACGCATCTGAACGCACTGGATCATGAGACTGAATCTAAGGAAAGCTTAGAACGCATGCTAGCAGAAAATGGCTTTCCTGCTGATCGGATCTATATTCCACAAAATGGCGAACGACTCCACTTTTAAACGGGTAAAAAATGAACCCAAATAATGATCTGTTCAACAACCTAAAAAAATTAGGTTTAACCTTACCCGAACCCAGCATCCCTGGAGGAAATTATCAATCACTCACTATTCGGGGTCAAATTATCTATCTGTCAATTCAATTTCCAATAGTTAATGGAAAGAATTTATTTCTGGGAAAATTAGGCCAAAATATATCAACCCAAGAGGGATACCAAGCAATGCAGCTTTGCGGGCTCAATTTATTAGCCCAAATTTATCATAAAGTAGGGTTTGATCACTTTTTAGGGTTTAATCATTTAGACATCTATTACCGGGGATCAGAAGGTTGGGATGACGGACCGATAGTCGCAAATGGAGCTTCAGACCTTTTGGTAAATTCTCTTGGAAAACCCGGCTTGCACAGCCGATCGATTTTTGGAGTCCAAAACTTACCTCGTGATTTTTGTGTGGGGTTATCCGGTTCAGCAAGTTTAAAAATGTAACTAGCTGAAATTGAAACTACCCTCTGTAAAAGGTGAATAATAGCTTCTTGATTCACCGGGATGCTCTGCAAATCCCCGGTGATCAAAACAAAAGAGTTCAAAGTGGGTTATAACCCACTTTGGCAACACCCTTTCATTGAGAATTCTAGCCCCCAAAATGAGTGATGAAATCGAGCATGACCTACCCGTCACACACCGGGATGATTAGAATTGCGAGATTCCATCTGACCGCTAAAAAACAATTATAAACAGATGAAATTTTGGGACAGGCTACTTTTTGTATAGTTAATCAGGTTTGAAATTATCCAAGGGAACCACCTGTGAGTTTTCAAGAACTCAATTGTTCCTAGGTTCCATTTGCAAGAGTCGCTGCAGGAGGACCCGAGCCCGACACAGTTGAGATTTTGAGGTATTTTGAGAAATGGAGAGTTCCTTTCCTATTTCCTCATGACTTAGCCCATCAAAAACAAAGAGTTCAAAAACCTTCCGGTACCCAGCCGGCAGCAGTTCCATGGTCTTGATCAGATCTTCCCAATGGAGCGCTGTATCGGGGTTTTCCTGATTTGCCGCTAATTGGATTTTTTCCAAGCCAGTATCTTTCTGCCACTGGGATTCTTTCTCCAACTGCATCAGACACTCATTGACCACTATACGCCGGATCCAGCCCTCAAAGCTTCCGGTCTGTTTGAATTGCTCGATTCGATCAAAAATTTTACGAAATGCGACCAAGAGTACATCCTCTGCAGCGGCAGAATTTTTTACATACTTCAGGCAAAGGTTCAGCATTTTAGGATAAAGCCGATTAAAGAGTTCGCGCTGTGTCCGGGGATTTTGTGCAAGGCAGCCCAGATACAGTTGCTCGATCGGAAGTCCGCTAGTGGAGGGTTCCGATGACAGGTTGACCAATGTAGATTTCATAATAGATAGTTGGATAGTTTTTAAAAGTTGGTTTCATTCTCAAAAAGGGACATTGGTTGATGGTATTATCACGAGATTCGATCAAGTGTAGATGTGTCATTGGCACCACATGAATGGGTGGTTTTTTGGGTCAAGCTCCTCGATTTAGCATGGGCAGAGATCGTAGGTTCAACTTTTCCTTCGCCCAAGCATCCGGTCATTGCCCAGAGCAAGAAGATCATTTTCCAAAAAGGCTTCATCACTTTGATTTTCAATTAGCATGGGACAAAATTGCCGCAAAAAACCTTATCCGAAAATCACATAAATGGGTGTAAAACAATAGGATAGGCACAAAAAAATCAAAAAGATGTGAGTCTAATCAAGCTAAAAAAAAAGAGGACCCCCGATTTTTGAAAATCATGGAAGGTCCTGGGCAGGAATTGGAATTCCCTTAAACAAGTTTATCCCGAAAAGCTTTGGCTACTGCCTCGCTTTTGGAATTGACATGGAGCTTTTCGTAAATTTTTTTGATATGGGATCGCACGGTATCTATGGCTATAAACATCTCCGAGGCGATCATCTTATAGGAATACCCGTTAACCAGCCATTGTAAAACTTCTTTTTCGCGGTCGGTAAGATTATAATCATTTTCTACCGCAGGCTGGATTTGAGAAAACATTTTCAATACCTGAGCGGCCACCGAGGAAGTCATCGGTGCCCCGCCTGTGGAGGCTTCCAGAATGTATTCCAGTAATTTGGCTGGCGGTGTTTTTTTCAGGATATAGCCATTGGCACCACTTTTTAAGGCTTCAAAAATGTTTTGATGATCATCAAAAACAGTCAGCATCAACACTTTGATTTGCTCATCGAGTTGACGGATGATCTTCAAGCCTTCCAGGCCATTTACTCCGGGCATATCAATATCCATAAGGACTACATCCGGTCGAAAAATCTTGATCTCCTGAGCCACATTGCTGCAATTTTTAAACGCAGCCAAGACACTATACCCCTCACTACCGTCGATCAGCATGGTAAGTCCTTCTCGGAGCTGAGGATTATCTTCATAAATTAAAAGCTTGATCATAGTTTTGAGGTTAACCATATAAAATTAACTTAGCCAAAAATGGCTTTCAATCACATATTTAGGTTGTTTTTCATAAATGGACTTTCAAAATCAATTCAGTCCCTTTTCCGGGATGGGTATTAATTTCCAGAATTCCTCCGAGATTTAACGCTCTTTTTTTCATATTCTCCAGGCCATTACCTTCATCCAAATCCTCGATTTGAAACCCTTTGCCATAATCCTTTATTCGCATGGTAAAAAGACTCCCCTCCAGACCAAAGGCAATGTAAACCCTGGATGCACCCGAGTATTTTGCGGAGTTATTGACTCCTTCTTTGAAGATCAAAAATAGATCTCTTCGGGCATCCATGCTGAGTTTCAAGCCAAGGATCTGTGGATGTACTTCCATCGAAAAGACGATATCCTTGCTTTCAAGGACCTGATTGGCAAACTCACGCATGCGGGCGATGAGCTTTTCCATGGAGTCGTTTTGAGGCTTGATGCTCCATACGATATCGTCCATGGACTCCATCATACGCTGGCTGTTTTCGGATATTTTCGAAATGTACTCACTGGTTTTGACAGGATCGGTACCAAGTTTGGTTTTGGCCATAGAACTGAGGATATTGATCGTACTCAGGGTAGAGCCCATGTCATCATGTAGGTCTCTTGCCAAGCGGCTTCGGAGTTTGACGACGGCCAAAATCCGCGTTAGGTTCATCCGGTAAATCAGAAATACCATTCCCAAAAAGAGCAACCCGAGAAATGCTTTAAACCACCAAGTCTGGACTAGGCTTGGTTTGATTTCAAAAGCATAAATGGATGCCGCTGAAAATACCCCAAGCTCATTGGCAGTTTTTACCTCAAACTGATATTCACCCGGAGGCAAAAGCGAATACACTGCCTGAAAATCATCTTTTGCCTTTACCCAATCGGGATCCGCACCTACCAATCGATAATAATATCCAAATCGGTCTTGAATCGGAAAATTCAACACATTGAAGTCAAAAGTCAGGCTATTCTGTTGGGAAGAAAATATTCGTTGAGAATTTTCCACAGTTCCGTCACCTACATAGATGCCAAAAAGACTCACACTACTGATGGTGGGTTTGGGGGGCGTTAGATTCCGGTCAAACTGTAAAGGATCAAAAATCAGCAAGGCGTTATTACTCACAAAAGCCAAATATCCATTGGACAATTGCATCCCAGAATAACCATCTGACGGTAGCTGAGCAAAAAAATGATTCTTCCCGAAGGATGAAAAAGTATTGGTCGTCACATCAAACCGCGTCATACCGTTTGGGGTGTAGATCCACGCGAGTCCGGTACGATCTGAGGCCATATGTGAGATCACATTACTCACCATCCCGTCGGAATAGGAAAAAACGCGGTTTCCCCCAGTCAGGACATTGTATTTATTGAGCAATTCATAACCCATGAGAAAAATACTGTCATTAAGTTGATGGATTTTTTCAATTTTATTGGAGTTAAGAAGTTGATCATCGAGGTGTTTAAGAAGTTTCCCATTTTCGGGATCAAGTATATAAACGCCTTCATTAATTGTAGCAATCCAGATTTTTTGGTCCTTACTCACCAGGAGCTTTGGGATAGTCCCCCCTACTTTATGGAATTGGCTAAAACCTTCCGCTTGAATTCCCTGTCCAGTATATTGGACTACTGTGCCATTTTGAGTACCAAACCAAAGATCGCCTGTGCGATCTTGTGCTATGGTCCTAATAGTGGATCCTCCGAAAGCCTCAGGACTGAGAAAGGTAGATTTCCGAGTATTCAGATCGATAATTTGCAGATTGCCTTTTTGTAGCGCTACCCAAATTACCTCCCGTTTTTTGTCATGGAATAAATCCCATACTTGATTGTATTCGATTAAAGGTGGACGATTAATTGCGGTCCATTCGGCATCCTGCTCCTGTTGGTTTTTAAAGATTTTGATTCCCCGACCCCAGCTGCCCAACCAAATGGAGGTATCTCCGCGGTGAATCACCTCTTCTATCGATTGGAATTCGTAATTCCCTTCTTGGGTATCGAATTCCTTGAAAAAAACTGCGGGTGTCTCCAGATGGATAAAGTACAAACCCTGATCGGTGCCAAGCCATATTCCTTTGGAGGGATCCCATATCGCTTTGGTTATTTTGTCAAACACAAAATTCCGCTGGACCAGAGGATTGAACTGTCTTCTTTTACGGTCATAGTCTGCCAAAGCCTGAACCCCATACCGCCAATACTGACCATCCGGCAACTCCAAAATACCATAGACCTCTTGGTAATTGGTAGTCCCATTTCGCAATTCCTCCTTATGATTTTTCCATGTCTTGGTTTGGGGTTGGTAGGAAAGTAATGCTTCATCAGGATCCCAATAATTAACCCAAAAAACATCCTCTTGATCTTGATAGACATTGATTACATGATGAAAATCCTTGCGATTCAACAAAGCCAGATTTTCAGGGTTGTATTGGGCGGTGTATACTTGATTAGTGGTAGGATCATAGACCGCGATTCCCTCCAAACAGCTGATCCAATATCTTCCTTCCCGGTCCTCAAAAATGGAATTGGGGCGCCACCCCTCCGGAAATTTCAAAGGTATATTTTGATCTGTAATTTGTCTTTTTTCAGGATCTATCCACAGAATTTTGTCTTCTTTAAAAACGATAAAAACATTTGCTTTCTGATCCATCCACAGGGTTCCCCAACTGGATCTTTTCTGTTCGTTTTCAAAGGGGAATGGAATGAACTCCTCTTTTTCGGGAATGTAGATCCCATACTCATCACCTATTCGAAGCCACATTTTTCCAGATCGATCCTGATGGATTTCATAGACTGGAAGGCTAGGTTGCTTGACCCCATCAATTTTCACCTCATAGGCCATAAATTTGCGTCCGTCAAACCGCTGTAGACCATTGGGAGTACCAATCCAAAGAAACCGGTTTTGGTCCTGATGGATTGTCAAAACCTGATTGGAAGAAAGTCCATCAGCCAGCCCAAACCGATTGATAAAAAAACGGTTTGCCTCAGCCTGAAGACTCAAGTAGCTCAATAAGCTGAGAAGAAAAAGAAATATTTTTTTCATATTTTCTAGCTAAAAATAAGTGATTTAGAAAAATATCCATCTTCCTCTTTTCTCGAATCACATGATTATGTGGTTCATGCAAAGCAACGTAATGGCCATTTATAGCGTCATCAGAAACAAAGAGGCGCAACATAATCTGCATGGGTTAATTCAATTGTTTCTAAAGACCGACAAACTCTCGATAGGATTTATGAAAAGATTACACAATAAAACAGCCTTAATCACCGGTGCAGCTCGAGGAATAGGGGAAAGCATTGCTCGGATTTTTCACCAAGAAGGTGCGCGGGTGATTCTCTCGGATATCCGAGATGAACAGGGAAAAGCCCTTGCCAAAGAACTTGGCGAAATGGCCTGTTACACCCATCTTAATGTAAAAAATGAAGGAGAATGGCAATTGGTTTACGAAAAGCTGCTACTGGAATTTGGAGGACTTGATATCCTAGTAAATAATGCCGGAATCACGGGTTTTTTGGAAACCAAGGGCCCATTTGACGCTGAAAATCCGGACATGGAGTCTTTTGAAGAAGTACTGCGGGTCAATCTCAACAGTACGGTATTGGGCTGCAAATACGCGATCCCGCTCATGAAGCGAAAGGAAAAAGGCAGCATCATCAATATTTCTTCACGCAATGGTCTTGTAGGCATTCCCGCAGCGGCAGCTTATGCGGCAAGCAAAGCTGCGGTAAGAAACCACACCAAGTCCGTTGCCTTGCTCTGCGCTGAAAAAGGCTATAAAATCCGCTGCAACTCCATTCATCCTGCCGCCATCATGACTCCGATGTGGGATGCCCTGCTCGGAGAGGGAGAAGCCCGAGAAAAAATGATCAAAGATGTGGAAGCGGAAATACCCTTAGGGCACTTTGGAAACCCGGAAGATGTGGCCTTTGCTGCCTTGTATTTGGCTTCGGATGAGTCTAGTTATGTCACCGGAATAGAACTCCATGTGGACGGGGGGATTTTGGCTGGTTCACAGGCAAGACCGGAATAAGCCTTTCAAAATCCGGGCAAGGGAAATTCCCGGTTTGATTTCTTCACGTTGATCTTCAGACAAGAATTTGGGGTAGTTAAAAAGCTCTTTTTTAACGATTGGTCATTTTTTTCGGGTCCCCAAGCAACCCGACCCTGTTAAAATCAATCCACTAGATTACCGAAAGGATAAATTCTCCGCTCTTCTGTAATCTAAACCCACCTATGATGAAAACCATTGGAGTTTGCTTCTTATTTGTATTGATTTTTTGCGGATGCAAAAAAGAGAATGAGTTCCCAAACCTTTCTTTTGAGGTAAAAATGGATCATCAAGTTTTTGGTAATTTTCTACGCTTTACTCTGCTGTCCGATCCTGAAATCTCCAGCTCCGATTTAACTTTTTCCATCGGAAATCTGGAAGTCTTCCCTGAAAAAACTGAAAATGGGGAATGGGTTCTGCCCTTAAAAGGATTTCCTGCGGGCACTCATCAGCTTAACGTATCCCAAACTTCCAATCCGGAGAATAATGAGATCAGCATTTTTGAAAAAGCTGCTTTTCTACTGGAATTGGGCATAGATCCCAGCCTGATGGAGGATCAAGTGAGGCATCATTTAGTCCTCTGGAATGAGGCCGGCCAAACCATTTGGGTGGAGGAACTGGCTCAGGCAGGTGAACACCGAGTTGATCTTGGCAGCTATGAATTTGATACTTTCTCGTGGGGAATATTCACCGAATTTGATGAATATCATCAGGGCTTGGGGCAAGTTTTCGATGGAGTCTCTCTGGGAAATTTTTTCCCACTGGGTGTAACTCATCAAGACCATCCTCGATTTGGTACCGCTACACTAAAATTCCAACAGATTCCTACTCATCAGGAATACTGGATCGGAAGTCGAGGAAGTTTTTCCCACGGACAAAATTTACCCCCCACTCTGCCCTTATTTTTGGATCTAATTCCGACCCGCTTTTTTGTCCGGCTAAAGCAGGAAGGGAAAACTTATGCCCAGTTTTTTCCGGAAAGGGCCACTTTTTCTGGCGAGACCATAGATCTTAACTTGAGTGCTATGAATTTGATGAATTCTCAAAGCATCCGCATTTCCAAAGCGATCTCCGGATCTTATTCTGTATATGGATTTGAATCCGTTTCAGACCTCACTAGCCAAACCCCATTGGAAATAGGGCCTTTAAGTGGAGAGCTTAAGTTGAATTTGATAAATTATGCTAGCCTTTTCCCCAAAGTCGAATTTCAGCTAAACTATGCAGAGGATGACTTCCAAATTTTCTCCAGATTTAGGGCGGTCCAACTCCCAACTTATATACAAACTTTTGATGCGGATGTTTCCATCTTAAATGAATCTAAACTCCTAGTCAAGGGAACTTCCGACTTACTGTTTACTACCTGGACAGGAATGGATTCTAAGGGTACCGATTGGCTGATCGTGCGCGTGCAAGGACCTGATCAGACTCGTCTACTCGCACCCTTAATCGCATCTGAAGCACTCCATCTCGAAAATCTCTCACTCAACTCCATTACCTTGGAAGAGAGTGACTTGTTAGACAATTATTCTGATTTTCTAAGTGATTTTTCTCTTGGAAAAAGTCGAGACTACTTCCAAAATTCTAGTAGGTTCCACTCCAAGATCAAGTCACTGGCCTCTGCTAGGATTCAATCCAAAACATCATTTCCTCCATCCTTTTCTCGCTATTCAATATTCCAAATTCATTGATAGGAAATCGAGTATGACCAAATAATCACACACTGGCATGACTACCAACCCTGCGAGATTCCATCTGACCACTAAAAAACAAATTATAAACCCATGAAAAAGCTCTCACTTCTTTTGATGCTGTTTCTGCAATTCATGTTGCTTTAGGCTCAAGATCAAACTGACCTATTTATTGACAGTGTGATGAAAGCACATCATATTCCCGGTGCAGCTGTGGCAGTAATTCAAGACGGACAGATTCTTAAAAAGTGTGTGTACGGAAAAGCAAACCTGGAATGGAACCAGGAAGTAACTTCCAACAGTCCTTTTCAAATGGCTTCCGCCACCAAACTCTTCACAGGAGTTCTCCTGGGAATCTTGCATGAGAAAAAGGTGATTTCTGTCGATGATCAGCTGGAAAAATACCTGGACTCCCTTCCAAACAGCTGGAAAACAATCACCCTTGGTCAGCTCGCTGCACACCAATCGGGAATCAAAATAGTCGAACTCGAAAAATATCACGACCTCCATTCCGCCACCAAAGCAGCCATGGAGGAAAAATTAGAATACGAGCCAGGTACCCAAGAATATTATGTCAGTGCAGACTATGCTTTCTTGAACCAAGTTTTGGTAAAAATTTCGGGTAAATCCTTCCCTGAATTGATGAAAGAAATGCTGCTGGATCCCCTAGAATTGCACCATACTGGATTTGATCAGCGTAAAGATGAGGGATTGTTCAGCACCGCTGACCTAATCAAAAATCGGGTGGAAGTTTATGGCTGGGCTGAAAGCCGGCACTTTATTTCAGACATGCGGTTCCCAGACTGGTTTTACCCAGCCGGAGGAATATATTCTTCTATCGATGATTTATCCAGATTGATGAAGGCCTTAGACCGAGAGGAATTAATTTCTACTTCTACCCAAAAGCTAATTTTCGGACCTAACCCCCTAAAAAACGGAAATCAATCAAATTTTGGATTGGGATGGATTACAGAAACCTACCAGGGACACCGCTTGACTGGACACAGTGGAGGGCCGGCTTTGGCAGATGTAATCCGTTTTCCCGACTTGAAGATTAGCATAATCGTATTGACTAACCGACGGGGAGGTTTTTATCCATTTTTGTCCCGTGGGGTAGCACGATATTATATTGATGGACTGGTCATGCCGGAGATCCCACAATGATCTTTAACTTCATTTGACACCCTAATCTAAACCCAAAGATCGGTTGCCTGAATCTCTTGGTTTCTTTTTCCTTCAGGGCCAAGGATTCTTTAGTAAATTCTGAAGATCTACTTTTAAAAGTGTTTCCGAATCAGCGGAAAAGCTCTGCATAGGCGACCGATGACCCAGCCACGGCTGGTAGGCGAAGCCTTCGAGCATGAAACTTTCATGCTTCTTTTAGGTCAACTAATTTTCTTACTGGTCAGAAAACGGGCATTCAATTGCTTTATCAAAAAAGGGTCGGAAAACAAATTTCCCGACCCGCCTGCTTTACGCAAATAAGACCTTAAAATCAGTCCAACTTAAGCATAGAATAAATACGGTTTCCTTCTTTGACTTGATTTGGGTTTGTTGGATCCGGTACCCATCTTCCATCTATTACCAATTGGTAACGGTGTTCACCGGGAATTACTTCGACAAATCCCTTCCAACCCTGATCGGTTTTTTGGAGAAAATTAGTATTGGTAGCCCAGAAATTGAAGGTCCCCGATACCAGAACTTTCTTTGCCTCCGGGTAGCCGGTGAGTGAAATTTCAACACGCGTCAACTTCGGGATGGTCTCCTTCATTTTTTCCAAATTTTGATTCAACTGGCTCGCCTTTTTCGGATCTTTTTCAGTAGCCAGAAGCTCCTCCAATACCATCACTTGACCTTGATGAAGCGCAAGAGCCGCATGCATTTCCACATCCGGCTGTACTCCTACAGCCTCCCAGTTGGTACCAGTTACTGAATTGATCGAACGCTCCATGGGAATAGTTACCAAGAAATTTTCAGAAAGCTGTACCGGGAACTTTGGATTAGCGCCTCCTTTTGTTACTTGACCTAAAAGCTTGGCTCGGCCTAGGTGTTTCATGTCATAGGCAAATTCTTCGCCTCCAGAAAAGGTCCGGCCACTGGTCAGGATATACAAAGGTTTACCTAAATATTTTGGTCCAGGTACATAGGCAGCGCTCCACATCTGTTTTAAGGTGTTTTTTTTTCGATTTTCGAAATCAAAAAGGTGAACGGGCTGATCAAAGAAATATCCGCTAAAAAGTGGGATCATATTGGGATCCAAACTTCCTCTACATTCCCGTAAATCCAGGATCAAGGCATCAGTTTCAGAAATAAATTTCATCGCTTCAAACAGACTGTCTGCACAATGGGTGATTGGACCAAAAAAGGGAATCTCCAAATACCCTATGTTTCCATCAGGGAAATCGCTTTTAGATTTTCAGGACTTTAGATCGGTACTCATCATCCAGAGCGGCGAGTAGTCTTTTTGAAGGCT
>NZ_JAMWZB010000070.1 GCF_024305035.1 Algoriphagus sp.
ACATAAACAGGATAAAGCGTTGGTGGAAAACCAGGTCAAGATTCTGTATTCAAGGGTATATGCCAAGCTCAGGAACATGCAGTTCTTTGATCTTACTGCTCTCAATGGAGCCATCAGAGCGAAGGTAAAGTCCCACAACCAGACACGGATGCAGAAGAAGCCATACTGCCGGGAAGAGAAGTTTCTTGCAGATGAAAAAGCCCTGCTGGGTCATCTTCCTGCTGAGCGTTTTGAGCTCAGGAGTTATTCCCTGCTTACAGTGGCCAAAAACAACCACGTCTATCTGTCTGCGGACAAACACTATTACAGCGTCCCCCACACCCTGATGGGCAGCAAAGTAAAAGTGGCCTATACCAGATCCATGGTTTTCATATACCATGAGGGTAAAAAAGTGGCAGTCCATTCCAGAAGCTTCAAGATCGGTGCCTACTCCACGGTCAAAGAACACCTCTGTTCCCATCACCAACACTACCGGGACAGAAGTCCGGAGTATTACAGGAACCAGTCAGCGAAAGTGTCAAAGGTTCTGTATGAGTATGTATGCCTGCTTTTTGAGCAGAACAGATATCCCGAGCAACTCTACCGGTCCTGTGACGGGCTGCTTTCCCTGGCAAGGAAATCCGATACAAAGGCTTTGGAAAAAGCATGTAAAACGGCCATGGAGAACGGGATATTCTCCTATAAATTCATCAAAAACATCATCGAAAACCATATGGAAGACGAATCTGTCCAAAACAACAATACAGCCCTGCCCAAACACCAGAACTTAAGGGGAAAAGCATATTACAGTAACCAACAGACAATTAAATTTTAACAACTATGACAAACCAGATCCAATCGCAGCTTGCCAGACTCAAGCTGCACGGCATGTCCAAAACATGGACGGCCCTCATAGAAACAAGAAAAAACCAAAGCCTCTCACTCGCTGAGGGTCTTGAACTGTTGCTGCAGGCCGAAGAGCTTGAAAGGGACAACAGGCGGTTCAAAAGACTTGAAACCAATGCTGCATTCAGGTATAAGGCTTCCATAGAAGAGCTCAAACTGGACAAGGCAAGAGGCCTTGACGGTGTGCTTCTTACAACTCTTGCAACCGGAGAGTACATCAACAAAGGAGAGGCAGTCCTGATTACAGGGGCCACCGGATGCGGGAAAAGCTATCTGGCTTCTGCGCTGGGACACCAAGCCTGTATCCTGGGGTTTAAAGCCGCTTACTTCAACACCCAGAAACTGATGCTCAAAACGAAAATGGCCAGGCTGGAAGGGACAGTGATGAAGTTCTTTGACAAACTGGCCAAGACAGACCTGCTGATCATGGACGACTTTGGACTGACACACCTGGAACAACAGCAGAGAATAGATTTTATGGAAATGATAGAGGACAGGCACGGGAAGAAATCAACCGTAATCGTCAGTCAACTGCCCGTTTCGAGTTGGTACGATATCATCGGAGAAGAGACCATTGCCGATGCGATTCTTGACAGATTGGTCCACTCTTCTTACAGAATAGAGCTCAAGGGGGAAAGTCTCAGAAAAAAAATGTAAAATTGTCAGCCTAACAGATTATAGTACCAAACCCATTTTTAGGGGGGTCAATATGCCCGGAACGGGGGTCAGTATTGTCCGGAATATCCA
>NZ_JAMWZB010000071.1 GCF_024305035.1 Algoriphagus sp.
CATCATCCCCGTTTTTAAAGCCGGTAGCCGTGTAGGTAAAGATTGGATCTTCATCCCCGTAGGTCTTGCTTTGATTCGCATCTGCTGTAATGTTCAGCGTTGCTGGAGTGATTGCAAAATCTGCTCCGGTAAAGTCAATCGTATAATTGTCTCCGGCACTTAAGCTGCCTAGGCTGATCGCATAGCTACCTACATTCTCTCCGGCTGTTCTGGCTAAAACTCCGCTCAGGATACTTTCATCCTCCCCGTTACCAAAGTTACTAGCCGTATAGGTCAGCGTTGGGTCAGCTTCCCCATAAACCTTACCCTGATTTGGATCGGCAATTACGGTTAGCGTCCTTTCCGTGATCGCAAAGTCTGCTCCGGTATAGTTGATCGTATAGTTAGCTCCCGCGCTTAAGCTACCCAGATTGATCGCATAGCTGCCTACATTCTCTCCGACAACTCTGGCCAAGGCTCCAGTCAGAATGCTTTCTCCATCTCCATTTTTAAAGCCGCTGGCCTGGTAGCTGAACGTTGGATCGGCATCCCCGTAGGTCTTGCTTTGATTCGCTTCTGCAGTGATGCTCAGGGTGGCTGGGGTGATTGTCAATTCAGCGGTAAGTAATAATTCCTCATAATTTCCTCCTGTGATGGTAGCCGTTACGGTCTGAAGCCCTACATCGATCCGGCTATTATTGCTGTATTCAACTGAAGTCTCCTCAGGTAAATCACCGGTGATTGCCAATGACTTTTCTGTGCCGTCAAATACAAAACTTTCGTCTTCGAAAGTAATTCCCTCAACTTCCGCAAGAGTGATCGTCAGGTCTGCGGTCAATACCAAAGTCTCGAAATTCGACCCGGAGATCGTAGCCGTCACTTCCTGAGAACCCACGTTGGTCCGAACGTTATTGGTGTATGCAACCGAAGTTCCGGCTGGTAAATCGCCGGTAATCACCAGAAACTTTTCTGAGCCATCAAAGACAAAACTTTCATCCTCAAAGGTAATTCCTTCGACACCGGCAGGAGTGATTTCCAGTTCGGCAGTGAGAATCAAGTCCGTGAAGTTGTTACCTGATATCGTGGAAGTTACAATCTGAGTTCCCACATTCGTTCTGCCGTTGTTAGAATAAGCGACTTCGGTTCCTGATGGTAAAGTTCCCGTGATTGCCAATGACTTTTCTGTGCCGTCAAATACAAAACTTTCGTCTTCGAAAGTAATTCCCTCAACTTCCGAAGGAGTGATCGTCAGGTCTGCGGTCAATACCAAAGTCTCGAAATTCGACCCGGAGATCGTAGCCGTCACTTCCTGAGAACCCACGTTGGTCCGAACGTTATTGGTGTATGCAACCGAAGTTCCGGCTGGTAAATCGCCGGTAATCACCAGAAACTTTTCTGAGCCATCAAAGACAAAACTTTCATCCTCAAAGGTAATTCCTTCGACACCGGCAGGAGTGATTTCCAGTTCGGCAGTGAGAATCAAGTCCGTGAAGTTGTTACCTGATATCGTGGAAGTTACAATCTGAGTTCCCACATTCGTTCTGCCGTTGTTAGAATAAGCGACTTCGGTTCCTGATGGTAAAGTTCCCGTGATTGCCAATGACTTTTCTGTGCCGTCAAATACAAAACTTTCGTCTTCGAA
>NZ_JAMWZB010000072.1 GCF_024305035.1 Algoriphagus sp.
TTCTATGGTGTAGATTCCTTTTGCTATTTCAATTGCTTTTTGCGGTGAAAGGTCTGTTCTCATTTCATGGAGTTGTCTTTCCAGCTCTTTGTAAACCTTGTAAGCAACGAATGCAATGCTGATATGCGCTTCAATTCTTCTTTGTTTATAATGGTAGACCGGCCTTACCTTAATCTCATTTTTGGTTATCCTGAAGGCCTTTTCTATTTTCCAGAGATTGTTGTAGTTCTCAATCACCTGTTCTTTTTCAAGCTTCGTATTGGTAAAATATCCTTTGAGACCATCCCATTTTCCGTCCTGCTCAAACTTTTCCATATCCAGGGCAATCGTTATTTCTCCTTCCATTTTAAGGTATTTGTTGTAGCCTCTGTTGTTGATATGGGTTTTGTTGAGTTTACCTGTTTTTAGCTGTTTCTCCAGCTTTTTAAGCCCCTTTTCTCGATTAGATTTATCCTTTTTGGCCCGCTTCTCAGAGTAGCTCACAACCATTTTCAGCCCTTCTTCCCAGTCCAGTGAAACACTCTCTCCATTTTCAAGCTCGAGCGCCAATATTTTCTGCTTTTGATCATTGCCCGAAGATTTAAGCCGTGCCCCCAAGATGAACTCATATCCGTTATCGAGCAATTCCTTGATGTTATTTTTGAAAAGCAAACCTGAATCCGCCACAACTATCGGGGTGGGAAGGTCATATTTGTTCCTAAACGTTTCTATCACCGGTATCATGGTATGGCCTTCAAACTTATTGCCTTCAAAAATTTCATACGCCAGAGGATAGCCTTCAAGGCCGACCAGCAAGCCCAAAACAATCTGAGGGTTCTGGTGCTTCCCTTCTTTGGAAAAACCGGTCTTCCTCAGCTCATCCTCCTGATCTACTTCAAAATAAAGTGTCGTACAGTCATAGAATACGATAGAGATATTGCCCCCCAGTATTTTTTTGGTATGAGTGAAGCTGATCAGCTGTACGGTCTCCTTGTAGTTGGTGTAAAGCCTGTCCATGTACCGGTAAAGGTCCTGAACTTGAAAATCAAGGCCATGATAGGTCAGAAGATAATCACAGGTTTTGAGTTTGCTGGCTGGGAAACATATCCTGGAATAGACCAGCCATTTGAAAATGTCATCCTTGATGACATTGAATCCGATATCATTGAATATTTTATCCAAAAGCAGTTCTGTGCCTGAGACAGTGATGTTTTCCACACTATCCAAAACAGCGGCTGCTGTCTGCTCCTCGTTGTTGAAGGGCATGTCGAGAACACCTTTGTAATCCTTGATCCACTTTTCCCCTAAAGTAACCAGCCTTTCCACTTCGGATTTATCCGAACTGCTCCCAATGGTTTTGGCAACCGTGTAACTTCCCTTAACCTTCTTGATTACTTGGACACTGATCTTGCCACTTTTGTTAGGCTTTTTACGGACAAACATGTCTAAAAATACTCAAAATAACCTCTGGGACACCCAAATCAAAAATTGAAAAATTATAAAACAATGTATTTCA
>NZ_JAMWZB010000073.1 GCF_024305035.1 Algoriphagus sp.
ACTCCCGGATCAGGTTCAACACGCCCATCCGCTTCTCTCCGGTCTCGATCACTTCGATCACCCAGGTGTAGGCTCCCGTTGGAAGCTCCTTACCCCTGTAGCTGCCGTCCCATCGCACATCCGCGTCCTCGCTGTAGAACAGGCGCTCTCCGCTCAGGTCAAAGACCTGAAGACGAACCCCGCTGTAGTAGCGCAGGGCCGGCAAGCCCCAGCTGTCGTTCACCCCGTCCCCGTTCGGGGTAAAGGTGTTGAACACCTCCAGGGCCTCCAGGTTGATTCGCGTACGGATGACCACAAAGTCCTTCTCCAACACGTTGCCGTCCCGGTCGGTCACCCTGACTCTGATCCTGAACTCGGTACGTCCCGAGGCCTGGTCTGCACTGCTCCAGAACAATATCCCCTCGAGGATCTCAAAGTATTCATTGTCTGCCGCTCCTTCGATCAGCTCGATCTCGTGGATGTCATCCACCGGATCCACTACCGTAAAGGCACCCACTTCCTGGAAGAAGACCGTCGGACTCGGATCAAAGCTGTTGTTGCTTAGGCTGAGGTCTAGGGGTGCCGCTTTGGCCAATACTTCTACCTGAAGCAGGGCTTGCTCTCCGCTTTCATTTTCAATGCCATCGGGCAACTGCAAGCTGCCAAACAGGCTGTAGATTCCACGGGCCAGCAGGTTCAGGGGCCTTTCATCCCAAGTGACTCCGATCTCCACTTCCTGTCCGTCTGCAGTCAGGATGATCACCGTTTCGGGAAGTTCCGGCATCACCGACCAGGGGGTCCGGATCAGCTCGGGAGTATTGATCATCAGCAGCACTGCCGGTACAATCTCCAGTTCGGCTCCGGTGTAGCTGATCGTATAGTTCTGACCTGCATCCAGGCTGCCCTGTGTAATGCTGTAGCTGCCCACTGCTTCTCCGGATTCCCTGCTCAGGGTTCCCGTGATGACTGACTCACCGTCTCCTGCGGTCAGACCACTCACCCGGTAGGTCAGGGCCGGATC
The DNA here is from genome assembly GCF_024305035.1 of Algoriphagus sp. Taxonomy (GTDB): domain Bacteria; phylum Bacteroidota; class Bacteroidia; order Cytophagales; family Cyclobacteriaceae; genus Algoriphagus. The sequence continues at coordinate 1,001 of NZ_JAMWZB010000073.1, forward strand.
TTCTCTTCCAAAGATCTTCTGCTTATCGTCTGCTGTGATCGTCAAGGCCTTCTTGCCGATGGTCAGCGTGCCGTTTACCAGCGTGATGGCGTAGTTCTGGTCCGCTCCACCCGCTAGTTCAATTGGGTAGGTTCCCACATTCGAGCTTGCTGTGGCTGTCGTGCTAATGCTTGGTTCGGTTTCTACTTGCGTATCTCCGTTGACTAGGCCGCTGTAGCTGAAGGTGAGCGTTGGGTTTACTTCCCCGTAGGTCTTCTGCTTGTCCTCAGCTGTAATCGTCAAGGCTTTCTTGATAATCGCAAAGTCTGCTCCGGCGAAATCGATCGTGTAGTTGGCTCCCGCACTTAAGCTACCCAAGTTAATCGCATAGCTTCCCACATTCTCTCCAGCTGTTCTTTCTAA
>NZ_JAMWZB010000074.1 GCF_024305035.1 Algoriphagus sp.
TCGTAGATATCAAATGCCCCATCCCGATCCGAGCTAAAAAGCATTTTTTCGGGTCTGCCTTGGCTTACAATACCTTCATTGTCTTTCAAAAAATTTTGCCCATAGAAACAAGGATACATTTCGCTTGACCCAATGTCCAAAAGCCTAAATGAAGATTCACTCCTATCAACCTCTTCTGAGGAGCTTATTTTAGGTTCCGTTAAGATGGAAAAAGAACCATCCGAATCGGCTCTAGAAAACAAAACATAGTTACTGTTTTCTTCCACGAAGGTGTATGGCCCTTTTTCATGTAATGGGGAATTAATTGCAAATAAACTATTCCTAATGCTTTGGCTTCCATCAAATATTTTATTGGTACTAAAGGAAAAATTTCCACTTTCTTTATCCCACAAAAATCCAATTAAAGAATAATCCAGATCAAATTGTTGACCCTGAGAGAGTGAATTTGTTGAAAAAACAAAATTAATCGTGATATCAGCCGTTGAAGGCACAAAATTAGAGTTCATTTCGTCATACTCCGTGTTCAAATCAGTTAAATTAACAGGAGCATCATCTGGAAATCTTCCCGTTTCGTATGGGAAGGTCTCATCACAAGCTGTTAAAGCTATAACCACGCATATTTTAACTATGTTTTTCATCTTAATCCTGTTATCATTTTTAATCCATTATTATAATTCTTTGACGAACCGTACGGAGAAAAAACTCCAGAACTATAATATCCATTAGTGGTATTTATACCATCATTAGTAGGAGGAGTCAAATCATCATTATCCCATCCCCAATTCATAAAATACCAGGTATAGGACCATTCCATGCATCCGTCTAGGTCACAGTCATACGATCTATAATTATTTCTTTTGTACCCATCGCACGTCCAAATATGCCATTCATCTATGTCATCATACCCATAAAAAATCGCTGGGTACCCATTTAACAATTCCAATCTCAAATTGGCGGGGTTAAAATTAGAGGTATTTCCTCCGTTGGTCATCCCCATAGACTCCAAAGCGAGACTTATATTCCCTGGCAAAGTCATTCCGTTGCACGTAGTCAAAAAATTAAAATCGGTATGGGCAGCGAGGGCAGAATTATACATCAACAATGCTAAAGAGGTTTCACCGGATGTAGATGGCGTTTGGCAAGTATTTGAAGTCTGTGGCATTATGCTATATGGGTAATTGGAGTTAGGTCTAAAATACCAAAGTGTTTGGGCAATAGCCACTGCACCACAACCTATAGGGCTTTTATCATTACATCTACAGCTTCTCCAAATATTAGTCGGGGCATAGTAATTTGAAATTCCTGTTTGTCCCCATTTAATTCCTCCTGGATTATCCGTTGGATGATAAGAATATAATGGCAAACGCTGATCGGTAGTGGAATAGGGATTGCACA
>NZ_JAMWZB010000075.1 GCF_024305035.1 Algoriphagus sp.
CAGGGAAATCGCTTTTGAATTTTTTTTAAATCAAATTTTTTTTGGTATTTTAGGTGGCGGTCAAAAAAAATGACCTTTCCTAAAAATTTCCCAAAAAAATCCCCGGTTTTCTCTTCTTTTTTTGCAGACTTGGAAGATCCCAGACGTACCTCTCAAGGAAATCATCTTTATCCTCTTCATGAAATACTTTTTCTTTCCATTGCTGCCGTTGTCAGCGGGATGGATAGCTGGACTACAATCAGTCTTTTTGGTCGTGCCAAGGTGGACTGGCTTCGCAGGTTCTTTCCTTTTACCAATGGGATACCTTCCCATGATGTGCTGGGTAAAGTGTTCGCAGCCCTAGATTCCCAAGCATTCAGTAGGTGTTTTGTTTCTTGGGTTGAGTCTATGGTGCAATTCACTTCAGGGGAAGTGGTGTCCATAGACGGCAAAACACTCCGTGGTTCTGAAGATAAGGCCAATGGAAAGTCTGCGTTACACGTGGTCTCAGCCTTTGCAACGGCCAACGGGTTATGCTTAGGGCAGGTAAAAGTGGATTCCAAGAGCAATGAAATCACTGCCATACCCGAATTACTGGAACTGTTAGCTCTGAAAGGCTGCATTGTCACCCTGGATGCCATGGGATGTCAAAAGAACATTGCCGGGGCAATAAAGAAAAAAGAAGCAGACTACGTGCTGATGGTGAAAGGAAACCAAAAGGAACTTAAAGATCAGGTTGAAAAGCTATTTTCCATCAACCCGGTAAAAGCAGCATACAGCAGCAACGAACTTGGCCATGGGAGAATAGAGCACAGACTCTGTGAAGTGGTCGACCAATTGGAGTTCCTTGACAAAAAGGAGGAGTGGCCAGGTTTAACAGCCGTGGTAAGAATAACCTCAGAAAGAATTATCAAGCAAACAGGAAAGGGAACTACTGAGACCAGATATTATATCACTTCTCTGAAAGCGGATGCAAAGCTCATCCACGATGCAGTAAGAAGCCACTGGGCAGTGGAAAACAACCTCCATTGGAGTCTGGACGTGATATTCAGAGAAGATGCCTCACTAAAGAAGAAAGATCACTCAGCTCTAAACTTCAATATAATCGCCAAAATGGCACTCACACTGATCGATCAGGAGAAATCAACTAAAAATAGTAAACCCTCAAAAAGACATCTGGCAGCATTGGATGATACGTATCGAGCTAAAATCCTTAAAATCTAAAAGCGATTTCCCTG
>NZ_JAMWZB010000076.1 GCF_024305035.1 Algoriphagus sp.
CCGCAATTATGCAATAGGAATAGTAAAGTTTCCCAAAATCTTTGAAAGGGAAGAGAAAAGCACGATTTTTAATAGAATCAACTTTCACCAAAATGGTTAATCTGCCTATTGAGTATTCGGACAAACCTGTGACTCCTTATGGAGGAATGAGTTTGATGAAGCGTTTTGTGGATCAGACTGGGATTAAGGAGTATCTCAGCTCGCTTGATTTGCCTCAACCGGGATCTAACCGGGGCTATGATCCGACAGATATCGTGACCTCCTTTTGGCTGAGCATCTGGACCGGTGCGAGCCGCTATATCCACTGTGACTGGCTGCGTTATGATTCGGTATTGCAGTCCATTTTTGGATTGGATCAGATGCCCTCACAAAGCACCTACAGCCGATTTTTCGGTAAGTTTTCCCAAAAAAGAAACACCGAGGTTTTTCCTGTTCTTCAGCACTGGTTTTTTGACCAGATTGGCGTGGATAATCTTACCGTTGATTTTGACAGCACTGTGATTACCCGCTACGGAGATCAGCAAGGAAGTGCCAAAGGGTACAATCCCAATAAGCGGGGCAGGAATTCCCACCATCCGCTGATGGCCTTTGTTGGACAGACCCGGATGGTAGCCAATGCCTGGCTCAGACCCGGCAACACGGCCGACAGCAGCAGTTGCAAGTTGTTTATGCAGGAAACATTTGACCAGGCATTGAAAGGCAAAAAAGTAGGCTTGGTAAGGGCTGACAGTGGCTTTTATACCGAAGAGTTGTTAAGCTATCTGGAGGAAGAACAGCTCAATTATATCATGACGGTGAAGATGTACCCGAATGTGAAAAGTGAAGTGTGGGGATTGGACAACTGGGTGGAACTGACCAAGGGTATTGAGCTGAGTGAGATGAGGTTTTCTCATGAAAAGGGCAAATCCAGAAGGTATATTGTGGTGAAAAAACAAGTGGATATCCGACCTAAATCAGGAGGAAAAGAACTGTTTGAAGATCTTCCGGGCTATCGCTTCAGCTGTTATGTCACCAATCTGGATCTTCCTTTAGATCAGATCTGGAATGTATACAACACCAGGGCAGACTGTGAAAACAGAATCAAG
>NZ_JAMWZB010000077.1 GCF_024305035.1 Algoriphagus sp.
TTTTTACATAACAAAAATGTATACATAATCCTGTGGCTTTCTTGCCCGTGCCGGAAGTACGGCTGTTCCGTAGTGGTTGGCAAAATCCTCAAGGGCTTGGTTGATATCAGGTTCGTACCGGTCTGCTTTAACCACAGCTGCCTTCAGGTTGTCGGGAACCAGAAGCTGCGGAACACCTCCCAAGTCTTCCATGCACCTGCTGAGCGCATAAAGAAAGTCCGCTGTGCTCTGGGATGGCACAGCCATGGCAAACGCATAATCCGAGAAGGGCAGGCAGGCAACAAAAAGCTGGCAGGCGATGACTTCACCTGTTTCCCTGTCGACATAGGGGATGGTTTTTCCCGCAAAATCTATGTAGAGCTTTTCTGCGGGCTTGTGGTCAAGAACCATCGAAGGCTTCCCTTTTGCGGTCTGCTGCTGGTCCAGGTGGAAGCAGAACTGGGAGTAGCTATATCCATCCGGAACGGCCTGTCTGTATTCTTCCCATAGAACGGCTCTGGTTACTCCCGTCTTTTCCATCTCTTTTTGATAATAGGCCAGATTGGCTTTAAAGTATTCATACCTGGAATCTTTATAAGAAGGGTTTCCGGGATGAAAAAGCGTATATAACTCAGGCTCGTCAAGGCCAAGGAGTTTCTCGACGGTAAGCTTCTCTGAACGGTTGGACGTCAGTAGCTTGTCAAGCTTAAAGAGATACGTCTTGACGGTATTCTTACTGATATCCAGCATACGGGCGATTGTCTTGACTCCCTTTCCCTGCCTGTTAAGTATGATCATCTGTTTTATCTGACTCATCGGTTTAGGTTTTCCAGCCATTGGATTATAGTTAGCGGTTATCGAAAATGTCCGCTAAAAAACCAAAACCATTGATCAGAGGGGTCAACATACTCCGGAATATCAACCTTGGGGGTCAATATGCTCCGGAATATCACCGAAAATCTATGTTAGAGGGGTCAACATGCGCCGGAATGTCAGTCGAATCCAGCCTGTAATGGCACTTTCACTACTTGAAAACATTCCGGATTGGAGGGGTCAGCATGCTCCGGAATATCCAA
>NZ_JAMWZB010000078.1 GCF_024305035.1 Algoriphagus sp.
CAAACCTACAGCTGGTAGGGGAACTATGAAAGATGTACTTGGTGGGGTGGATACGCAAAACGTTAGCGGCAAGTGTACAACGACACTTCAAACATATATCAACAGACAAAAAGAGTATGAAAAAATATACCTGTCCAATGCACTTACAAGTGATTAAGGACGAACCGGGAAAATGTCCGCTTTGCGGAATGGATTTGGTGCCAATGGGTGGAGAAAAGAAAGAAACGCATAGCCATCACGGACACCAACATCATCACGACCACAAAGAACATTCGCATCATAGCGAAGACCATAGCCAGCTTTTAGAAAGCGGTTACGACAAACACGAAGGACATCATACAAATGATTTTCTGAAACGTTTTTGGGTAAGTTTAATCATTACCGTTCCCATTTTGCTCTTATCGCCCATGATACAGGAATGGTTTGGTTTTAGTATTTCCTTTCCAGGAGATAAATATGTATTGCTGGCATTGGGAACCATCATTTATATCTATGGCGGAATGCCTTTCCTCAAAGGAATGGTAGGCGAAATTAAAGCAAAAGCCATCGGAATGATGACCCTGGTAGCAATCGCTATTTCTGTTGCCTTCATCTATTCTGTTGCGGTTACTTTTGGACTTCAGGGAATGGATTTTTATTGGGAACTGGCAACGCTTATCGTGATTATGCTTTTGGGGCATTGGTTAGAAATGCGTTCTACAATGGCGGCTTCAAAGGCATTGCAGTCATTAGTCGCACTTTTACCCAACGATGTTACTGTGGAGCGACACGGTGAAGCTATAAAAATAAGACTCGAAGACTTAAAAAATGGTGAAACCATTATCATCAAACCTGGTGAAAAAATTCCCGCTGACGGATTGATAATAGATGGAGTTTCGTATGTAAATGAAAGTATGCTCACGGGCGAAAGTGTACCTGTAAAAAAAGAAGCAGAAGAGAAAGTAATTGCCGGTTCTATAAATGGTGAAGGTGCTTTGCGAGTTACGGCAACCGGTGTGGGTAAAGACAGTTATCTTA
>NZ_JAMWZB010000079.1 GCF_024305035.1 Algoriphagus sp.
TTTTTAGGGGGGTCAATATGCCCGGAACGGGGGTCAGTATTGTCCGGAATATCCAACCGTACCCTGGTCAAGCTGCTCCACTGGGAAGCAGGGGGATTGGTGATCTATTACAAGCGTCTTGAAAAAGGTGTCTTTCAGCCGCCCGATGGAATGGAACAAGGCGGCAAACTTCCCTGGAGCTCTCTGGTATTGATGGTCGAGGGCATCAAGGTGCTGGATTCCCGGCAGCTTCCCAGATACACCAAACCCTGAGGATTTTTTTCAGGGTTTTTGTATTTTTTTTATTGACCTCCGTTCAGGTTTTTGGTTCTTAAAGTCCCTTTTTGGATACTGGAGGCGGATTTTTGGACTCTCAGCCAAAAATCATCCCGGGCGCCTACTTATCCACAGGTCCTGTGGGAAACTAATGCTTTGAAGACTCCTTTTTGACTGATATTTTCGATGCATGAACCAACCACTGGACCAGCTCACTAAAACCGAACTCATCGCCCTGTTGGGCGAGCGGGAAAAGGAACTTGAGTCCAGGGATAAATCAATCGAATCCAAAGACCGCCGGATCGAAAAGCTGGAAGGGATCATTGCCAAGTTCCAACGTACACTCTTCGGCCAGAAGCGGGAACGCTTTGAGTCTTCCGACCAGCTGAGCCTTCCTTTTGAAGCCACTGCCGAGCAGCAGAAGCAGCAGGAAGAGCAACTGACCGAAAAGGTGGAGTATGTCCGCAGGAAATCCGGTTCTTCGCATCCGGGCAGGACCAAACTGCCCGAACATCTTCCGGTGGAAGAGATCGAGCTGTATCCGGAGGGGAACCTGGAAGAGATGACCTGCATCGGCAAAGAAATCACCGAGG
>NZ_JAMWZB010000008.1 GCF_024305035.1 Algoriphagus sp.
CTTTTCATTAATAAAAAATCAAACTAAGCAAAGACGGGGTTGCTCGGGTGGATACCTTGATTTTGGCTTGCTTTCGAGCAGCCTTTCTGAAATTTAGATTTGACATAATAGCCATAATTAATTATGTGAATAATGATTTACTTGGCGTATAGGCATAAAAAAAGGCAGAACTAGTCCACCTCTATGTAAGCATATATCCACCAGTAAGCTGATTAACTGAACTTTTGCTACTTTTAAAAAAAGTAAGCTCAAGACTAAAGAAATGTAATGAAGCACTGTTTGCTTTTATTGATATACTCTTCAATTGAGTAAAAAATTAGAGCTATTAATTTTACACTGGCAGACCCCATACGGGGACTATCCCCCAAAAAAGTTTGGCGGGGGGACTTTCTCTAATGTGGTGCTTGAAGGGGGGTATACAAATGGACAGGGGTCATATATTTATTAAAAAGAATCTAACCCCTGTCCAAATTATTTAAGAAGGTAGTCAATATCCTTCCTATCTAAATGAAGTAAAAAATACCTAATTGAGGAACCCATTTTATCAGATAGTTCTACAGGTGTTCCATATCTTTTACTTGATAAGCTAACTTTAGAATTTTCTAATCTCTCAAATGATGGACTTTCAAATGCGATGATTTTATACTTATATGGACTTTTCTTTCGTGTTATTGGATCAAACTTTCTATTTACTTTTTCTACTTTAAATAATAGAGATAAAACAGAAACTAAATATGCCTGTTGAGAGATTTCTTTTTCAATGAAAAATTTCCTAATTTTTTCATATTTAACATATAATGTAGAGATCTTAGTTTCAATCTCAATAGCAGAATATTCATCATTTAACTTAAATTCCCCTTTAAATTTTTTGAACTCAGAACTCCAATAAAATTGAAATAGTAACAAAAGTTTTCCAAATCCCTTAATCTTAAATTTTGGAGAATTAAATTCTATAAAATCCTTCTTAGTCAACTCTAAAGATTGTGTTTTATCCAAAAAGAAAGCAATTTGAAGTCCTGCACAAAAAAGCCTTTTATTTGACTTATGTTGCTCCAAGAACTTAAAAAGATACACATTAAAAATATCTCCGACCCTCCATTCTTTGTTCTCTTCAATCCTTTTACTTAAATCTTTAAATAAACCTTGAACCTTTTCGCTAAAAGAATCAATAAAATCAATGCCTTTATAAGACTCTATTTCACTAACAAATGAATCACTCAATGAAACTTCCCTTTCAACATTGAAATAAACCTCAAGTCTTTCAACAAGTGATTCCAAACCATCATTATACTCTTGAATAGATTCATAAAAATGATTTTTATAATCTATAGTAAAATTAGAAGGAACCAAAAATCCATCCTTATTTATCCTTAAAAACCCGTCTTGACCATCTAATTTTGTCTTAGAAATTGATACTTGTAAAGATTGATAGTCATCTTGAAATTCTCCGTCTTGGTAAATACCTTTACTAAATTCTAATATTTCATTAATCTTAGAAATTCTAGATTTCATTTCTTCCAAATCAAAAAAGTCTTTATATAATTCTAACCTCTGAAACGAAATTAATTGAGTAGAATAAGTGCCATTTCTAGCCCTTCCTGTAATCTGATAAATTTTCTCAAAAGTAAGAATAGTATGCTCTCGATAATTAATGTTACCTATAATTAAATGAAAAATATCCTTAATATCTATTCCAATGAAATAGGCTGATGTCATAAAAGTAACTTGGTGCTGAAGATTTATCTCACCATTTTCTGGAACATCTATCCATTCCAGCTCATGAGTTGCATCATATTTACTATATTGACTACATAGAAGACCTAAATCACCTTTGATTAATGATGTTCTTTTGATAAGTGTTTTTGTTATTCTATTGATATTCGAGATAGAATTAATTGCCACAACTATTCTCTCTCCCGAATCAATCAATTGTATAATCTCTTCTACAATTTTATCAACTGGAAAATTGGATTCAATAATTTTAAAATCAGGCTTATCCTCAATCTCTTTCTCAACTACCCAATAGTCTAAATTATCCACATCAAATTCTGGGTCAGAGAACGGAATCAATGTGGCTGTTAAAGCACACTTATTTGTAAACTCTTTGAAATAGTCAACTGCATATTCTAATGACACCCTATAAGAAGTGTCAATTTGAAAGGTATCTATCTCATCAACCATCAAAAAGTAATCAGAATATGCTGACTCACCCAAAATCTCTATCAATCTTGGCAGGCTATCAGCAACAACGAAGAATTTTGTAAACTTCTCAGGTTCTTTGATTTCTAGAAATTCTTCTATGTGACTATTTTTTACACCTCCACCAACATAAAAGAATTCAAAACTAGACTCCTCCTGATTCTCCTTGTATCTTTTTACTTCAGCTAAAGATTTATTACATTTAGATTTTGCCAAGCTGACAGTCGGAAATACTAAAATACTATTTCTAGGAGCCTCAATTTCACATGTTGTAGCCCCAATTCCTGTGAACTTTTTATGTAATATTCCATTAGGCAATCCTTGGTTAAAGTTCCAGACTTCGCCACTATATTCCTTAAGGAACCTTATGCCCTTATTTAGCTTAATGATTTTACTATTTAAATAGATCATAAAGAAAGAAAATGAAATTATAAATAAAGTTCTTCATAAAGGTCTAATAATTCCTTCTCATCATATTTATAAATATCTACACTTTCCCCTAAGTGAGTAAATTTGACAAATTCTAAATTTTGAGGAACCTTTAAAATATGCCCCATCATAAAATCTAAATCTTCACTATCCAACAAGTACTTTTCAGCAAAAAATTCAACAGTAGAATATAAACTCCATAACTCCATACTGAAAAAATCATTTAAATCTTCAATTTTAGCATCTACAAGAATTAATTCATACATATTCAACTCTAATTGAGGGAATTTTTCCCTAAGTAATAAATAAGATTTCATATCTAATAAAACTTGACCTAATTGAACACTCTTACTTATCGACGGAAGATTATACTGGAGAAAAAAATCTATTTTCCCATTTAACAAAAAAATACAATCTATATTAGGCAAATTCAAAATATGTATGAATTCATTTGGAGTTATATTTCTATTTTTAATTTCAACCACTTTAAGATTTACCAAACAATCCAAATCATTAATTTTTCCAGGATAGTTAATTTCGATAAAATCTATATTATCAATATCAGAGGGACCTATTCCTTCTTTCTCCAACTTTCTCTTGGTGTTTAAATTAAGGTTTTTCCAATTTTCATTAATTTCCAAACTAGGATAATTATCAATAATTTCTAAATCTCCTTTTATAGATTTGATTTTATCTTCAATCAGAGGTATTAAATAGCTTCTCTCTATATTGATTTCCTCAGGAGTTATTGAATTATAATTTGGATTTTTTTCTTTTAAATCCTCTACGAATTCATAAGACAGCAAATAATCTATCTCACTCAGTAGATTATTTATTCTATTTTCATACTCAAAGTTTAGGGAATTAAATTTAATTCTAAGATCCTTAAATTCTTTCAAATTCTCTTTCAGAGTTTGTAATTTAACTTGTGCAGCTGTAGAGGCTTTTTCCGAACTTGACTTTTCGGAATAATTTCTTGATTTATTATCAATCGTTCTACCATAATTCATAAAATAAATAATTAATCCAAGAATAATTATAATTGTAAATAAAAGACTTTCCATTTTTTAATTTTTTAGACAACTAGTCATTCCTATTCAACCAATCCAATTTCTCCTTTTTTAGTTGGTAAAATGCTATATTTGCAATATTTTTTGCCAGTTACATTACTTTTTAAGTGGATTATAAGTTTAGCCCAAAAGATTTTTTTGAGTTTTTGTGCCATTTTGTTTAATTCTTAGATAAATACAATATAAAAGCTAGCATTAAAACTAATGAAAGCAAAAAATAAATAATGTTATTTAATGCTTCACGACTTTTTTTGAGCTCATATTCAGATTTTTTACGAGCCGAAATAGATTTCTCTCCTTCTTTTGAATTGGATTTTTTGCTAATTATCAACTTCAAATAACTTCCAAGTTCTAAATCAGGCAATTCGTTTTGATTAGCGAAAGATAAAAAATCTATTGCCAATCCATCCCGTTTTAAAATCAAAGCCTTTCCATCTGCAAAAACCTCATTCATTAGGATTTTCTTACCTCCTAAATCTATCACCAGAGAGTTCATCGCTGGAAGGTACTCCCACTTACTTTCTTGGATTTCTCCTTCTCGGACGATGTATAAGGAGTTGTCCTTTCGGAATATTAGTCGCTGAAGATTTAGATCCCCATCTACCATAGTCCAAGGGATATCTACCAATAGGTTTTGTTTGGTAAGTCCCTGACTGTAGTTTTTCAAGGTGGATTGTAGGTCTTTGATGAGTTCCTGGAGCATTTGCTAAAAATAGATCTGGCATGAAAATAAGAATTTAATTTAAAACTTCCTCTTTCTTATTGATTTCAAATTTGACAGGGCTTGGAATTTTTCTTATTAATTAGCTGACTCCTGTCCCGGGGGTCGAAATCATTTGGGAACACAATCTTCTTTACATGCTCCACAGTTTAAATTCAGACCTATTCGTTTGGCAGTCTTTCTGCAGCGAGGAATACCACCAGCATTTGGTAGCATAACACTCCTTCGTATCAAACTCTTTACAGATTAACTCTACTATTTGATTCACTGATTTATTCTCAACAGAAATGGTAAAAAATTCGCTCATCAATTTCCCTTGGAGGTCTAAAGGAATCCCACTCATCTTGTAGCTCCTGAAGTGCTTCGTGTTTTTCCTCTTCCGAAAAATTGATTTCCTTGTTTTTCATTAGAATCCTTCTTCAAAAAACTCTTTTAAACTGATATCCAATCCTTTCAAGATTTTTAGTAAACTGCTGAATTTCAAATCTTCCCCTTTTTCGTATCTGCCATACTGAGCCCTTGGGATATTGTGATCATAGGCAAAATATTCATAGGAGGTGTAGCCCTTTTTGATTCTCAGCTCCTTGATCCGACTAGCTAATTTCTGGAGCTGTTCCTGCTTAAATTCCTCGAACTGCTCATCTTTATTCTTCATAAAGATAAAGCAAATTCATTCCGAACTCTTGCGTTACCACTCAAAAGTTACTACTTTAGAATAGCAAAAAAAATTTTGAGCTATGAGACTTATAATATTTACAACTTTTGTATTTTTCATCTCTTTCAGCAGTTTCAGTCAAGTAAACAGGTACACAGCTCCGCCGCCTGTGGCTAAGTACAACCCTATGACTTTCAATGAGCTATTGTTTGCTCCAACAATAAAATCAAAAAAATCTGATGAGAATTTTCAAAAGTTAATATCCCTTCACTCTAAGGTATTAGCATACGTTGAGGTCTACAAAGAGGAATTTGATGAAAAATTTAACAATGAAATAGTTGATTTCGCAACTAAGTTCGATGAAATTTTAAAAGGAGACTTGTCTTCTAAAGAATATGAAATTCAAAAGCTTGAATTCAGTTTTGAAAAAATTCAAAGGGATTTTGAAAACAGGTTAAAAAATAAATCCTCTGCCCCACCAAAAAGCTATTCACCCCAACGGAAGAGAGAAGAATCGAATGCTCCAACAAAAGTGGTTTTAGGTAGTCCAGTTTATTCTATGCCTATTTTAGCTAGAGAATCTTCAAATAGTAAAATAATCGGTTATACAAAAAGATACAACTATCAACTTCTTGAAAAGTATGATGAAAAATTCCACAAGATTAAAATTGAAGGTAAACTAGGCTACATTTCTTCAAATTGGATAAATGAGAAATGGAGGTAGTTGCTAATTGGATAGATTATTTAAAATAATTCGTAAACTTCTCCAGCTCAGATTTCTTAGAGTCATCCGCAATCTCCACATACTTCTGAAGCGTGGTAAGCTTTCTATGCCCTGTTATCTTCTGGATCACGGGTAACGGAATCCCTGCAAGAATAGCATTCGTGATAAAGGTTCTCCTGCCTGTGTGACTGGCTATCAGCTTGAATTTGGGAAATACCAGGTACTTTTTTACTCCCTTTTCATGCCTCACTATCTCCACAGAATCTTTTATCTCCGCAGCTTCACATAAGTCTTTGACGTAGTCATTGAATTTCTGATTGGAGATTTTCAATGGAGCTAAGTCAAAATTATACTTCATCAATACTTCTTTCAGCTTAGGGTGAATAGGTATAGATACTTTCTCTCCTGTTTTCTGTGTATTGATATAAAGGAATTCTCCCCTTACCCAGCTACTATTGATCCGAATTGCATCCCCAAACCTCAGTCCTGTGAATATCAGAACTAGGAATAAATCTCTCACTTTACTCTCTGAGGCAGTTTTTGGATGGTACTTCATCAATTTTACAACTTCAGATTTGGTCAGGACGATGGTATTGGTTTCTACCGCTCTGGGGTATTGGAAGCTTTTGTAGAAATCAGAATCTATTACACCTTCTTTTCTCAGGTAATTCAGAAATAGCAAGATAAACCTGAAATTCTTGTGGATAGTATTAGGTTGAAGCCCTACTTTTTGTTCCCAGTAATGAGTCAATTTATTGATAAAACCTTGGTTGTATTCTACGATATACATTTTCTTACTGCCAAGGAATATCTTGAGATGGTTTTTGATAGTATTCAGCTTGATCACCATTTTGTGTTTAGCTGTCAGCTTCTTCACCTCCATAAACTCATCGTATAGGGTAAGAATATCCTTTTCAGCATTTGACTTTTCAGAGAGCTTGTTTCTCACCAAGTCTGCATTGAGGAATCCCAATTCATTTTCCCATCGATGGAGCTTTTGTTTGAGTTCCTGATGCTTCTCATCCAGCCTTTTCAAAAGCTGATTTTTTAGTGGATAGGATTTAGAAATAGATCCCTTGTTCCAATAATTATTGTTTAGCTCCTCCCCTGTAGGAAAGTACATTCTATCTCGAATGCCATCCTTATAGAAGTAGATTTCAATTGCGATTTTACCTTTGCCAGTTCTCTTACTGACATTTTTAAGGACAAATTTTGTACGATACATTCTAGTGGCAATTCAGTGGCAAGCCACCTACATCATCACAGATTATACTCATTTTTGACACATTTTGTCAATTCGAAGTTTGGTTGATATTTATGTCAATTTATGACGTAAATACTTTTCCACATCTCACCACCTGTGGTCTGATCCGGACGGATCCGAGGTGTCGATCAGGTCAGACTGCGGCTTGTGATGCGATTAAGCAAGCTTAAGTCCCAATCGCTAAGCTAGACTCAGGTGTGTCTCCCAGCATAGTCTAGTCGAAAAACCAACAGGTGACTAAGCATGTAGACGGTACGGTGTTTCCTTATCTGGACGCGAGTTCGAATCTCGCCAGCTCCACAACTTTTAAGAATCAACCCTCTTGTTTTTCAAAACATTACAAGGGGGTTGTTTTTTTTCTAGTGACAAAACAGGAACAAACTGCCATTTAAATGATTATGGCTAACCTATCTGCTAAATTTCTCATCACATCGATGCCCTTTATAAATCATGATGAGTTAGGAAATATTTACTAGATAAGGGTAGATAAACTGTAATTCATTGGCTCTAAATTGATTGACTATTGAAACTATAGCCTTTGTAGTTGCGCAAAATTGCTTTTCTGGCTTCTAGTATTTTTCAAAATGAGCCAAAAAAAGAGAATTTCTCCGATTTCGCTTGCTGATAATTTGACCCTTGACCAGTTCCAAGTGCAAAGATTACTGCTGCCTAATTTTATCCCGGCCCTTTCAATGCTTAGGATCGCAACACGTTAAAATTGATGTCGGTCCTCAAAAAAACAATGTTACTAAAGGTCTTTTTATCAAAACCCTCACCCTTCAGGGTAAAATTTACCTGTCAAAACAAGATCGCCAATTCTCTCATGCTGTCTTGCCCATTTTTAAACCGCACCAAAAGAGCTCGCCCAAAATCTAGACAAATTGTCTATCCGTTAATTTCCCCTTCCAGTCTTTGATAAAATCCCTGCGCTCAATCAGTTCATTAAGATTCGCCTCAAAAGTTTTGGTCTCACCCAGTTTTGGAAAAGTCCATTTCCCTTTTGCAATGGAATAAGAGAGCATAAGATTAAAGTAATTGTAAACTAAAATACATTTCTGCAAAAAATCAGTCTGAACAATTCGGAATCCCAATTTCTGGGCAGTCCTCTCATTGATTATATAGCTGGTGCCCCGTAGGATTAGATTCCTTTTATTCTCTTTTTGAAGCTGATCAATGAGTTGATCTAAGCCCTGAAGATAAAGAAGGAGGATCATGTTCATTCTTTTCCTTCCACTCAGTTTTCTGTCGATCACAAAAACATAGTCAAACAGGGTTCCTCCATGAATGATTATCTTTCCATTTTTAGGCTTTTCTGCCAGGAATAAAGGAGAATAATAAACCAAATTACCGGTCTTTTTTAACGAAGGCACATCAAAAAAAGGAGCAACAAGGGAGAGTGTGATGGGAACGATGATGATCAAAGGGAGAAAAAATCCAGTTATCCAACAAATGATAAAAACCAAAAGTAAAGTCAAAAAAGTAGTAAATCCAATTTTTACCTGAATCCAAACCTGATCCTGTTTGGGCTTCAAATAAAATCCATGTTCTTGGTCCAAGTTTGGTAAATTTAAAGTGGGCATCAGTTAAATTCACCCAAAACTACCCAAAGTGTTTCAAAAAGTATGCATCTCTTTTAAAGTCTGCATCGCTCTTACTTTTCCAATCCCGGCTCCTCTAAAAGCCATACAACAAGACAAATCATGACTTAAACAAAACCAACCAACACAAATCCAAACATCCGCCAATAGGCCTTGTAAATCCTCTTGGAATTCTTGACATCAAATTTAAGTTTTTCCAGTTCTAGCTTTTTCTTTCTACTGCTTCTTGACTCTCTTTTTCTTGCTCTTCGAAAATTGGCCTAAAAACCCATTGAACTAGAAAGCCGGGAAAGTAATCATTTGCCAAAAAGTATCAGGGGCAAGATTGGTTATTGGAAAAAGCTGACCTCGCCTATGCTTATTGGGCCGGTAAAAAACAGAAATCAAACAATCCTTTAGTTTATCTGAAAAAAGAACCTCCTTCGTACCTTCCACAAAACAATTTTAGGATTTTCCATAACCAATTCTTTGATTAGAAGATCCAAATCTTTGCTTTATACTTAGTTAATTTATGAAAGCAATTTGGCTTTGGGGTAGGCTCAATTTCCCAAACCCCATGATTAGATCAGTCAGTTTTATGCTTTATCCATTACCTCTTAAAATCTCCATCGGAGGTTGATTGATGATTTTCCGGCCATTGAGCCAGCCTAAAACGATGGTAAGTATGGTAATGGTTGCATAAAGTCCGAAAGCAGCTGCCCATGCGGGTCTAAAACTCATTTCGAAAACAAATACGCTCAATAGCCAAGTGGCCAGAAAGGATAAAATAATTCCAGATAAAGAGGCCAAACTTCCCAAAAAGAAATATTCCAGCGTATTGATTTTACTCACTGTGCCCGAATCCGCTCCTAGAGTCCGAAGAAGAATACTTTCGCGCATTCGTTGGTACTTACTGATGATCAATGAACTGATCAAAACCAGTATCCCAGTCACAATGCTAAACAAGGCCATAAACTGGATTACAAAACTGATTTTATTTAAAATATCCTCCAGCGTTTCCACGATCGCTCCTAAGTTCACTACAGAAATATTTGGGAATTCCCGGACCACTTCTGATTGGATTGCCGCAGATTCGCGGTCATTATTGGCATGGGTAATAATTACATGAAACTTGGGTGCCTGTTCCAATACTCCTTCTGGAAACAAAACCACAAAATTGGTTGAAACCTGATTGAATTTAATATCCCTAAAGCTACCAATATAAGTTTTAATCGGCCTGCCTTGGACATTAAATTCGATTTCATCCCCAATTTTCATCCGATCACCTCCAAACCCTTCGGACAAACTCACAAAAATAGAGTCTCCACGAGCTCCTACGGGGATTAATTCTCCCTCTACCAGCTTTTCGGTCTCAATCAGCGTATCTCGATAGGTCACCCGGTATTCCCGATTATACATCCAGCGGGAGTAGTTTTCCTCATCAGGTAACGCTTCGTTTTCCCGTTTATCGATTCCATTGATTTCATTGAGCTGCATGGTCACAATGGGAACCTCTTGGATGATTTTGAGATTTCTGCTGAGCACTTTTTTCCTTACTTCATCAAGCTGTGGAGTTTGAATATCAAACATCAACAAATTGGGTTGATCTTCTTCATCAGCAAATTTTGCCTCTTCCAAAAGCTGACTTTGGAGAAAGAAAAGTGTACTGATCATCGCCGTACCTAACCCTATGGTGGCAATAAGTGAAATTGTCTGATTATTGGGTCGGTAAAGGTTTGCCAAAGACTGACGTATGGTATATCTGAGTGTAATCGGAAGGAATTTTCGGACCGACCACATGATCAATTGCCCCACCCCCCAAAGGATACCAAAGGCAAAAACCACAAAACCGGTAAAGCCAAAAGACCAATCAATTTGACCTAGAAGATAATAACTAAAACCCCAGATAAATGCCAAAATTCCAAAAATAACCAGCCAACGCATCGGATCTTTGAGAAGCGAAGCGTCTGCTGTTTCTGGCCTCAGCGTAGCCATGGGTGATACTTTCCTCACTTTCAACAGCGGTAAAAGGGCAAAAAGAATGGAAACAAATAATCCTGTAATCACCCCAAACCCTATGGATAACCAAGAAATATTCACACTTACCTCCACGGGTAAAAAATCCGCAAATACTGTCGGTAAAATAAACTGGAGCCCAGTGCCCAGAAAAGACCCAAGTATGGCTCCCACCAAGCCCATAACCACAATCTCAAACAGGTAAATCAACAAAACGTCTCGGGAGGAGACACCCAAACAGCGCAAAACTGCAACAGAAGCGAGTTTTTCTTTGACAAAAACATTAACTGCCGAGGCCACTCCCACACAGCCTAAAAGCAAAGCAATAAAAGCCACCAAGCTTAGAAAATTAGATAGGTTTGCAAAAGACCTGCCCGTTGAACGTTTCCGGTCTTCAACCGTATCCGCATCCACCCGATCAATTTCCCATTCCTCTTCAAATGGCTCAATCAGGGCTTCAACATCTGTATTGGCTTCAAACTGAAAATAGCGATTGTACTCTACACGGCTACCATACTGGACCAATCCCGTCTGTTCCAAATAAGCCATCGGGATATATACGGCGGGAGCAACTGTGGCAGTGATTCCAGTCTGACCGGGAACTCCCTGAAGTTCACCTGCAATTTCAAATTCGAGATTTCCAACTTTTATTTTATCGCCCACTTCGGCATTAAACTGGGCCATCAGAACTTTTTCTACCAAAGCCTTTTGTCCTCCAGATCTAAAATCCGTATCTCCGGATTCGGGAATAGTTTCCAATTTTCCATAAAATGGAAACGCTCCTTCTAGGGCCCGGACTTGAGTTAAGCGACTAGCTCCTGTTTCTGGAAATGCAACCATGGAGGCAAAATTCACCTCACTTGCCGTTAGGATAGCCATCGAATCAATGGCCTGATCACCGATTGGCTTGTTGTTTTCCAAGACTAAATCAGCACCGAGAAGTTCTTTGGCCTGATTATCAATATCCGCAGTTAGATTATCACCAAATGAGCTAATGGCTACCAGTGCGGCAATTCCCACAACGATAGAAGATACAAAAAGCAACAATCTTGAAATATTTTTCCGAAAATCCCGAAGGGCCATTTTCAGAATCCACGCAAAATCAGGCATGATTATCCTCCTGTATTTTCCCTCCCTTGATGTGAATAATTCGCTGTGTTTTGGCGGCCAGTTCGGTATCATGGGTAACCAAAACCAGAGTGGTTCCTTTTTCTTTATTTAAATCAAATATCAAACGTTCGATCATTTCCCCGGTTTCGGTATCCAAATTCCCCGTCGGTTCATCTGCAAAAAGGATCTTGGGTTCATTGGCAAAGGCTCGGGCTATGGAAACCCGCTGCTGCTCGCCTCCTGAAAGTTGCGTCGGATAATGAGTCATCCTGTCACCCAAACCCACTTTCTTTAAAAGTTCCATGGCCTTAGTTCGCGCATCTTTTCGTCTTTTTAGTTCGAGCGGTACCATCACATTTTCCAAAGCAGTAAGTGTGGGCAATAACTGGAAATTTTGAAAAATAAACCCTACATGCTGATTGCGGATAGCAGCACGTTGATCCTCTGAGAGTTTTTCCAATGAGGCTCCATTTAAAACCACCGAGCCGGAACTAGCAGAATCCAATCCTGCACACAAGCCCAAAAGCGTAGTTTTGCCACTCCCGGAGGGCCCAACAATGGAGATCGTTTCCCCGATAGCAAGGTCAAAGTTCACATCGTCCAAAACAGTCAGTTTTCTGCTTCCGCTTTGGTAGGTTTTGCTCAAATTTTGAATGGAAAGTATATTCATTTTACTAGTAAGATGCCAGATGATTTTCTTCTCAAACGAAAAGCCCAACCCTTTGTTAACATACCTGGGTTAACATACCTAGGTTCTGGAATTTCTGATTTGACAAGAAACAAAAAAATCGGGTCACTATCGGACTTTAAGACGATGATCGGCTCAAAATCTGTATGATTTTTGAACTTGTGAATAAAAAAAACAATTCTCTAAAGTAATTAGCCGCTCAAAATGATCCATCTTCGAGTGGAATACCATAGTTCTTAAATAAACCGATGATAAAAATAAAATCAACCTTGTCCTTATTATTTACAGCTTTTGCTTTCTTACTGGCATTTGCCTGTACTAATTCCAATGAAAAAACAGCACAAGACTTACCTAAGGAAGAAGTTGAGGAATCTACCAATCCAACTTCCCAAAAGACTATACTTTTCTTTGGAAATAGTCTAACGGCAGGCTATGGAATAGAAAAAGACGATGCTTTTCCAGGGTTGACCCAGCAGCGTATTGATAGTCTGGGATTGAATTATCGGGTGATCAACGGGGGATTAAGTGGTGAAACTACTGCGGGCGGATTAAATCGCCTGGATTGGTTTCTGGAAGAGGAGCCCTCTATTTTCGTATTGGAATTGGGTGGGAATGATGGGCTTAGAGGAATAGCTTTAACTGAAACCCGGTCCAATCTGGAAAAGATTATCGACAAGGTTCGAACGAAATACCCTTCGACAAAAATCATCTTGGCAGGAATGCAGATCCCTCCAAATATGGGCATGGAATATACGCAGGAATTTCAAACGATTTATCCAGAAATAGCCGAGAAAAAAAAGGTAACCTTGATCCCTTTCTTACTTGAAGGAGTAGCCGGAGATCCAAACTTAAATTTACCCGATGGCATTCATCCAACCGATGAAGGTCACCAGATCGTTTTCGAAACAGTCTGGCCCTTCATTGCTAAAGAAATTTAAGAAATACAGACTTATTTTAAATCGATTAAAATTATTTTCAACCGCCCATCCATATTTTAAATAAGTAGTATTTTCATCATCTATTTTTTTACCCTATATTTTCAACTTCATTAAAATTTTTAAAAAATGAGCTTTCAAATCAAAGAAACTCCTGATAGCTATGACGTGATCATCGTAGGTTCAGGAGCAGGAGGTGGAATGGCTTCAAAAGTCCTTTCGGAAGCAGGGCTTACGGTAGCTGTGGTTGAGGCTGGAGGAGATTTCGATCCAGCAAAAGAAGAAGACCGAACCCAACTAAGACCACCATGGGAATCCCCAAGAAGAGGAGCGGGCACCAGGATTCGCCCATTTGGAGATTTTGATCAAGCCATCGGAGGATGGGATATTGAAGGGGAACCCTATACCCGTAAAAACGGATCCCAGTTCGACTGGTTTCGCTCCCGAATGGTCGGTGGTCGGACCAATCACTGGGGTAGAATTTCCCTTCGCTTTGGTCCAAATGATTTCAAAAGAGCTAGTATTGATGGGTTTGGGGACGATTGGCCCATAGGTTACGAGGATTTAAAACCCTACTACGATCGAGTCGATAAGCTAATCGGTGTTTTTGGCACCAAAGAAGGAATCTATAACGAACCAGATGGCTTCTTCCTTCCCCCTCCCAAACCACGCCTTCACGAGCTGTTCATCAAAAAAGGTGCAGACAAAGCAGCTATACCGATGATTCCTTCAAGACTTTCGATGTTGACTAGGCCCATCAACAATGAACGCGGGGTTTGCTTTTTCTGCAATCAATGTAACCGAGCCTGTCAAGCCTATGCAGATTTTTCAGCAGGAACATGTCTGGTACATCCTGCAATGAAAAAAGGTAAAGTTGATTTATTTACCCATTCGATGGTCAGAAAAGTAACCACCAACGACCAAGGAAAAGCCACCGGCGTTTCTTTTGTATCCAAGCTGGACATGAAAGAATACAAACTTCGTTCGCGAGTAGTCGTTCTTGGCGCCTCAGCCTGTGAATCGGCGAGAATAATGATGAACTCTAAATCCAAGTCTCACCCTAACGGAATTGGAGGGGATTCCGATGCCTTAGGTCGGTACCTCCATGACTCCACCGGTGCGGACCGAATGGGAATCATGCCTGACCTAATCGACCGGGAGCGTTACAATGAAGACGGCGTGGGCGGAATGCACATGTATACTCCTTGGTGGCTAGATAATAAAAAACTTGATTTTGCCCGCGGTTATCACATCGAATATTGGGGAGGAATGGGACAGCCAGCCTATGGAACCGGAATGAGCATGGACAGCATGCGGAAATACATCAAGGATGAATTTGGCAACCCAAGTCCAAACGGCGGATATGGAGAAGGCCTGAAAAAAGACATTCGCCGGATCTATGGCTCTACGCTGGGAATGTCAGGTCGGGGAGAAAGTATACCTCGCTATGATAATTACTGCGAAATCGACCCTAACGTCGTCGATAAATATGGAATTCCTGTACTTCGATTCAATTACAATTGGACGGATCAAGAAATCAAGCAGGCCAAACACATGCAGGATACTTTCGAAGAGATTTTGACCAATGCCGGGGCAATCCTTCTGGGAAACAAACCAGGACCCGAGTCAAAATATGGACTTGCAGCTCCTGGTCGAATCATCCACGAGGTAGGGACCACCCGAATGGGTACTGATCGCAAAACATCGGTTGTTAATTCGAATTGTCAGGCACATGACTGCGATAATGTATTCGTGGTGGATGCTGGACCATTCGTTTCCCAAGCAGACAAAAACCCCACTTGGACCATTTTGGCTTTGTCTTGGAGAACTTCAGATTACATCGTGGATCAATTGAAACAAAAAAATATTTAAGCCATGAACAGAAGAGAAAACCTCAAATTGCTATTCACTGGCTCAATCGGAGCTGGCTTATTGATGACTGGTTGTGAACCCGAGGAGCAAATTGCTACCGGACAACTATTGGAAGGAGGGACTCCAGGTGCCCGCACTGCCGAAGAAAAAGAACGAGATGCTAAGCTTTTGGCTGATTCTTTTTTTACAGAAGAAGAGCGAAAAAAACTTGATACCCTAATCGATATTATTATGCCTGCCGACTCAGAATCCCCCGCAGCCACAGAATTAAATGTGACTGATTTCATGGATTTCATGATGCTGGACCAGCCCGGCTATCAAACTCCCATGCGGGGTGGGTTGATGTGGCTGGATTTCGAAGCGGATGAAAAATTTGGAAAACCCTTCAACGAACTTTCCAAAGACCAAGTCATTGAAATCGTTGAGCTGGTCGCTTGGCCAGACAAAGCCGATCCTGCTTATGAAGGTGGAGTAAAGTGGTTTAATTTACTGCGAAACCTGACTTGCACCGGATACTTCACAACTGAGGCAGGATGGAAGTACATGGGATACCAAGGAAATACTCCCAACGTCTGGGACGGAATTCCGCAGCAAGTATTGGATAAACACGGCTTATCCAACCCCAGCCAATATGAAGAGTTCTATCTCAAACCAGAAGACCGAGCCAAAGTGGTCCAATGGGATGAACAGGGGAATATAATTGGTTAAAACTGACAAAAAATCCACGGGAAGCAACCGTGGATTTTTTATTTCGTAGTAACTTTTCAAATTCAACCCACACGATGAAAACAACTTTTCGAAAAATCCTCAACCTAATCCTTTCCATCGGATTAGTCCTCCAATTTTCCAGCTGCTCGAAAACGGTAACCATGACCCGATTGGTTCCTGCAGCGGTCAGCGTTTCTCCCGAAATCCAAAAAATAGTCATTGTCGATCGAACCAAGCCTCAAAATGAAGTTATCAATGTCATTGAAGGATTAATTACCGGAGAGCTTCCTTTTGAAGTTCGAAACTCGATCGAGGCGACACTTTCTTCGCTACAGCAGACCTTAAACACCAGTCCACGATACCAGGTAGTCAGGGCCAATCAACGCCTAACTGGGGGAATGTTTGGACAGATTTTTCCCCATCCATTAGATTGGTACACCATTGAGCGGCTTTGTGCGGAATACCAGGCAGACGCCGTATTGGTTTTGGAAAATTTTAATGCAGACTTTGTGACCACTGAACAAGAAAAACTCATCAAAAAAAGCGTAGGAGAGGGAACGAATGCCCGTACTGTTGAAGTCAAAGGAATTGGGGTTGAGGGAATTGCAAATGTATCTGCCGGTTTTCGCCTCTATGATCCTTTTCAGAAGAGCATTATTGACCAGCAGCGCTTTCAAAAAACGAATACCTGGTCAGCCGAAGCAGAAACCAAAACCCAAGCTTTGGCGCTGTTGATTGCAAAAGCAGAAGCCACCCGGATCGTTGGCGAGTTGGCCGGAGCTGGATATGCTACCAAAATTGCCCCCATGTACGTAGATGTCGACCGTGGCTTTTTCCCCAAATCAAAGACTCATCCTGCAGTGGCAGAAGGAGCTCGATACGCCGAAGTGGATCAATGGGAACAAGCTATTCAAACTTGGGAGTCCGCTTTACCCAATGCCGACGAAAAGACCGGCGGCATGCTACTTTATAATATTGCTGTAGGTTATGAAGTACTGGGCAGCCTAGACTTAGCCAAAGATTGGGCTGGCAGGGCATATACGGAATATGGGTTAAAAAAAGCAAAAAACTACGTACGAACCTTGGATCAGGAAATTCAAAATGCGAACTTATTGAATCAACAACTCCAAAATAATTAAGCTCAACTTTTCGGCCATGAAATCTACTTTTTACACCTTTGCAGTCTTTTTTTTATTTGCCTGCGGAAATGAAAATTCGAAGAAGATTGACCAAAACCTGGGAGAAAACACTTACTCTGAAGCCAAAATTAAACTTCAAATAGTAGATTCCACGGATTATAAAATTTTGGGTAATCCTATCCTCTCAGATGTCAGCGAAGATGGTAGCCAAATTCTATTTTACGATTACGCTTCCAGCCAAATTATCTCCATCGATCAACATGGACAGCTTTTGGGGAATTTTTCAAAGAAAGAGGACACTCCCGATGCTTATGGGTTTATGATGGAATTGCCAGGTTTCTTGGGAAATAACCAGATTGCTTTGGTAGGAATGCGCGGCATATTTATATATAATCTCACTGGCGATTTGGTTAAGAAAATCGATCATCCAGAATCGGTGGGCGGAGTGGGTTTTATGCCTACCGAAGGAAAATCAATCGAAACTGCCCAGTGGGATGGGAAAAATTATTTACTCCCAAAATCCGTACGATCCAGAGAAACTTATCCAGGCGAGCAGGCTTTTTATGATCGATTTAGAGCATTGGAATGGGTTGATGTTGTATCCGGAGCATCCCGGGAAATTATTCCTTTTGAGGAAGAAAGTTTGTTCAAAAATGGATATGGCTACATCCTTAGTGATTATACACCCGCTTTTGAGTGGATGGAGGAAAGACTGTACCTCAGCTTGGGGGCAGACCCAAAACTACACGTTTATCAGTTTTCAGAAAATGAATTTAAGCGAGATACGACCATCCTGATGAATATACCCGGGTTTCAGGAATTAGTTCTCAAAGCGCGAAGCGAGTTCCAGGAAGGCACCGTCTCCCTAAATGGAAGCACACCCGCCATTCGGAATATACATCGCTTAAAAGATCTTTTGGTTATTCACTATTTTGGAGGCTTAGACCCAATAGGCACAGAAGAAGCGGAGCAAATTTGGATGTCAGGAAATGAAGAAGAAGCAGAATTATTATTCGAAAAATTGGAACAAGATGCAGCCAAGGGACTCCTGATTTTTGATCCAAAAACCAGTAAATTCCTGGCTAACCTACCTTTTCCCGAAGGGGTAAATGATGGAGGGCTTTCAGCAGGAGGAGATTTCCTCTGGTTCCAAAAAGCCCCTTCAGAAGAAGTAGAAGAAGATTTTGTGCGATTTTATGCATACAAATTAGATTATTAATGAGGTTCACAACTGCGTTTTTTTTATGTTCATTTTGTCTATTTAGTTGTAAACAGGAAAAAAACAGCATCAGTGAACAAAGTAATACTTGGCAATTGGAGATTTTGGATTCCATCCAAGTCGATTACATGGCTCAAATCCGGGAGGGAACATTTTCAAAAGGGGTGGGGATAATCAAAGATATTATGAGTACTACCTTGGTGCAATTTGACAGTACTGGAAAAATCCTAAACCAAAAGACTTTTCCACAAGAAGGGCCAGGTAGCATTCAATTTTTAGCTACGATTTACCCCATTAGAAATGGGTACTTGGGAACCTCTTCCTTCAGTGGAATTTACCGACTGAACAAGGATCTTCAATTGATCGATGTACTTGAAATGCCTTTCATGGGAGAAGCGAGAGGGGGAGCTTACAACCGAACGAACATTGAAGTATGGAAAAGTAAGATCATTCTCTGGTATCCAGGACGCAATGGCGCCAGCCCCTACCAAGATTTTTTCTATCGAGATCACCCCTTACTTGAGGTATATGATTTAGAAAAAAAAGAGACCCGATCCATTGTAAGGATTCCTCCAACTTCCAAATTTAGCTCTGATGATTATTTCGGAAGGCCGGATGTCAATTTCACCATAGAAAATGACAGTCTGTACCTCACCCTCTCCAATGAACCACTTGTTCATGTTTATGCTCTGGGAGATTCGGTCAAATGGATTCGAACCCTTGACTTTCAACCTTCCGAGTTTGTTCAGATTCCCGGGCAAAAAAAACCAGTAACTTACCAGCAAGAAATGCAGTTAAATGAGGCCTCCATTCTAGCAATCTACAGTGATCCCAATCATCTAATCGTCAACTATCAAGGCGGAATCGAGAGCGAACCCTTTATTGAAAATGAATTAAAAGAACGCAAAAACTTTTACCGATACCCAGAATTCAGGAATGAATACCTTAAAATTTATCATCCCAAAAAGGGCTGGTCACCTGAGGTCATAATTCCCAAAAAAGTGGGATTTATCCTAACTATTGAATCCTTGAATGAATCCTTTTACGCCCTACGCGATGACGAATATATTGGGGAAGAACAGGATTATTTAACCTTTTATAAACTCCAATTGAAACGCAAATGAAATTCAACTTCATTCTTTTTTCAGTCCTTTTAGCCATACTAATCAGCTGTTGTAAAACCGGTAAAGAAGAACCCACCGCTCCGCTAAGCGAACAAAGCTTAAAATTTGAGATTTATGATTCCTTGGTTGTGGATTATTTGGGTAATTTACTTCTCATGGACATCAGCCCGGATGGAAAAAACTATTTGATGATCGATCAAAATACCGATACGATTTTCGTGACCAATCCAGAAGGAGAAGTAAAATACAAATACTACCGAAATGGAGATGATCCGCAAGCTATTCCTGGAAATAGAGCTGGTTTGGGTAAATTTTTGGATAATCAAACTATTTTAATTCCCGGTACACGAGGATTAGCATCCTATTCGATTTCTGGCTCCTTAAATGATTCCTATCAACCAGATTTTACCGGCGCAACAAATTTGGTAGTGCCGTTCAACCAAATTCATGATGTGGTAGGCAGCCAAGTTTATCTGTATCTTCCTGGAAGATACGGTGATTCGGGTTCACAGGGTATTGAGTTCCAAAAAAAATCTACAAGATTAGAAATACTAGATTTAAACTCAGCAGAATTTGAACCTTCAATTCCTTTTCCGGCAGAATCTAAATATAGCAGCGAAACTCAAGCTTTTGGAAGCATTGACTACTACCCCACTTTTAAAATAGTTGGTGATTCACTTTTTATTTTCTTCAGAAATGAGCCGAAACTATTCACCTATCATTTATCAAACTTGGATAGCCCATCCAATGTGAAAATTATTCCATATCAGGAATTTATTGAAAGAAAACTTGAAGATAAGCCATCGAATGGAAGCTTCAATTTGAGAGATTTTTTCTTGGGTATAAATCTTTCCTTATTTCCAACTGAGGATAACGAGTTTTTAATCCAATACCTCTCTGGATTAACAGACGAGGTGGCCAATGAAGTCATTTCCGCTGGAGGAAGTGACTTCGAAAAAATTTTTGAAGAAGCGGAAAAATACAACACCGGAGGCTTTGTGCTCTTCGACGGTACTCAACTTAGCCCCCTGATTGATCAACCCGAGATTCTAGGAACCTTAAACAAATACGTTTCCAAGGACGAAATTTGGTTTTCGCTTAATTTTGCTGAAGCGGAAAACGACTACTCAGTCATCTATAAAACAAGGCTGGTGAACAAATAAGCACCACTTATCTTTTTCCTTTTCCATTGGAGGGCAAAGCTGATTCGGTTTTGCCCGCTTATGCTTATATTCCAACTTGATCAAATGAATCCGTATGAAAAAATCATCGACCTACCTGATTTTAGCTGCAGCAGGAATGCTATTGATGGGCACAGCCTCTGCTCAGCAAATCAAACCCACTACCGAAAAAGAATTGGTGGAAGCGATCGAAAAACACCGAGCACTATTTGCCTCCACCCCACTCAAAGACTTCAAAGCTAGAAATATCGGCCCAACCAATATGTCCGGCAGAATCGTGGATTTGGAAGTAGCCCAAAACCCAAACACCTTTTACATCGCTGCCGCATCGGGTGGCGTCTGGAAAACCGAAGACAACGGTCAGTCGTTTATCCCGATTTTTGATCATCAGAGTGCGTTAGGAATCGGTGATATGGCGCTTTCTCCATCTGACAATACCATCCTGTGGGTAGGAACTGGCGAGGATAACTCCAGCCGATCTACTTATGCAGGTTCTGGGGTTTATAAATCCACAGATGCTGGAAAAACATGGGAGTTCATGGGTTTACCACATTCACAGCATATCGGTTCAATTCAGATTCACCCCACCAATCCCGACATCGTTTGGGTGGGATCCATGGGCGGACTTTATTCTCAAAACAAAGAACGTGGACTTTACATGACCTCCGATGGAGGTTCTACATGGGAAAAGGTGCTCTACATCGACGATAATACCGGGATCATCGACATTAAAGTTCACCCAAAGAATCCCGATATTTTATTAGCTGCCTCTTGGGAGCGATTCCGACAAGCACATGATTTCGTAGGAAATGGAGATGGATCTGCGATCTGGCGATCTGAGGATGGAGGGAAAACCTGGAAAAAAGCAGTTGAGGGTTTCCCCCAAAATGAATTTGTCGGTCGAATCGGTTTTGACTTTGCCCAAAGTAATCCTAATGTAGTCTATGCCCTTCATGACAATCAAGGACCATCCGATAAAGAGCCTCAAGAGCCTCGCCAAAGAAGACAGGAAGAAGAAAACCCACTGAATTTTGAAGACTTTAAATCCATGTCAGTTGCCGATGCTTTGGGATTAGAGGAAAAAAGGTTGAATTCTTTTTTACGAAGAAATCAGTTTGCCAGTCACTATACCGCTGAAGAAATTAAACGGCAATTACAAACTGGCAAAATCACCACCGTACAGATCGCGGACTACAACAAAGAAGCAAATGATGCCAATGCCGCATTGACCAATGCTTCGATCATCGGAGCAGAGGTGTTTCGCTCGGAAGATGCCGGCAAATCCTGGAAAAAAGTATCCGAATCCGACTTGAGTAGATTATACAATACTTACGGTTACTATTTTGGCGAAATTCGAGTCGGAACCGAAAACGAAGATGAGGTTTTCGTGTTGGGAGTTCCCCTTCTAGTCTCTCGAGACGGAGGCAAAAACTTTACCAGAACCGACTCTATCGGCAGACCACACTCCGATCATCAAGCCATGTGGATCAATCCTAAAGATGGAAAGCATATTTTACTCGGAAACGATGGAGGCCTGTATCGAAGTTATGGTGGTGGAGCCCGCTGGGATCACTTAAATACTCAAATGCCTATTTCCCAATTTTATTCCATCATGACGGATAATGCCACTCCTTATAATGTTTATGGGGGTATGCAGGACAACGGGGTTTGGTTTGGCAGTTCCAAGAATGACCCTGCTGATCGCTGGGAATCCTTGATGGGCGGTGACGGAATGGTCGTAGCTGTCGATACGCGAGACAATGATATCGTATACACGGGTTTTCAGTTTGGCAATTACTTTCGAATTGATAAATCCTCAGGAGAGCGAAAACGAATTACCCCAGGACATGATATAGGAAATGATCCCAACCGTTGGAATTGGCGTACTCCTGCCCGTCTGAGCCATCACAATCAGGATATTATTTATATGGGTTCGCAGTATGTGTACCAAAGTCTAGATCAAGGAAGCACTTGGACGACCATTTCTCCGGATTTGACAAAACATGAAAAAAGTGGAAATGTACCATTTGCGACCCTAACTGTGGTGGAAGAGTCTCCATTCGAATTCGGTACACTTTATGCCGGAACAGATGATGGAAATGTCTGGATTACTCGCACTAATGGGGGGAGCTGGGAATCTCTCAATGAAGGCCTTCCACAAGATCGTTGGGTGAGTTCTATCGCTCCCTCCAAACATCAAGAGGGCCTGGTGTACCTCACGCTAAATGGCTATCGCTATGATGAATTTAAAACCTATGTATTCCGAAGCTTTGACTACGGTAAAACTTGGACATCGATCAAAGGGAATTTACCTGAAGAATCTACCAATATCATTTTGGAAGACCATCTCAACCCATCTATCCTTTATCTAGGAACTGACCACGGTCTTTATGTCACCATGGACGGAGGAAATAACTGGAATCTCTTCCAAGGTGAAATCCCCAATGTCGCCATTTACGATATGGTGATTCAAGAAAGAGAAAATGACTTGGTCATTGGCACACATGGCAGAAGTGTTTACCTGGTCGAATTGGAACAAATCCACGAATTGGCAACCCCTGATCAAAAAGTAATGGATTAAGACCCATTTGATAATGAAAAGCCCGAAAGATGATCTTTCGGGCTTTTTCAATTAACCTCTTACCGGCTAAAAGAGCTTAAAACCTACCGACAAGACCCATTGGTTTAAGCGATTATCCGTTCCAAATCCAGCGATATTTTCGGTTACTTTACTTAAGCCTCCCTCATATTTGGCATCGATAAAAAGATTCCCAAAATCTACACCTACCCCTGCTTGATAACCTAAAGTAGCGGAATTAAAATCTACATCACGGACGGTTCCGCTAGCATCTTCCAGATTGGAATTCACATTGATACTGGCGATCGGACCCGCTTGTAGGCGTAACAGTTTAAACATTTTTACTCCCAGCATAACTGGAATATCAAGTCTATTGAAATCCGCCTGATAACGTTCTGACCCTGAACCTTGCGGATCCAATACAAAAACACCACTGGTTTGGGTAAAAAGAAGTTCTGGCTGCGCATAAAAACCCGCGCCTCCTAGTCTTGCAAAAACACCCAAGTGATACCCCGTCTGTGCGCCTTGGGGAACAAATTGATCGGATTCAAAATCGATTTCCGTACTACTCAATCCCCCCTTAATTCCAAAACCGAAATTTTGACTGAATGCTGGAAGTGATAGCACAAACAACAATAAAATAATTGGTAATTTTTTCATAGCAGTAAAGGTTTAATGAAAAACTATAACGAAATGCTTTCAGAAAAATTAGCAATTCTACTGCCAGACTTTGTTAATTCAGCGCGGAAGTGGCTTTGGCCTTAGCCAAATTATACAATTCCCAGAAATCAATTGGTTTTGGAACAAGCGTATCAAAAGGTATAGGTGTTTTTTGCCTGTAATAATCCACATCTCCGGCAGTAAAACCTATGACGGGTATACCATGTGTGACACTATTACTTTTCACTTCGCTCAAAAATTCCAATCCATCCATTTCAGGCATCATGATATCAGTCAAGATCACATTGAACCCTGGATTTTTACGCAATTCATCCAGGGCTTCTTTTCCATTATTCGCAATCACCACGGTTGCTGCCGATTTTTCAAAAATCTTTCGCAAAATCAATAAGTGAAGGGCATTATCATCGACGACTAGAACTCTCATGATGGTATTAAAAACAGTTAATTTGATTTGAAAAGCGTTTAAATATAGGTAAAGTGCTGATTAAAAGCCAGCTAAATCACAAAAAGTATTTCTCCAAGAATCATAAATCCTTCAAAAGAAAAGATCCACGTACCCGGATGGCTTTAGGAAGTCCAGATCACTCATTTTAAAGAAAAAAAAAGGGGTTGATTCTCGAAGAATCAACCCCTTTGAAATTGGAAACGAAAACTTAAGCAGCCTGAGGAGCTCCAAATATTCCAATCATATTTAAAATCAAGAGAATAATCACTATGGGACAAACCCATCGGATAAAGAAAATCCAACCTTTTCGGAAAGAACCTTTAAATCCAGGAGAACCCATCGCCAATTCATCAGCAAAGTCCGATATTTTACTCGCCCAGCCGGTATAAAGTGCTAACATCAAACAAATCACGATCACCGCAAATGTCCCGAAAATAAAGTCCATTGCCCCAAAGAACCCCTCAATAGGATTGCTCAGAAAAGTAAATTGGATATCGGCAAAGAAATTTCCCTCAATATTAGAAAGTGCTGAAGGTACCGACATGATCATTGCTGCGATTCCCACAATCCAAGTGGCTTTTTTACGATTCCACTTTCTATCATCAATCAAATAAGCTACGGGCACTTCCAGCATGGAAATCGTAGAAGTCAAAGCCGCAACCATTAAGAGTAAGAAAAAGAGCGCCCCGATAAAGTTACCCCCCGGCATTTGATCAAATACCCGAGGTAAAACGTCAAATACCAAGGCAGGTCCTGCTGAAGGGTCCTTTCCAGGCAGTAAAGCAAATAGAGCAGGAAATACCATCAATCCCCCCAACAGCGCCACCGTGGTATCCATTCCAGCTATCCAACCCGAAGATTGTATAATATTGGATTGTTTTGGTAAATAGGAACCAAAGGTAATCATCAATCCCCAGCCGACAGACATGGAAAAGAAGGCTTGCCCCAAAGCTTGAAGTACCACAGTCCCGGTTATTTTTGAGAAATCAGGATTCAGGTAATATTGAATCCCGGCTTCTGCTCCTTCAAGGGTTACAGACCTACCCGCGATAAAGATGATAATTATAAACAGTACCGGCATCATAAACTTTGCCGCCTTTTCGATACCTCCAGAAACACCCCCCAATACAATCAGAATAGTCACTAGGATAAAAACAAAAGTTAAGGGAATGACATATTCAGGTGTCTCTACAAAGACTTCAAAATCAATAGGTATATTGATAATCTCGGTGAAAATATAGCCTAAAGTCCAGCCAGCAATCACAGAGTAATAGCTAAAAACAAAAAAACAGACCATCACACAAAGGACGCCTGTTAATTGCCAAAACTTATTTCCACCTGTATCTCGAATCGCTCCAATTGGATTTTTACCAGACTTTCTTCCTAAGGCAATTTCATTGAATAATAAGGGAAGTGCGATCAAAACCACACAAATTAAATAAACAAATACAAAGGCACCTCCTCCGTTTTCTCCTGTGAGATAGGGGAATCTCCAAATATTTCCCAGGCCGACTGCAGATCCTGCCGCTGCCATGATAAATCCGAGACTCGAGCCAAATTGATCTCTATCGTCGGGGTTTACGTTTACTGCCATAGATAATGCTAAAGTTAATGAAAGGGTATAAACTGCTTTTTACGAGCGGGCTAAGATAATTTGTTTTGATAAAATACCAATTGCCGCTCGGAAAGTTTTGGGTTCAAAACCCAGCTCTTTTCGTGCTTTTTCAATTTTAAATCCTGTTTTAAGGGGTCTTTTGGCTGGCTGGGTAAATTTCAATGAGTCTGTCCTTTGAATTAAAGATGAATCCAATCCAAAAAAATCAGCGATGATCTGAGCCATTTGATAGGGGGTAAGAAAATCCGGCCCTGAAAGATGAAAGATGCCGGCTGCACCTGTTTTGGCAATCAAAATACAGCCTTCAGCCAAATCCTCTGCCAAGGTTGGAGTCCGGAACTGATCATCCACCACCTGAATTTCCTTTCCGGATTCCAGACTTTCTTTGACCCACAAGACAATATTGCTTCGGCTCAAATCATGTGCACTACCAAAAACCAAGACAGTCCTGGCTATTGCCCATTTTAATTTTGATTTCAACAAAATGGACTCCCCCTCCAGTTTGGTCTGCCCATAAAAATTTACAGGATTGGGTACCGCCGATTCTTCCAATGGACCTTCATTTCCTTCGAAAATAAAATCCGTGGATACAAAAATGAAATGCGCATCAATTTCTTCGGCTCCCTCCACTAGGTATTTTGTAGCCAGCACATTTGCCCTGTAGCAAGCCTCCTTTTGAAGCTCACAGGTATCGACATTGGTCATTGCAGCTCCATGGATAATGATTGAGGGACGCTCAACAGACAAAACTGTTTTGACCAACTCTTCATTTTCAATATCTAAGGAAAGGTACTTGAACCCGGTACCCGGTAAACGACATTCACCTCTACCTGTGGCCAAAACTTCAACCTCCCCTTCTTCCACCAGCCTTTGAACCAGTTTCTGCCCCAATAGACCGTTGGCGCCGGTGATTAATATTTTCTTCCTAGTTGCCATCCGGATAGGTATAGCCAAATTCTCTTTCGATTTTCCCTTTGGACACCCGCTCAATGCTTACCGTCATATACACCGGTTCTAACGGTTTATCACGTGGGCCACGTCGTTCCTGCGCTATCTTTTCAGCCACGTCAAGCCCTTGTATCACTTCTCCAAATACCGTGTACTCGTCATCCAAATGTGGCGTCCCTCCCACTGATGTATAGGCATCTATCCGTTCCTGAGGAATATCTTTGGTCAGTTTCATACTGAGTGATTGCTCAATCTCATCCCGTTTGGAAA
The DNA here is from genome assembly GCF_024305035.1 of Algoriphagus sp. Lineage (GTDB taxonomy): Bacteria > Bacteroidota > Bacteroidia > Cytophagales > Cyclobacteriaceae > Algoriphagus. The sequence continues at coordinate 27,169 of NZ_JAMWZB010000008.1, forward strand.
GCAACAACTGATTCAAGGAATCATAGGCTTCGGCTTCATACAGCCTGGTGTAGGTATTTCGCAGCTCTTCTTGACTTTGGACTTGAATATACTGCATAAAAGCTGCTTGAAGCTTAGGCATATCGGTGGTCAACTCCAACTCGGTGTATTTTTTACCCAAAACAATGTAAAACTGCGAACCACTAGACCTTCGCTCAGGGTTAATGTTATCTCCCTGCCGAGCTGCGGCAATTACTCCCTTTTTGTGAAAATGATGGGGTAAAATCTCCTCCTCCAAAGTAGGCCATTCTTCAGATGGCACATCCTCTTTCCCAAATACATCTCCACCCTGCACCATAAACTCTGGGATCACCCGATGAAATTCTGTCGAATCAAATCTGCCATTTTCTGCCAAATCAATAAAATTTGTCTTGTGGATGGGGGTATCATCATATAACACGGCTACAATTTGTCCATGTCTGGTATCGATCTTAATCAAATGATCTTTTTGTCCTGCACAGGCAAAAAAGAGCAGCGCCACTAAGCCTACTATAATTCGATTGGATAGTTTCATTTATTCAAGGTTGATTTAATCTGGTCTAAAATTTCTTTTCCCCCAGCGTCAAAAACTTCTTTTGCAAGTTGCTTTCCAAGGGCTTCGGGATCCTCTTTGGAGCCCTCAACTTCCAATGAAATTCGCTGTTTCCCATCCAGGCTTACAATTCCACCACAGAGCTTCAGCCGATTTTCCCGAAGATGGCCCAAGGCAAAAACGGGAATACTGCAACCTCCCTCCAAAACCCGAAGGTAGGCCCGTTCTGCTCGCAATTTTAGTGCAGTTTCGGTATGATTCAAAGCCTCCGTCAGTTTGATTTTCAAGGCAGAATCCATGTTGGAAGCCACTTCCACTGCCACTGAACCTTGTCCCACCGCAGGGGTGAATTCCTCCAGAGAAAGTTCCTGGACAATTTGAGCATCATATCCCATTCGATGGACTCCGGCATAAGCCAGTAGTAACCCGTCACACAGCCCTTCATCCATTTTTCGAATACGTGTCTGTAGGTTCCCTCTGACTTCGACAGTTTTGATATGGGGGTAAAAATGCCGAAGGGTCGCTACTCTTCTTGTGGAAGAAGTTCCCAACAGAAGCGGTTTGGATCCATCTGTCAAATCCATTTCCGGTTGATGCGATAGAATCACGTCATTTTCCTTTTCCCGCTCGGTAAAGGCTATTATCTCAAAGCCTTCCGGCAGGATGGATTGCATATCCTTAGCTGAGTGAACTGCAAGATCAATTCGCCCATCAAGCAACTGATCTTCCAGCTCTTGAGTAAACACTCCTTTACTTCCAATTTTCGAAATCGATACATCCAAAACTTGATCACCTTTAGTATCAATAATGACGATTTCAGATTCCAAATCTGAATTTTTCAGCAATTCCGCCACATGATAAGCCTGCCAAAGAGCCAACTTACTTCCACGGGTTCCTATTTTAATTTTTCTCATTGTTCGGCAGCTCGTTTTGGGGATTTCTTCTGTACTCCTTCTTCAATAAACTTAATAATTTCGGCGGCAATGTCTATCCCCGTGGCCTTCTCAATCCCCTCTAATCCCGGCGAACTGTTCACTTCTAAAATCAAGGGCCCTCGAGCAGACTGAAGCATATCCACCCCGGCAATATCCAATCCCAAAGCTTTGGCCGCTCCTAATGCTGCCTGACGCTCAGCCCTACTCAATTTGATAATGGTTGCTTTTCCCCCTCGATGGAGATTGGATCGGAATTCTCCTTCAGCTCCTTGGCGCTTCATAGCCCCAACCACTTTACCATTGACCACAAAAGCACGAATATCAGCTCCTTTGGCCTCCTTGATAAATTCCTGAACTATAATCCGGGCTTTCAATCCATGAAATGCCTCGATCACAGATTGCCCCGCTTTCTTGGTCTCGGCTAAAACCACCCCAAGTCCTTGAGTTCCTTCAAGCAATTTAATAATCAAGGGTGCCCCCCCCACATGCTCTATGAGTTGTTTTTCCCCGCCTTTGGAAAAATTGGTAAAGGCGGTTTTTGGCATTCCCAAGCCGGCCTTGGAGAGAATCTGAAGGCTTCTTAGCTTATCTCTACTTCTGACAATAGCTTGAGAATTAACTGCAGAAAAAGTTCCCATCAATTCAAACTGCCGGACCACCGCAGTGCCGTAAAATGTGACCGAAGCTCCAACCCGTGGAATAATCGCATCCACATCAGTTAGCTTTTCACCCTTGTAGATAATTGAAGGTCCTTCTTGCTCAATGATCAAATCGCAAACGCTATGATTGACAATCAATGGCTCATGACCTGCTGCTTGAATGGCTTGATACAACCTTTTAGTGGAATATAAACTGGGGTTCCTTGAGAGAATTGCTATTTTCATTTTACTTGCGGTATGCTTTGGCTTGATTAATGGTCGATACATCCACTAAAAAACGATTTCTGAGGATTTTTCTTCCCAATAGGATGGCATTCTTCATACTAGACCGATCAGTTAACGTGATTTCGGCCATAAAATTCTCTCCCGCCAATTCCATGGTGGTTTCAATCAGGTATCGAACTTCAGCTTGTCCAAACGAGTTTTTTACTTTCTTCTCTTTGTATTTCTCAAAAAGGACTTGTTTGCCCGTAAACCCTTTATGTCCCGGAAGAAGAGCTTCGAAAACCAACACTTTCTTCCCATTGCGGACTTCCTCTCTGATATTTTCAGCATGAACAGAGCTGGTATAGGCACCGGTATCTACTTTGGCCCAGACCAGCTTCAAGCCCAATTCAGGAAGTGAGATCCGTTCCTTTCGGCCAATTATTTTTTTATCCATGTTGACTGATTTTCATCATAAGACGGGCAATTTCCATCGATAAATCGGTAAAGATTAACTTTGCATTTCCATTTCGCTCCAAATGGTAATGGGCCTGATTAAATAACTGATAAAGTCCGGGTATATGGTCTTCGGTGAGTACGTTCCCACTAATTTTCTCAATAAAATCCCGGTCCTCACCCTTGGTTCGAAGAAGTGAGTCTACCGAAGAATTCTTCAATAAAATCTCCCTCAATACATTCATCCCAGTCTGTAAAACGGATTTTTGTGCTTCTTTATCATATTTATGATAAGCGTCCGAAAGAGTGAAAATCTCTTTAAAATTACGACGATTACACAATCTAAACCAATCTCTCACCCAGGCGACTTGCTGATCTTCCACCTGATGGACCAAACGCACAGCTTCTCGGAGGTTTCCGTCGGCAATCATAGCAATCTGACTAGCCGTTTGAGCATCACAAAATCCACCGTTGACCAAATATTCATGGATTTCCTCATCGGTAAAAGCCCGGATCATGACTTTTTGAGTACGGGATAAAATCGTGGTCAAAAGCTGCTCAGGCCGAGAAGTAATGAGCATGAAAATCGTTTTATGCTGTGGCTCTTCCAGTATTTTTAAAAGGGCATTGGAGGCTTCAGTATTAAGATATTCGGCCCCCCATATCAACATCATTTTATATCCCCCTTCGAAAGAAACCAATGAAAGCGTCTGAATGATTTTTCGAGCTGCACCCACCGAAATATTCAATTGTTTCTTTTCCAGACCATTGAAATAAATATAGTCATGAATATTTCCATATGGCTGCTCTAAGGCAAACTTTCTGAAATTAGCCAAATGATCAACCTTATCCTCTTTTTCCTCTTTTTTTTCTTCCTTATTTTTTGAAATAAGGGGAAAAGCAAAGTTTAGATCTGGCATCACCAATTTTGCCATCCGCTGACAGGCAGGACAGGTCCCACAAGAATCTTCTTCACTCGGATTTTGACAGTAAAGAAAAGTGGATAAGGCCAAAGCCATCGTCAAACTAGCTGAACCCTCCGGCCCATGAAAAAGCAGGGCATGCGCCAAATGATTCTGTTTGACTGCATTAATTAAATGTTTTTTGGTTTCGGGCAAACCTGGTATTTCGGCAAACTGCATGAGGCTATTTTTCTGGGTTGTTTTCCCAAATTCGATAATTTTTGGTCATTTCAAAGACCTTTTGAAAAAGTGCTGATTCCACTTCAGTCCATCTTAGTTTTCTTCGTTGCATGACAATGGCTGCGGTCTGCTCAAATTTGGAATATTGAAAGGTAGAAAAACCAGCCGCTCCACCCCAAGCAAATGAAGGAATAAAATTGCGGGGAAATCCATCTCCAAAAATATTTGCTCCTACTCCGACAACCGTACCGGTATTAAACATGGTATTGATTCCACATTTGGAGTGGTCTCCCATCATCAATCCACAAAACTGCAACCCGGTAGACACAAACCCTCCCCGGACGTAATTCCAAATTTTTACAGGCGCATAATTATTTTTCAAATTTGAGGTATTGGTATCTGCACCCAAGTTACACCATTCCCCAATGACTGAATTCCCGAGAAATCCATCGTGCCCCTTGTTGGAATATCCAAAAAACACAGAATTTGAGATTTCTCCACCCACCTTTGAATAGGGCCCCACAGTGATATCTCCACGCATTTTAGCGCCCATATTGACCGTGGATCCCTCACATAATGCAAATGGGCCTCTAATCACCGCTCCTTCTTGAATTTCAGTATTTTTTCCGATGTAAATCGGTCCATTTTCTGCATTGAGTAGTGCCGCTTTGATCATTGCCCCCTCTTCGATAAAAATATCCTGCCCATAGGTCCTCGTATAAGGGTCGGTAATCGTTTGACTTTTCCGCCCATCAGTGATGCGTTGAAAGTCCCGTGCTATTTCTTTCCCATTTAAACTGAAAATTTCCCAAGGATGCTGAATCAGTTGCGGTACTTCAGATAATTGAATCACCTGCTTTTCTGAAGCGGATGAAAGATTTTTCTCTGTTTCTCCGATATAAGTTGCAATCAGTGTTTTCCCAAAATAAAGGGATTGATTTTTATCCAATCTCCTAAGGAATGCCAGGGTATCAGGCGTGGGAATCAGTGCACCATTAATTGCTAAAGCTTCACCGGATAGCCGGGGGTATTTCTCTTGCAAATAATCTTGGGTAAGAAATGAAACTTTCTTATGGGTGATGAGCTCCCATTTTTCGGAAAGTGTTAGGATTCCTACTCGGATCGCTCCGACCGGACGCGTAAAAGTAAAAGGCAATAAAGCTCCTCGAATCGAGGGGTCGTCAAACAACAGTATCTGCTCCATGGGACAAAAATAAAAAAGTCTCCCGGAATCCATGCTCCGGAAGACTTTTTCGATAAAGACTCTTGCGAATTACTTCTTGTATCTTCTGTTGAATTTCTCCACCCGACCTGCGGTATCGAGCAACATTTTCTTTCCTGTATAGAAGGGATGAGACTCAGAGCTCACTTCTATTTTGTAAACAGGGTATTGCTTGCCATCTTCCCATTCGATTGTCTCAGAGGTTTCGATGGTAGATTTGGTCATAAATTTAAACTCAGAAGAAGTGTCATAAAACACAACGTCTCTGTAGTTTGGATGAATATCAGCTTTCATATCACTAGTATTTTTGGAGTACCTTTTTCAAATGAGGCACAAAGTTATCCTTTTTCGCAAAAACCACCAAATCTTTATTGGAAATTTCTAAGAAGCACCGCAAATCTCTTGGTCTGTAAAGGTAATGAGCTGCAGGAATTTCTAACTACGGATTATAAAAGTTTAAGAAAAAGATCAGGATCTCTTTGAAAACTGTATTTTCGGGTAGAAAAGCGTTTAATTTCTCGCTTTTCAACTAGAGACCCTATGCAAAACTCCCTTTCCACGCCACTCCATTTCAGTTTGATTCTGAGCTGTATTTTAGCTTTTATCACCTCCTCTATTTTTGCTCAGGGCAGCTACATTCCCTACGAACGGGATTACTATCATAAAATCGAGCGCTATGAAATTCTACAAGGAGCGATTACCCCGTTTTTTCTAACCGGATTCAAACCATACCGAAGGGATATTTTAGCTCAATACCTGGACAGCTTGTCGGGAGACCCAACGATTCAATCGGCCTCGGATCGATTTAACATCGCCTATTTGGCTCAGGATAATTGGGAGTTCGTCCAGCAAGAAAGTTCAGAATCCAAAACCCCATTTTTAAATAAGATATATCGTCGACCGGGGGATTTTGCTCATTACTACAGTGAGGATTTTGACATTCATCTCAGTCCGGTACTTTTTTTAAGTGGAGGAATAGAAAGCGATCAAGAACGGAAACCCGCCCAACTGAGTCGAGGAATTGTGGTTCGAGGAGCCATTGATAAAAAAGTAAGTTTTTATACTTACCTAACCACTTCAGAGGTTTTCCTTCCCTCATGGACAAAGGCTTATGCCAACCAAAACCTCGCAGTTCCCGGGGAAGGATTCTGGAAAGAGTATCAGCAAGACGGCTACAGCTATTTTTCTGCCCGAGGCCATGTCAATTTTCACCTAACCAAAAGCATCCAGGCACAAGTAGGACATGATCGGAACTTTGTTGGCGAAGGCTATCGGTCATTTCTCTTATCCGACTTTTCCAATCCCTACATGTTTGTGAAACTGAACACCAAAATCTGGAAATTTCAGCTCACGAATTTATGGTCCCAAATGACCGCAGATGTCTTTTACAATCGCCGAAGGCCCACAGACGGGCGTTATCCTCAAAAGTTTTTCTCCATGCATCGTCTGAGTTTCAACCTGGGCAAAAAGCTTACTATCGGGTTTTTTGAATCCGTAATGACCGATCAGATTAATTTTAACTATTTCAATCCGGTTGTCTTTTTCCGCTGGGTGGAGCAGCAACTCGGTACTCCAGACAAGGTCATGCTAGGGATGGATGCCAAATGGAATTTCCGTCCGGGAATGCAGCTTTATGGACAATTTGCATTAGATGAATTTGTCTTCGGAGAATTTTTTGGAATTGACGGAAAGGGCTCCAAGCGAAATAAATACGGCGTTCAAGCCGGTTTCAAATACATGAATGCGTTTAAAGTGTCCAATTTGGACCTTCAAGCTGAATTCAATACTGCGCGTCCTTATACTTTTCAGGAAAAAGTCGATTACCAATCCTACTCCAACTGGCGAACTCCACTCACCCACCCTCTTGGAGCTAATTTTCGGGAATTTATTGGAATTCTACGGTATCAACCACTCCCGCGATTAACCCTAACGGCTTTGGGCATGTATCAATTTTTTGGAACTGATCCGGAACCTGAAACCAATTGGGGGGGAAATGTCTTGAAAAATCGACTTAACGGAAGCCCCACCGGATTGTTTGGCAATGTCATTGGACAAGGAGTAGAAAATCAAGTGTATCAATCAAATCTGACTGCAAGCTATATGCTGAAGCATAATTTCTTCCTTGACGCATCGCATACCTTCAGACATCGGCAAATCGAGGGAACAGATTCCCAGCGATCCCAATTGATTCAACTGGGAATCCGATGGAATTTTATCCGACCAGAATTCAATTTCTAGTCCAACAGCTATTTTCCGTAACTTGCGCGCTCAAATGATGAATCGATATTCATGAAGACTTATCTGCGGATTCTTTCCTATGCCAGACCCTATGGAAAGTTTGTGCCCACCTATATTATCTACACGCTCTTTTCCATCATTTTTGGACTGATCAATTTTACTCTGCTCAAGCCACTTTTTGATGTCATTTTTGAGCAAGTGGATCCTAAGACTTTGGACCAGTATCGGAACCTGCCTGAATTTAATCTTTCGATAGACTACTTTACAGGCTTGTTCAACCATTATTTCTTGGAGGTTTCAGGTGAATACGGGAAAGTTGGTACGCTGATTTTCGTTTGTATCATCATTGTTATTTCGGTCTTTCTCTCGAATCTTTTCACCTATTTATCGGGAGTGGTTTTAGCCAAAGTCCGAGCGGTGGTCATCAAGCGGATGCGGATGGATATTTTTGGGAAAGTGAGTGGGCTGCACATCGGCTATTTTTCAGATGAGCGAAAGGGCGATCTTTTGTCTAAAATGACAAATGATGTCCAAGAAGTCGAAAACACCATTGTACAATCCCTTCGCGTGGTATTTCGCGAACCCGCGACAATCCTACTTTATTTTGCTGTCCTGTTTTTTATGTCGGTGAAACTGACTCTTTTTACCATTTTGATTATCCCAATTTCTGGTGCTATCATTGGGGGAATTACCCGAAGGTTAAAAAAACGTGCCGTTCAGAGTCAGCAATCGTTGGGTAGAATTGTGAACATTCTAGACGAGACACTTAGCGGGATGCGAGTCATCAAAGCTTTCAATGCCGAGCAGTTCATGTTTGGAAAGTTTGATCAGGAAACTGACCAATACGCTGCTATCAATGTCAATATGGCCCGAAAGAATGAATTAGCTTCACCGATTTCTCAATTTTTGGGAGTGACAGTAGTTGCGGGAATCTTAGTTTATGGTGGTAGTTTGGTCTTAAGTGGAAATTCAGATTTGAGTGCCTCAGATTTTATCACCTATATTATCATTTTCACCCAAGTCTTAAATCCCGCTAAAGAAATCTCACGTGCGGTGTCCAGCATTCAGCGGGGTATTGCCTCGGCGGAACGAATTTTTGAGGTGGTGGATACCGATTCAAAAATCAAAAACCCAGCTCATGCCCTCAGCCTTGATCGGTTCGAACGGGGGATTAGTTTTGAACAAGTTAGCTTTGCCTACGAGGAGCAACTCATCTTAACAGACATTAATTTTACCCTTGAAAAAGGAAAAACCATCGCACTAGTCGGCCCTTCCGGAGGTGGAAAATCTACCTTAGCCGATTTGGTTCCACGCTTTTATGATCCCACCAAAGGAAAAATCACTCTTGATGGAAAAGATCTCCGAAGCTTGAAGCTAGAAGAGCTTCGCAAACTCATGGGTATTGTCACGCAAGAATCCATCCTCTTTAATGACACCGTATTTAACAACATCGCCTTCGGAATAGAAGAAGTCACAGAAGACCAAGTCATTGAGGCTGCCAAAATCGCCAATGCCCATGAATTTATCCGAAAAATGGAGGAAGGCTACCAAACTTCCATTGGAGAACGTGGCACAAAACTTTCAGGTGGCCAGCGGCAGCGACTAAGCATTGCCCGAGCGGTTTTGAAAAACCCTCCAATTCTCATTCTGGATGAGGCCACTTCAGCTTTAGATTCCGAGTCAGAACAATTGGTACAAGAAGCTCTTAGTCATTTGATGAAAAACCGGACTACTTTGGTGATTGCCCATCGGTTGAGCACCATACAGCATGCCGATGAAATTTTGGTAATTGAACGGGGTCAAATCGTACAGCGAGGAAATCATCAAGAATTAATAAGTCAGGATGGACTGTATCAAAAACTTTCGAGTATTCAGTCGGTTTAGTATATTTAAGCAAGCAAATTTTACTGTTTATGAAAAAATTTCATCAAATACTTCAGATTACTCTCTTAGTTTATTTCTCCATTTTCTTGGTCTTTTTTATTGCATTTGAAACGTTGGGAGGAATTTTCGGAATGGAGGAAGTTACTTCAGACACTGTGGTTAAAATTATCTTGGTTGGGTTTATCTTGTTTTTGGCCTCTTGGCTAATTGGGAAGGGAGTTCGATCTTCTTTGGAGAAAAAAATCAAGAAAATGGAATCTGAAATGAATGGACTCAAGGCTAAAATCTATGACATGGAACATCCAACAACCCTGCAAAAACCAACGCCGAAGCCCATGCCAAAACCAACTGCATCTGGAGATTCCGAAACCGGAAATTTGCCGCCAAGACAAAATTTCACGGATAAATAAGGAGTTAATTTTCAAAAAAACTGTATATTAAGGAAACCCAAACAGGTTTCCTTTTTTCATGATGGTAACAACAATTTTTGGAAGTACGGTATCTGGCCTCAATGCCAACCTGGTCACCATTGAGGTCAAGGTGGACCTGAGCACCAGTTTCTTACTCGTAGGATTACCCAAATCTGGGATCAACGAATCCCAGCAACGAATAGGGTCTGCGTTACATTATTCTGGCTTTCTAACAGCTGAGAAAAAGGTCATCATTAACTTTTCATCCGCTGAAAGCTGTCCAGAAAGCGCTGCCTATGATCTGCCCATTGCCCTGGGGATTTTACAGGCTTCTCAACAAGTCGAATTTCCCGAACTCGGTCGCTATAGTATCATGGGTGAATTATCCCATGACGGAAAACTTCTGCCCATCAAAGGGGTTCTTCACATGGCCATCGCCGCTCGGAAACAAGGGTTCAAAGGCTTTATTCTTCCACTGGAAAACGCCAAAGAAGCCTCTATCGTGAACAATCTGGACATTATCGGAGTGGAAACACTACAGCAGGCCACAGATTTTCTGAAAGGTGATCTTCAGATTGAGCCCCTCATAACCGATACCCGAGAGCTATTTTTCCATTCGCTCGACAAGGTAGCGTTTGATTTTGCCGATATTCAAGGTCAGGAAAAAATTAAACGGGCCATGGAGATTGCCGCTGCAGGAGGCCATGACCTTATCCTGATCGGGCCACCCGGTGCGGGAAAAACTAGGCTTGCCAAAAGATTTCCCTCGATTCTTCCTTCCCTTTCTTTACAGGAAGCATTGGAAGCAACTAAAATCCACTCCATTGCAGGAAAACTTTCACACCATGCTTCCTTACTTACCAATCGTCCTTTTCGTAATCCTCATCACACGATGTCGAAGGCAGCGCTCATGGGATGTGCCGACAATTCAAAACCAGGGGAGATTTCACTGGCCCATAACGGAGTACTGTTTCTGGATGAATTACCCGAATTCGAGCAATCCTTATTGGAAGTCATCCATCAAGCTAGAGAAGGGCATAAAATAACCCGCTCAAGTACGAAAACATCAGAAGCTTATCCAGCTGATTTTAGCGTGATCGCCAGTATGAACCCTTGCCCCTGTGGCTATTCCAATCACCCCGAAAAGGAATGTGTATGCGGGCCGGGAATCGTTCAGCAGTATTTAAAAAAGATCTGCAGCCCACTACTTGAGCGAATTGACTTACAGGTGGAAGTGACTCCGGAAAAATTTGATCAGATGACAGCCACCCGAAAAAGCGAATCCAGCAAAGCTATTCGAGAGCGAGTCATCAAAGGCCGTGAAAAACAAAAAGAGCGTTTTCAAAATATCCCTGAAGTCTATTGCAATGCCATGATGCCATCTCATATGGTCAAAGAATTTTGCCAAATCAATGAGGCTAGTAAAACTTTCCTGAAAATAGCCCTAAAGCGACTGGGAATTTCAGATAGGGTCCACGAGGGGATTCTTAAAGTGGCTCGTACCATTGCGGATATCGCTGACAGTTCCGAAATCAAAGTAGAGCATTTGGCCGAGGCAATTCAGTACCGGAGTTTGGATCGACAAGACTGGGCAGAATGAGTGTTTTATTCATGATTTTATTAACTATTACTTCTTTGGACGGAAAAGAAATTGAAGGAACCACAAGTTTTAAGTACCATGAACCTGAACCTGACCTGATAAGTCACAAGGAGGGTGATAATTACCTGAGTGAGACTCTATCTGACCATTAAAAAAATAAGAAACACATGAATCCCACGAAAAAAATCACCAAACGAGAAATCATCGCTTTCATCTTGGGAATAGTCAGCATTTTAACTTTGGACACATCACTCAACTGGGACCATGCGAAGGACGCTTTTCAAAGCGGATATGAAGATGGTTACCAAAAAGGATATGAATCGGTAAACTAAAATCAAAAAATGCCCCACCCAAACGAATTTTTCTCCAAAGAATTTATGCTCACCTTGTATCGAGAGCTATGGGAAGCGGATACCGAAACCAAAATCCAATTTACCCTTGACTACATCGAGACTGTCCAAGAAAATTATCCGCCCAACCTAGTCGACTACCTAACCAAAGGACAGCTATCATCGATCTATTTTGATCATCAGGACTATGAAAAAGCCCTGCCTTTTCTAAAAGAAATCAACGAACAGGAGGCCCCGGAGAAAACTGCCGGGAAACACCTCTACACCCTCTTACTCATTCGGACTTATCGATTCCTAAAAAATTACAAAAAGGCATTCTCGGTATTTAAAAAAGCAATGGAGCAACAAAAACAAGCCCGGAAAGCTTTTGAAATCTTGGACCTTTTGGAAGATTATGTAAATCTGTGCCAGGATTCGGGCTGGTCTTTTGACCCAATTTACCAACCCAACATCCATCAAGTGATCCAAGATTTGGGCTTTCCACCACAGGATCTACCCCCCATGGAATCGGTGAGGTCTCTCAAGGAGTTAAATAAAACTTGGAATTTTCGTCTCGGAACTATTCATCTTAAAAAGGAAATTTCTCAAGAAGAACGAAATCAACTATTTCAGGAATACATCCAAGAATGTCCTATCCAATGGTATCGGGATTATGCCTCTCGGTGCATATCCTCATCAATTTAATCTCCAAAACTAATTCCCATGCCTTTTGCAGCCTGCACCAAAGTACCTTTTGGGTCCACATAATTATAAGCTGAAATCGCTTTTTTGATCGGAACGGAAGTGTATTCATTGTTGAGCAAAACGACTAATTCACCAAACTTTCCTTCCAAAACCAGTTCAAAGGCTTTCACCCCAAAAACCGAAGCAATCACTCGGTCAAAAGCAATCGGCGTTCCTCCACGCTGCGTATGTCCCAAAACGGTTTCTCGGATATCTGCATCTAGACCGGCAGCTTTCAACTGTTCACTTAACGTATACGCCACACCACCGAGGCGAACGGCAATTCTACCTTCTTCCCCCTGACTTGAAGTCACGGTTCCTTCCTCGGCATGGGCGCCTTCTGCAATGACAATATTCACAAACCCACGACCATTGGCATAGCGGGACTCGATTCGCTTCACTACTTCTTTGAGGTCATAGGGGATTTCGGGTATCAGGCAAATTTCAGCACCTCCGGCAATCGCCGTGTAAAGTGCAATCCAGCCGGCGTTTCTCCCCATTACTTCCATAATCATCACCCGATGATGGCTGGCCGCTGTGGTCACCAACCGATCAAACGAATCAGTAGCGATTTGTACCGCAGTCTGAAATCCAAAAGTAAAATCGGTGGAAGACAGATCATTGTCAATGGTTTTGGGTACACCGACAACCGGCATTCCCGCCTCAAACATGGCCTGAGAAATTTCCTGTGAACCGTCTCCTCCAATATTAATTACAGCATCAAACCCCTTTTTTTTAAGGTCAGCTACCAACTCAGGGATTTTATTGATGACTTTAACCGAGCCATCAGCCTGCTTTGCTGAAAAGCGAAGCGGATTTCCTTTATTCGTGGTTCCCAGCATCGTCCCTCCGATCACATGGATTCCAGCCGTGTTTTGCTCGTCCAACTTGAGGATTCGAGGAGGATTTTCCATGACTCCGTTAAACGCCTCAAAACTTCCCCAGACTTCCCATTCTCCTGACTGAGCGGCACGTTTGGTAATTCCTCTAATGACTGCATTGAGCCCGGGGCAATCCCCGCCTCCGGTAGAAACCAACAATTTTTTCATATCTTCTGGAAAATAAAGAACGCTGTCCCCAACTAGTTTTGGATTCAACCTTCAGAAAGTACAATTTTAAAACAGATTTTAAGTATTCGAGTTATCCTTCAAAGCAATTAACCTATGAAAAAATTCAGCTTTCTCCTAGTTTTTATTTCCTACTTCAGTTTCGGACAGGATCAAATCCCCGCTCAAAATGGACCCATCCAAATCACCCCCATTCTTCATGGTTCTTTAGTGATTGAATATCAGGATCTGACCATTTATGTAGATCCTTACGGGGGCGCTGAGCTATTTTCAGAACAAAAGCCCGCAGACTTGGTATTGATCACTGACATTCACGGTGATCATCACAACCAGGAAACCTTAGACGGTTTAGACCTGAGCAAAGCTACCATCTTAGCCCCTGCAGCCGTAGCTGAAAAACTTCCTCAGAGCAACTATGCAAAAATCGAAGTCATCAGTAATGGTGAGCAAAAAGCAATTTCAGGAGCTGACATTCGTGCCATTCCCATGTACAACCTCCCAGAAACGGCTGATAGTCGGCATCCCAAAGGAAGAGGGAATGGGTATATTGTGACTTTGGGGGGAAAGCAAATTTATCTTTCAGGAGATACCGAGGATATTCCCGAAATGCGCGCATTGACCGGAATAGACGTCGCTTTTGTATGTATGAATTTACCCTATACTATGGATATCAATCAGGCAGCAAGTGCAGTTTCTGAATTCAAACCTGCCATTGTTTACCCTTATCATTTCAGAGGAGGAGACGGATTGGCCGATGTGGATCAATTCAAAATCTTGGTTAACGAATCCGCACCCAGTGTAGAAGTCAGGTTGAGAAACTGGTATCCCGAAAATTAAAACTCCAAATTCAATTTAAGATTAAAAGCGGCTCAACAGGCTGCTTTTTTGTTTTTTGATAGGGCAGGAAATTTAAATTCCCTGCTACTTTGGTGTGCGGAGTCACAAAGGAAAAACAGTGGAATTGAATATTTTTGCTGCATAATTTACCCACTATGAAAAATTTGCTTTTTGCTTTTGCCACACTTCTGCTTTTGGGAAGCTGTACAGGTGGAGGTCAAACCGACTCCCAATCCCAAACCGATCAGTCTCCAAATGCCCGCTTCATCACCTTGGATGCTAAAGACTTTCAGTCCAAATTTCATGCAGGAAAGGGGATTTTACTGGACGTGAGGACTCCGGCTGAGATCAATCAAGGCCTCATTTCCAAAGAAGCCATAGTGATTGATATCTATTCCAGTGATTTTGCCAAGCGCGCACTCGAGCTACCCAAAGATCAGGAAATTTACATCTACTGCAGTGCAGGAGTCCGAAGCGAACAGGCAGCTAATTTTTTAATCGAAAATGGGTATACTCAAGTATTTCACTTGCGTGGTGGCCTTGGAGATTGGGCACGAAACGGCCTTCCACTAGAGCGCCTTTAAATCTTCGAAAAGGCCTGGTCCAGATCCTCCAATAAATCATCACTGTGTTCTAATCCTACCGAAACTCTAATGAGATTTGGGGGAGTCAGGGTGTCTGGACCCTCCACCGCTGCTCTTCGCTCGATGATACTTTCTACACCTCCCAAGCTCGTGGCATTGACAAAAAGATGAAGCGCCTTAATCAGTCGATCTGCAGCATCTTTACCCCCCTTGACTTCAAAAGAAACCACGCCACCAAACCCTGTCATCTGACCTGCTGCCACCTCATGGCCTGGGTGAATTTTTAGTCCCGGGTAGTGTACTTTATCCACTTTGGGATGAATCAAAAAATATTCGGCCAAAACCATGGCATTCTGAGCATGACCTCGCATTCGATAAGCCAGCGTTCGGATGCTTCGACTTAGCCAGTAGCAATCTGCTGCTGCAGGGACAGCTCCTCCTACTCGCTGCACGGTTCTGATTTTTGCCCAAAATTCATTGTCTTCTTTTCCCACCAGAATTCCCCCCAAAATATCACTGTGTCCCCCAAAATACTTGGTACTGCTGTGCATCACGATATCCGCACCTAGTGCCAAAGGATTTTGAAAAACAGGAGTGGCAAAGGTATTGTCACAAGCAAAAATAGCTTTTTGGTTTTGGGCTATTTCAGCGATTTTTCGGACATCACTGATTTTCAGCAAAGGATTAGACGGTGTTTCTACCCAAAACAGACGCGTATTAGGTCTGATTGCTTTTTTCACTGCCTCGAGGTCTGCCATATTCACAAAGCTCACCTCATGAATCCCTTTGAAAAGTATGCTCATGGAATTGTGCAGACCATGGTACATATCATCCGGGGCGATGATATGAGATCCTGGTTCAAGTGCTTGAAAAACTGCCGTGCCCGCGGCATTTCCGGAAGAAAAAGCTGCAGCGACCTTTCCCCCTTCCAGAGAAGCCACCAGCTCTTCCAATGCCAGCCGATTGGGATTCCCTGCGCGAGTGTAGAGCATTCCGGCTTCATTCTCATGCTCAAACGTGGTACTCAGCGTAATGGGCTGAACCACCGGTCGGTTAGTGTCAGTAATATGATTTCCTTTATGAATAGATCGGGTCTCAAATTTCATAGCTTGAATATTTTTGGGAAATTAAGAAAACCTAGCTCATAAGAATATGATTTGAGTCACAAGCCTCAAAAAATTCAAAAAAATTCAAAAAAAAGCCCGGCAAAAAACCGGGCTCACTTATTTTTTATCGTATCCGATCAACCGACCTGACGAGTGCTTCATCTTTCTTGATAAATCGATTTGCGAGCATATTACAAACCATACCCCCTAAAATCACCCAAAACCCAAAATGATAAGTCCCTCCTCCGGAAGCATCCAGCTCGGTATTGATTCCATTGGTGGTGAGAAAAACAGCTACCACCAAAGACACCATTACCAAACTATTGATCATATTAAAGAGCATTTGTTTAGCTCGACTTTTATATTGAAAAATAGAGATCAGAGCCAAAAACCCTGCAAAAGCGGCCAAGGCAGAAAGATACCATTTCGAAGAAGATTGGATCACCTCACCATTAGCGTCCAAGTTTGTCAGCATAAATGCGGTTAACTCCCAGGAATCTCCCGTACCGCTTCCGGTTTCTGTTTGGCTCCAAAGCGAAGTACCTATGGTAATTCCCATAGCGACGACTACCAGAAAAAGGAAAATGGTTTGAACCCGTTGAATCATAATTTTTAATTTTTTGCAAAGAAAAGTCCAAATCCCCGCTTTCACAAGAAAAGGCTAAATCAGAATCAGGGAGGAAGTGTATCTTTGTGCTTGATGAGTACATCCAAAAGATATTTTCTGGAATTGAGTTACGATGGGGCTGATTTTCATGGTTGGCAATCCCAGAAAAATGCCCATTCTGTCCAAAAAGAAATTGAAAACGCGCTATCCACTTATTTTCGCCAACCGATTGCCATCATGGGAAGTGGCCGGACAGATGCAGGGGTCCATGCCTCCATGCAAGTTTGTCACTTTGATAGTGAAGGAACTGTTGATTTGGAACGAACCGTCAAAGCACTCAATGGGATCCTCCCCAAAAGCATTGCCATTCATCAGATACGCCCGGTTAAACCAGAGGCTCATGCTCGTTTTGATGCCGTGGAACGCTCCTATTTTTACCGTGTGATTTTCCGAAAAAACCCGTTTTTAGATCAATTTGCCTGGGTTTGTTTTCATTCCCCTGAGCTGGATCGAATGAACCAAGCTGCGCGATACCTGTTGGAACACGAGGATTTTGAATGCTTTAGCAAGGTGCATACCGAAGTAAATCACTTTCGCTGCCAAATAAAATCCGCCTATTGGGAACAAAAAGAGGGGGAATTGTTATTCCATATAACCGCTAATCGCTTTTTACGTGGGATGGTACGTGCAATTGTGGGAACTTTGATGGAAATCGGTTTGGGAAAACGTCATCCGAATGATATGAATCAGATCATCCAATCCCGTGAGCGATCAAAAGCAGGTAAAGCAGCCCCAGCCAAAGGACTGTTTCTCAGCAAAATCATCTACCCGAACGACATTTATTTAGACTAGCATACCTTGAGCTTAGAAAAAGAGAAAGAATCATCTGGAGAAATCGTCGACACCCGTGTCCTGAGAGAGCTCTATCGCTACGTGCAGCCCTACAAAGGAAAATTTTACCTTTTGATATTTTTGACCGTAGCCTTGGCTCTCCTGGCTCCCACTCGGCCTTACTTTATCCAAGTGGCTATCGACGACTATGTGACCATTGGAGACAGTCAAGGATTGATCAGAATGATTTACATTTTGGTAGGATTAATGGTTCTACAGGCCGGAGTTCAGTGGGCTCATACCTTTTATTCAGGCTGGATCGGGCAAGTAATTATTCGAGATATTCGAATCAAATTATTCAAACACCTCTTAAAATTAAAGCTGAAGTTTTTTGACAATACGCCCATCGGAAGACTGGTGACGAGAAACATTTCAGATATCGAAACCTTGGCAGATGTATTTAGCGAAGGGTTGGCGGCAATTATCGGGGATTTACTCCAGTTGGTGACCATTTTGGCAGTAATGTTTTACATCGATTGGAAACTGACACTAGTAAGTTTGTGTACCCTTCCTCTAATGATAATCTCGACCTACATTTTCAAGGAAAAGATTAAGGTCACCTTCAATGATGTCCGAAATGCCGTCTCCAACCTCAATTCTTTTCTTCAAGAGCACATCACAGGAATGAATATCGTTCAGATCTTCAACAGAGAGGAACGAGAATTTGAAAAATTCAAGGAAATCAATCGGGAGCACCGAAAAGCACATATACGTTCGGTTCTTTATTATTCCATTTATTTTCCGGTGGCCGAAATCATTCAGGCGATCGGTATTGGTTTAGTCGTCTGGTACGGGGCTGTAGGTGTATTGGGAATGGAGCTTCAAATCGGAGTTTTGATTTCCTTTATTATGTATTTGCAGCTCTTTTTTAGACCGATACGCATGATTGCCGATCGATTTAATACACTCCAGATGGGAGTAGTGAGTTCTTCGCGTATTTTTAAACTTTTAGATAGCAAAGAACACATTGCCAATGAAGGCACGTTCAAGCCGGAAAAAATCCAAGGAAATCTGTCGTTTCGGGAGCTTTGGTTTGCCTATGTTGACCAAGATTATGTATTGAAAAACATTAATTTTGAAGTTAAAAGAGGACAAACCGTAGCCTTAGTCGGAGCCACAGGAGCTGGCAAATCTTCCATTATCAATCTCCTTTCACGATTTTATGAAATTGATAAAGGGGCCATCGAAATAGACGGCACAGACATCCGAGAGTTTGAGTTGGATACCCTAAGAAAACATGTTGGAGTAGTCCTTCAAGACGTGTTTCTATTTTCCAATACCATTTATTACAACATCACTTTGGGTAATCCCGACATTAGCCGAGAACAGGTAATGGAAGCTGCTGACATGGTAGGGGCAAGAAAATTCATCGAGCGACTTCCGGGTGGATTAGACTACAATGTCATGGAGCGTGGCTCCACACTCTCGGTAGGTCAGCGACAACTGATCTCTTTCGTTCGGGCTATGGTTTACAATCCTGAAATCATCATTTTGGATGAAGCTACTTCTTCTGTGGACACTGAAACCGAGGAGTTAATTCAAGAATCCATCGAAAAAATGATGAAGGGGCGCACATCCATCGTGATTGCCCACCGACTCTCCACGATCCAAAAAGCAGATCAAATTATCGTGCTGCACAAGGGTGAGATTGTCGAACAAGGAACTCACGATGTTTTATTGGAAAAAGGCGGTTTTTACACCCAATTGCATCAAATGCAACTCAAGTCCATGGCAATCTAGCCTGGAATTTGCTCTCAAACTCGAGAAAAATTAAACCAACGATACCGTGAAAAATTTACTAGTAGCCATTTTTGCTTTCTTAACTCTCACCTCCGTGGCCCAAGAACGCGGGGCAGGTGTTAGAATCGGGGAGCCGTTTACACTAACCTACAAGGATTTTATTGATGATTACTTTTCTTACGAAGTAATGATCGGAAGTGGAGGAATCAATAGTGATGGATATTTTCAGCGGGATTTTGATACCAATCCCCCTTCATCGAATGCCTTTTATGTGGGACATACGGCCAGAAAAGGCGTTTCATTTCATGCCAGAATGGCCTACCATGAGGATATCACGGATATGTTT
The DNA here is from genome assembly GCF_024305035.1 of Algoriphagus sp. Lineage (GTDB taxonomy): Bacteria > Bacteroidota > Bacteroidia > Cytophagales > Cyclobacteriaceae > Algoriphagus. The sequence continues at coordinate 46,741 of NZ_JAMWZB010000008.1, forward strand.
GAAATTGAGCAAGGCTATCTTTTGGCCTATGGTGGCCTTGGCGCTCAGCTGAGAACCACCCGAGTCAATTACACCTTTACAGAAGGTCAGGTCGGCGGTGGAATTGTGCCGATGAGCGAAGAGCGAACCAATGCTGATTTTGGTCCGGAGGCTTTTGTGGGATCAGAATATTACTTTGACGATGTCCCCATTGCTGTTTTTGCTGAACTAGGGATGTTTTTGGAACTTTTGGATCGTGTCGGCCACATCAAGGGTCAAGGAGGGATAGGGGTCAGATATCTATTCTAATTTCATCATGAATCGGAAACTTATTACCATTTCCCTGATCCTCATCATCTTAGGAGGAATAGGATTTTGGCTTTTTGATCGGATGGGCGGAAACAATCCTGTTTCCATTTCAGTGGTTGAAAAAAGACCGGAGCCCTTATCAGGTATTTATTTTGTCGGAGTACCGAGAGATGAAGCGCTCGGAAAAGCTTTTGAAGCGATGGAAGCGCAAAAGACCCTTCATCCCGGAAGTGCTTTGCATACGATTTATGAAATCGAACCTGCAGGTAAGCTTGACACGATGCGCGTATTTGTGGGAATCAATGCCTTGATTTCTGCGGATTCGCTGGAGTTTAGACAGTTTCAATCCTCCCGTTATTTGCTTGCTAAGGTCAACGCAAGCAAATGGGTCATGCCAAGTCCCAACACCGTCAAAGAAAAAATCAAGAATTTTGCTGACTCTGCAAAACTCACATTATCAGAAACCTACATCGATAAAATCATTTCCGAGCAAGAGGTTCACGTTATTGCACCGATCAAGGACTAAAATCATTTTACATTTTTTAACCAACCCTTGGCATTCTTTTAGCGTGAAAGAATTTATTACTTCTTAAAACCCCAACATTCTATGAAACGACTCAGCACAGTTTTTGGCTTCTTGGCCTTGGTCCTATTTCAGGCTTGCGAAGGCCCTCCCGGTCCACAAGGCCCTCCCGGATTTGACGGGCAAGACGGACAGGATGGGGTGAATATCGTCGCTACGACATTTGAAGTAAATTTTGATTTTACTCAAGAGGAAAATTATGAGGCCATTTTTGACTGGCCAGAGCCCATATTCGAAAGCGATGCGGTCCAAGCTTACATCCTTTGGGAAACGGATGGAAATGACACAGAAATCTGGAGAGCACTTCCGCAAACTGTTTTCTTTGAGGAAGGACCACTAGTGTATAATTATGATTTCACAGTTTTTGATGTCAGACTTTTTTTAGACGGTGCGATAGATCCTACCTTGCTTGGACCTGAATGGACAGACAATCAGACTTTTCGAATCGTAGTCATTCCCTCTGATTTCCCAAGTGCTAGAATTGATTTGACTAATTATGAAGCCGTGACTAAGTATCTGGGAATCACCGAAGAAGACTTCAAAAACAACACCTTGCTTCCCCAGAAAAAATAATAGCTAAACCAACTTAATTACCAACAGGATTGAAGCCTTGCAGCAATCCTGTTTTTTTATTGCCTTGCTTTTAGCTCCCAAATATTATTTGCTTCCTATCTTTGCAACATGCAACTCCAAAATGATCTGCTGCTTAGAGCAGCCAAAGGTGAAAAAGTAGAACGAACGCCAGTTTGGCTCATGAGACAAGCGGGAAGAATTCTACCTCAATACCGTGCGGTGAGAGAATCAGTTTCAGGATTTATTGAGCTCGCGCAAACTCCGGAATTGGCCGCTGAGGTCACCATCCAACCCGTAGAATTGTTAGGTGTGGATGCGGCAATTATTTTTTCTGACATTTTGGTGATTCCTGAGGCGATGGGCTTGCCTTATGAAATGGTCGAAAAAAGAGGACCTTGGTTTCCTCAAACTGTACAATCAGAAGCTGATCTGAAAAAACTCCGAATCGCCGATGGAGCCAATGACCTATCCTATGTAATCAAAGCGATCGAAATTACCAAAAAAGAATTAGCTGGCCGAGTTCCTTTGATCGGATTTGCTGGAGCCCCTTGGACGATTTTTGCTTACATGATTGAGGGAAGCGGAAGTAAAACGTTCTCCAAAGCCCGGGCGATGCTGTATACACAGCCTGAATTTTCACATCGCCTTTTACAGATGATTACTAACTCCACAATCAATTACCTGAAGGCTCAAATCCAAGCTGGAGCAGATTTGGTTCAGATTTTTGACAGCTGGGCAGGAATTTTGGGTCCAAAGCAATACCAGGAATTTTCATTAAAATACATCGCTCAAATCTGTGATGCTATAAATCAGGTTCCTAAAACCGTTTTTGCAAAAGGAGCATTTTTTGCACGGGAGGAAATGGCAAAATTAAATTGTGAAACCATCGGACTAGACTGGAATATGGGGATAGCAGAGTCCCGAAAATTGATTGGTTCAACCAAAACTCTTCAAGGAAATCTTGATCCTGCGGCACTTTATGGAAATCCCGATCAAGTTCGAGAAGCTACCCAGGATATGATGCAACAATTCAAGGGTACACGCCATATTGCTAATTTGGGCCATGGCGTCTATCCTGACATTGATCCTGAGATGGTCAAAGTGTTTATAGAGACGGTAAAAAAATATTAGATTACTGATCGTTCAAGTCTGGAACTTAAAGGGGAGTGACTAGGTCGCCGACTTGGATTTTCCCTGATTCTAGGGCTACTGCATTCTGTCCGAAAAGCACCTTATTGCCAATTTTTCGATAGGAAGACAGCGTCTTTAAGGGTTCTTTTCCACCTTCACCCGTATGCTGATCCACGGTGATCATCACGCAACGCGCGCAAGGCTTTACGACCTGAAACAGCACCTGACCGATCCGGATTCGTTTGAGATTGTCTTCTTGAAAAGCGGTTCCTCCTGAAAAAACGATATTGGGTCTAAATCGATCCATATTCACCGGTAATTCCAACCGAGAATTCAACTCATCTAGCGAAGACTGTCCGATAACCAAGTACGGCATTCCATCTGCAAAACTGACAGATTCGTCCTTGACCGAGTACTTTTGACTGACTTTTCGATGGGTTTGTTCCGAAATTTTGACTAAAAACAGCTCCATTTCCAAAAATTCGGAAAACCACTGATCAAAACTCTCCCCGACCCGGGCAGCTTTCATTTCATCATCCCAAACCCTGACCGTAAGACTTTCATCAGTTTGTTGCTCAAAAGGAATCAAAATAAAATTTTCAGGCCTAGCTCTTTCAAAAACCAGCAAACCATCTTGGTCAACCTTGACTTGAAGCAAAGCCATTTTGGGATGTTTTCGTTGTGAAACAAACATCCCATCAGGGGTAACCAGCATCCATCTTCGATCAAAGCGAAAACCCCGCTCTTCCACTATGGCTTTTTCAAGGCGGATTCCACCAAGAGATTTGATGGGATAAATAAAAATATCCTGAATACGAAGTACTGAACCCATAAGTCAAATTGCTTTTTCAGCAAATTACATTCAAAAACTCAAAAATGAACAAAACTAATTCCCTCTTTTTTCTTCACCGAAAAGGATCTAATGAGTTGAAGCCTTCAGCAAAGACAAAAATCAGACAAATCAACAGAAATACCAGAAACCAGCGTAACTTCTCGGATAAAGGTCTTTTTCCTAACTTTTTCATCTTATCCCTTAGATGCAGGGGCCCGTGAAAAGGTTGCTTGACTGGCATTCTTTTTCCACAGATTCTGCCAAGAATACTTCACAATTCAAGGGATGGTGCCAAAACCAACAGTAAAAAACCGAATTCTGCCAACATCTTCTGACAATCTGACACAAAAGATCTGTAAATAAGGGATGGCACAAGCATTGAAGCAAAGGAAAAGTATCGATTTAGCAACTAAATAAAAATCATAATTATGGGAAAAATTATAGGCATTGACTTGGGTACTACCAACTCCTGCGTAGCTGTCATGGAGGGAAATGAGCCTGTAGTCATCCAAAACAGTGAAGGCAGAAGAACCACACCGTCAATTGTGGCATTTCTGGACAATGGAAATGGCGAACGAAAAGTAGGTGACCCGGCAAAACGTCAGGCCATTACCAATCCAGCCAATACCATTTCTTCAGTCAAACGATTTATGGGAAAGAAATTCTCTGAAGTTTCTGATGAGAAAAAACATGCTTCCTATAAAGTAGAGCAAGGTTCAAATGATACCGTTGTCATCAAAATAGGCGACCGTTCCTATACTCCTCAAGAGCTTTCAGCGATGATTCTTCAAAAAATGAAGAGTACTGCTGAAGATTTCTTAGGACAAGAAGTGACCGAAGCGGTCATCACAGTTCCTGCTTATTTCAACGACTCCGAACGTCAGGCAACCAAAGAAGCCGGACAAATTGCAGGCTTGGAAGTAAAGCGTATCATCAATGAGCCTACCGCTGCTGCTTTGGCTTATGGAATGGATAAGAAAAATCAAGATATGAAAATCGCCGTGTATGACCTCGGTGGTGGTACATTTGATATTTCTATTCTTGAGCTTGGTGATGGTGTATTTGAAGTAAAATCAACCAATGGAGACGTTCACCTAGGTGGTGACGACTTTGATCAAGTGATTATCGATTGGCTGGCAAGCGAATTTAAAGCCGAAGAAGAGATCGATTTGAAACAGGATCCGATGGCCCTTCAACGATTGAAGGAAGCTGCAGAGAAAGCTAAAATAGAACTTTCGAGCTCTTCATCCACTGAAATCAACCTGCCCTATATCACGGCTACCCAAACCGGACCAAAGCACTTGGTCAGAACATTGAGCAGATCAAAATTTGAGCAGCTTTCTGAAAATCTGGTCAAAAGATCTATGGATCCATGCAAAAAAGCTTTGGCTGATGCTGGTATGAATCCTTCCGATATTGATGAAGTGATCTTGGTGGGCGGATCTACTCGAATCCCAAAAATCCAGGAAGAAGTTGAAAAATTCTTTGGCAAAAAACCTTCTAAAGGTGTTAACCCTGATGAGGTGGTAGCGATCGGCGCTGCGATCCAAGGTGGGGTATTGACTGGAGAAGTAAAGGACGTTCTTCTCTTAGACGTCACTCCTTTATCACTTGGTATCGAAACAATGGGTGGAGTTTTCACCAAATTGATCGAGTCCAACACCACGATTCCGACCAAAAAATCAGAGGTATTCTCCACTGCAGCTGACAATCAGCCCGCTGTAGATATTCACGTATTGCAGGGAGAACGCTCCATGGCCAAGGATAACAGAACCATTGGAAGATTCCAACTTTCTGATATTCCACCTGCACCACGCGGGGTACCTCAAATCGAAGTAACCTTTGATATTGATGCCAACGGGATCTTAAATGTATCTGCCAAAGACAAGGGAACCGGAAAAGAGCAAAAAATTAAAATTGAGGCTTCTTCTGGTCTTTCTCAGGAGGAAATTGACAGAATGAAAAAAGAAGCCGAAGCGAATGCGGCTAACGATAAAGCTGAGAAAGAAAAGATCGATAAGTTAAATGCTGCAGATAGCTTGGTCTTCCAAACTGAAAAGCAGCTCAAAGAATACGGAGACAAACTTTCTGAAGGTAACAAAACCGCCATTTCAGGTGCTTTGGAAACCCTCAAATCTGCACATCAAACTCAAGACTTAGCCGGAATCGATGCAGCAATGGAGGGATTGAACAAAGCTTGGGAAGCAGCCTCTCAGGAAATCTACAACGCCACTCAAGGTGCTGGTGCTCAGCCAGGGGCTGATGCCGGAGCTGCTTCAGGCTCTGCAGAATCGGGTGATGGGGTGTCCGATGTTGATTACGAAGAAGTCAACGAAGACAAAAAGTAATTTCTGAACCCATAAAGCGCGGTTGGGGACATCCCATAGCGCTCTAGTTTAAGAGCCAAGAATCAAGATGTAAATCAAGAATCTTGGCTCTTTCTTCTTAACTCTCGTATTACTAGACATGCAGCTTACAGCCGATAATAAACTAAAAAACCTAATCGTCGTTGGGGATCGGGTATTGATCCGATTAAAAAAGCCAAACGAAAAAACTGGATCAGGACTCTATTTGCCTCCCGGTATCCAGGAAAAAGAAAAAGTACAACAAGGCTACATCATTAAAGCCGGACCGGGATACCCTATCCCCTCTCCTGTGGAAGAACATGAACCTTGGATGGAAAATGATGAAAAGGTCAGATACGTTCCCCTTCAAGCCAAAGAAGGTGATCTGGCGATTTTCCTTTTGTCAGGAGCTCACGAGGTAATTTATGAGGGAGAAAAATACTTTATCGTATCCCAAGGAGCCATTTTGATGCTCGAAAGAGAACAAGATCTTTAACTCAAAAACGGAAACAATTGGCTAAAAGAAAGCTCGGATTAACCGAGCTTTCTTGGATTTAATGCCACCAGATTTTTTTCTTTCTCAGGCTTTTGGGTTCAATGTAGGATGCTTTTGAATTCACGCTGATCTGGTTGGAATTTTGCCAAACTTTCTGATTCTTGGCCTCCAATCCTTTTGGGTTGTTGATCTCCTTACGGGTTTGGATTTTTATCGTCTCAGACTCACCCATCCAAAACTTAGAGGACTTAGCCTTGATTCCTTGCTCAAATTGTGGGCTTTCAAAAGCGAGGAGTACATTCCCGTCGCCCCTCTTTTCCCAAACTTTTTGGTTTTTGGCTTTAGGACCTTTGGACAGATTTTGCCCATAAGAAAATCCTCCGATCACAAGAGTCGCTGCTAATAAAAGGGTCTTTTTCATATCTCTGTATATTGGGTGTACAAAAGTATACAGAAATGAATCCTATTTGTTTCAAGAATCAGTATTTATTTTAGGTTTTATCCTTTTTTTTAAAATTTTATTCTTAAATACGAAGTTTTTCAATCTAAAAACAAGGTTAAATTTTAAGCTAATTTTTAAAATAACACCCTAAACCTCCTTCTTTTGGATCATTTTTATCCCCTAAACCTGCTAAAAAACCACCTTTACTAAAAAAACCGAGGTGAAAATCACCCCGGCTTTTCTAACAATAGACCCTGTTTTAAATTTTAGAAAGCAAAAACAGCAGCAAGCAAAACTGAGGAAAGGTTTTTGGTGGCTGCCAAATCTTTATTCATGAAAAACTCATTTTTCATAGTATCGAGTCTGAGTTCTGGAATGAGCGTGAGATTTTTTCCGACTTTGGCATTTCCTGATAAAGTCACTGCAAACACAGAACCGTCTCCTGAATCATCGATCCCCACTACACCTTCCAGTCCGGTATTAAAGACATTGAAATATTCTCCACGCAGTCCTAGGCCAAACTTCTCTGATGTGGTCGTCTGCAGGTATCCAGCGAACCCATAAAAACCATAGCCATCTCCTCCAATTTCTTGAATGTCAGACCCACTGAACAATTCGCCTGATGCCGTACTGTTGTAGGTAGTATTCACTCCCAAATACAGCGCTTCAGTCAAATTAAACCCCGTTGTCAAATCGATCTGAAAGGTATTCCCTCCAGAACTTTGCCCATCGATCAAGGATCCGTCATTGACCAGTTTTCCATCTTGATCGCCATAGACTAGGTTTAGGTAGGTACTTCCCGCATCAGTAGAATAACCCAATTGAGCCCCCAGGGTATAAGTACCATTAAGGTTAAACTCCGTCATATCCGTGGGATTCATCACCGAGGTCATCAAGGAAAATTTATCAGAAAGTGCAAAGTCAACTTTCAAACCGGTGTGAGAAAACGGACCGTAGGAAAACATATAAGAGGTGGAATAATTGAAATTACCGGTTGGTGAAATTACTTCATAGCCGAGAAAGGTATTGAAATTACCCATCGTGAATGTCACCTTGTCGGAGACATTCCAATACACATATAATTGATTCAGGATTTGAGAACTACCCGCTACTCCACCACCGTAAAGCGGAGAACCAAAAACCGCATCTTCGCCTCTTGGTCCAAAGACCAAATCAACTACTGCCCCGATTTTTTCTCCTTCATAAGTGGCGATAATATTGGCCATCCCGAGGGAGAAACCGGGTAAATTCCCAAATGAACTGGCTGGAGCCATGATATTTTCCCCTTTGTTTGGGGCGTTTAAGTTGGACCGAAAATAGGCATCAACTGAACCCGAAAGCATCAGTGTAGGAGGATCACTTTCTGAAGCCTCCTGAGACAATACTACATGAGTGGAGCTAATCGCTACGCATAGAATTAGTAAGAATATATTTTTCATTATACTTTTGAATGTTGGTGAATGATAGAGTTGACCAATAGGACCCTGACCCAATCGAAAGAGAGTCGCGTTTTTTTCTTTGGGCAGGGTTCTTTAATTTTTCTTTTGATTATTCGTCAAAGACGATCGTATATCCGCGGATTCCATGTTCGTGAGAATCTAAACCAGTCCGCTCATGCTCTTCGGAAACCCGTATTCCAACCGTCTTTTTAAGAAGGTAAAAAATCACAAAAGCTGCCGAAAAAGCCGTAGCACCACAAATGGCTACGCCGATGAGCTGAGTTAATACGGAGTGCTCCGAATTGGTCGAAAAAATTCCCACAGCCAATGTTCCCCAGACGCCACACGTCAGGTGTACTGAAACCGCTCCCACTACATCGTCCAGCTTCAAGCGGTCTAATAAAATTGCTGATAGCACTACCAAAATCCCCCCAATAAACCCGACCAATACAGCGGCACCCGGATTAATGACGTCCGCACCAGCGGTAATCGACACCAAGCCAGCCAAAATTCCATTTAGCACCATTCCCAAATCCAAGCGCTTGAAGGCAAAATAAGCAGCTAAAAACCCCCCTAAGCCCCCAGCACAGGCTGCCAATGAGGTGGTCACCAAAACAAAAGAAACTAATCCTGGGTCTGCAGAAAGCACGGATCCCCCATTAAATCCGAACCAGCCCAACCAAAGTAAAAATACGCCGATTACAGCAAGCGGAACACTAGCCCCCGGTTTTTCTATGGTTTTGCCATTCACATACTTACCGATTCTTGGGCCAACCAAAATCACTCCGGCCAAGGCACCCCAACCCCCCACAGAGTGGACCAATGTACTCCCTGCAAAGTCATAAAAGCCCATTTCGTCCAAGGCTCCGCCGCCCCACTTCCAGCTTCCGATTATCGGGTAGACTACCCCTACAAAAAGCAAGGTAAACATCAGGTAAGCTCCAAGCTTAACTCGTTCAGCAATAGCTCCAGAAACTATCGTAGCAGCCGTGGCTGCAAACATCGCCTGAAACAGAAAATCTGTCCAATAGGTGTATCCCCCGTCGGCATACCCCGCGGTAATGTCCGCTTTGCCTGGGGCAAACCAAAACATATTCCACCCTGCAGAGTCAAAACTCAACCAGCCAGGAACATCAAATCCAGGATACATCAAATAAAATCCGATAGCTGCATAAGAAATGATACCGATAATCGGAGTCACGGTATTCTTAAACAGAATATTCACTGTGTTTTTGGCTTGGCCAAAGCCCGCCTCTACTCCAGCAAAACCCAAGTGCATGATAAAAACCAGCGCCGTGGATAACATCATCCAGACATTGTTAGTCGTCAGGATGTTTTGAGAAATCTCCAAAGAGAGATCCAATGAGGCCATATCATTGGCCAACAGGGTTGCAAAATTCTTCATAGGTTTGAGATTAAATTTGAACTTTTTTCAAAATTTTATTGGGTAATTATTGAATTACACACAAACGAATGTAAAGTATTTTCACCCAATAAAAAAAATCACTTTCTCACAAAAAGACATTTTTTATTATTTTAATGATTAATATTCAAACCTTTTTTTAATGATTTTTCAATTTTTTGACTCATATAGGGTATTTTTTAACCCTTTGATTAAAAAAAATAATATTCTGTTTTGTTCTAGAATATTTTTTGAAATCGATTTCGAAAAACTAGATTCAAAATGAAGCCCACCCTATTGAGACATGAACCAATTTTAATTCTGTTTTATGCCATATTTTGCAATATCGTATTGTTTAGTGGGTTTTATGAAAAATATAAATTTTCATGATAGGCACATTTTTTTAACCTAAAAATCAATCTTACTCCACATTTCGTCGCATCATAGCCCAAATTCGGGGCAAAAAAATAAGATCCTCATTGAAAATGAGGATCTCACAACCAAAAGCAAACTGGTGACAATTAACGCTTCAACAGGGCAAATTCCTTGGCAAAATAGCTCAGGATAACCTTTGCCCCTGCTCGTTTGATACTGGTCAGCATTTCTATCATCGCCCGGTCATTTTCCAACCATCCCTTTTCTACGGAGGCTTTTAGCATGGAGTATTCCCCAGATACGTTATAGGCCGCAATAGGAAGCGGATAAGTCGTATTTAGGAGCTGAATAATATCCAAATAAGCCAAGGCAGGTTTAACCATCAAAAAATCGGCTCCTTCCATCAAGTCAAGTTCCCCCTCAATCAAGGCTTCCCGGCTATTGGAAGGGTTCATCTGGTAGGTTTTCTTATCCCCAAACTTTGGGGCAGAATCCAATGCATCCCGAAACGGCCCATAAAAGGCACTCGCATACTTGGCCGTGTAGGACATGATGGAAGTTTCACTGAAGCCATTTTCGTCCAAAAGCTGTCGAATGTAACCTACTCTCCCATCCATCATGTCAGAAGGGCCCAGAATATCCACTCCTGCCTCGGCCTGTGCTAGAGCCATTTTTCCCAATATCTCCAAGGTCTCATCATTGAGGATTTTCCCATCCTTTACTAAGCCGTCATGCCCATCGCTACTGTAAGGATCCATGGCCACATCAGACATCAGGCAAATTTCAGGAAATTCCTTTTTAATCTCCCGCAAGCCTTTGAGGTAAAAGGTATCGGGATTGTAACTTTCAGTGGCAGTAGCATTTTTTAATTGCTCCGGGTAAGCGGGAAACACATCAATTGCTTCAATTCCCAGCTTCATACAAGACTCTATTTCCTTCAGCAGGGCATCAATAGAAAAGCGAAAAATTCCGGGCATCGAATTGACCTCAATTTTTTTACCTTGGCCTTCGATCAAAAACATCGGAAAAATCAGATCCTTCACGGAAACTGATGTTTCTTCTACCATATTTCGTATAGCTTGGGATTTTCTATTTCTACGAGGTCGTCGGTTCATGGATAGTAAAGTTTCTTTTTCCAAAGGTACAATCAAACCTTCCCTTCTTAAAATCCTGAAGAAATAATCATGAATTCCCGCTCATAAAAATCGGATTTCTGTAAATTGAGGGAAATAATTTTTTCTATGAACCACCCAAAATACATCCAAACTCTTTTTGGTCAGAGAGACGCTTTTCAATGCCTAGATATCCGAGATCTAAATACGATCCATTCCATACCTAATCCATTATTTGAACCTTCAGGCATTTGTACTCACTCCGAACTTCAAAAATTAAGAAGAAAGGGTTTTAGTTCTGAAATAGGAAGTGAGCTAATGAAACGGGTTGAAAAACTAAGCCAGCATTTCTACCCCAACACCCCAATCCTTCTGTTTGATGAGGCTCCCCAGCTTATGGCTCAGGCAATTTGGCAGCATTTTCGTGCCCAACATCCAGTCTACATCTATAAAGGAGGGATAAAAAAACTACTTTTTGAGGCGGAAACTGTGTTTTCACGCCACTATGATTTCATGGTGCTTTGCGGGCCTACTGGGGTAGGAAAAACTGACCTATTGGAAGAATTATTCAAAAAAAGCCAACAAGTCCTCAATCTAGAATCCCTGGCAAATCATCAAGGTTCTACTTTTGGCAATCTAAGACAGGAGAAGCAAGCCCCACAAGAAACCTTCCTACTGAAACTAGCCGCCAAATTAGATTCTTTTAATCCTGGGTTACCTATCTTTACCGAATCAGAAAAACTGAGCTTAGGAAAAAACATGATCCCTTTAGGGCTTGCAGAGCAGCTGGAAACCGGAAAAATGATTTTGCTTAGGCTCTCAAATAAAAAGAGAGTCGAACGACTGGTTGCCCAATACGCAGGCATAAATGACGGGATGCTGGCGGATGGAGTAAATACCTTGAAATTTAGAATAGGAAAGGAAAAATCAGCAACAATCCTTTCCCATTTGAAACGGAAAAATTATACCTCCGTGGCGGAAGGACTTTTAGCCTACTTTGATCACTCCGAATCCTATCAAAATGCGTATAAAAATGAATTCTATACTATCCTAGACAATAGCAATGTGCAGAAATCAGCTGAAGAGTTATTGTCAAAAATTCATTCCATTTAATAGGCAAAAAAAAACGTCTCCCGATGGAAGACGCCACTGTGTTGACACCGAATTATTGCATTACTCTTCGTTATGCTGTTACTCAGACTTCAATTTTCCGTTTTCTTCTGCATGCCTACTCAGATTTCTAACACTCAAGGTGCATTTATCTTTACCCTAGATTGGCTTCATATTTTGGTGTAAATTAAGCGATTACGTATTATTTTCCAAGACTTGGTCAAAATTTAGTCCGCTGCTTCCCTCTCCTCTTCCGGTTCGTTTTCTTCTCCCATACCAAGTGACGATTTTACCATGATACCAACGCGTGCGCTGATAGGTACCGGTTAATTTAACTCCAGACCGAGGCACTTCTTCTTCGTCAATAAACAGTGGGTGTAGTTGTTCATCATTCGGGTTTATTCCTTCTCGAAGCAACTGTGTACGGGGTCTGACCGCATGTGTTGGCATAAATTCTGTAATTCGAGGCATGGAAGCCCGCTGGAAATGGATCTCCCGATTGGAGCCCTTTTGATGTACGGGGATAAATGGAATCCAATTTTCACTGATTGTATTACCCAGTTGATACTTTAGCATGGCTTTATACGTACTGGCTTTACCTTCGGGGGAATTTAAATTAAGCTCAGGAAGGGCAAGCATGGACAATGCTGATGGTTCCTTTTGAAGCTTCTCCAATAATTCCTGAAGATTCCGAGCAGTTTCATAGCCGTCGATCGATCCTCCTAAGCCGTCCGGAATTTGACTTTCGATTGCCCAAACCAGATTGGCCATTTCATCCCGGATCAGTTTAATCTCCTCTATTGGTTCACTTTCCATGGTTCGGGCAACCACAGGTGGCAGCAGGATTCGTTTGTCAAAATCAGGTTTTTCAAACTCACCCTTTTCCACCGATAGAGAATACATATTCCAGTCGTTCCAATCATTTCCGGCTTGATGAGCTGGCGCTATGAAATAATTTTGTCCAAAAGTATCTCTGACCACAATCCCTTCTACTTCTGCCAAAGAGCCACTAGGAATATCATAAGGTATGGAAAGCCAATCATTGCTGTATTGCATCGCATATTGCGTGACCAGGATTTTGGCGATATCCGTATCGGAAGCTTTCAAATTACCCAGATCGATCGCCCCGTCTTCCATCTCCCACCATCGTGAATTAGGCATTCCCGCAAATGCTGCCTCAGTCGGAATCAGGCTGATAACCCTTCGGGTTTTTAGCGATTCGTCAAATTCGGTTTCTGAGGATGAACTTTCCTTGCTCACGTCAAATGAATACCAATCCAAATGACCCTGAAAATACGCTGCAGCAGTAAGTTCAGTTTGTCCACCATTTCCTTCCTCCACCTTGGCTTTGAAACTATACTCCAACCGCTCCTGATGCCAACAGGTCTCTGCGGGATCGACCGGAATATTCAATTCCTCTCTCACAAATTGGATCCAATTACTCGCCGCCATCTCCAAGATCGCCTGATGTTTCCAAAGGACAAATCGGTCAGTTTCCGGACTTTGATTTTCTTCCAAGACCAGTGAATTGATTTTTGTAAAATCCCCCTCCAAAAACAACCACAATTCCAAACCATTTACGGCCCTGCCAGCCAAGGTTCGAAGAAAGGCTGTTGCTTGCTGAAGACTCAATTGACGGGCCTTTGAAATCTCCTCTCCCACTGATTCATTTCCTTTATCCAATTCAGGAACCTCAAACGAGAATTTGACTAAAAGGTCATTCTTGTATTGACCAAGGGTATAGCCCTCTTCTTGAGGGGCATTTGACCCTTGCTCATCTAAAAGCTGGAGAAATTTTCTACCCCACTTTGCTGCTTTTTTTAAATCAACCTGAGGAAAAAGCCGCTCTACCTGCGTTTCAAGCGGTATATTTTCAGAATACACTTGACTGAAACCATTTGGAAATTCCAAATTCGAAATCCGAACGGAATTTACCGCCACCTTGGCCAATATAGCGGAACCTGCATCTTCACCCTTAAATTCACCAAACTGATATTGCCGGGCCAGCATCCACAGGGGATCATGGATACGCGCAGCCAACGCATCCTCCAGTTCCTCTTCACGCGGCCTACCTTCTATTCGATTAAATGCCCTAAAGGGCGCACAATAAATATTACTCATAGCTATTCTGGTTCATACCCAGTGTTTATCCTAGAAAAATCTACATATAATCCCATTTTGGACTCACTATCTTCATCGATTTCATCCTCTATCAGCCGTTGGACATGCTCCGTATTACCGTAGGCCAAAGTCGTTGTGGCAGGGAGTAATTGGGAATACATGGACTCCTCCACATGCTCCGGCTCGACGGCCCTGAGTTTACTCAGACTCAATGCTTCCTCTACACAATGAGCAAGTTCTTCAAAGTCCCAAGTGCCATTCTTTTCCCCCGGTACGGCAAGGAGCAAACTTTGGGGAGCTCTGGCATCGGGTTGATTGAAATGAAATGCTATCCCCGTGGTTTGCTTAGCGATCGGGATTAATTCTGTCCATTCGTCCAATACCAATCCCACGCATTTTTCCTCCACTTTCTGGTGGCCCAGGATCAAAAGCGACAATCGGTCGCCATCAGGCTGGTAGGAGTCTGGGAAGGCCGCCCCAAACCAATAATCTCGATCACTCAATGGGGGAAGATTATCCATATCCCAGGGAAGTTGAACAGGTTTTAGATGCAAAGGGTCTTCATACAGGAGTTCACCGAGCATGGAAACGGACTCCAACTGAGACATTGGTTTGCGAACATGGGAAATCTCAGCCCACCAATCCACTAAATCACTTTCTCCAGAAAGATGTCGTAATGGGCTTTCACCCCATGGCATAGCCAGTTGGCTAGTGATTTGAGCAGCATGGGTTAGGCTGATTTCTGGAAGAATTTTAAATCCACTTCCCAAAAACTTGGAGCTAAAGTCTTGACAAAAGGTCAACCATTTTGCCTGATCAATCTCTAAATCCAAGGCTGACAGTTTTCCTTCGGCAAAGGAGATATTCTGCTCCATTTTCTCTTTTGCAGAACTAATCCGTTGAGCCATGATCAACACATCTTCAGCTGGATTTGACGGATAAAATCCTGCAAATCCGAAAAGACTGAGGGATTTGAGCGAATCAATGGCTAGATTTCGCTCAGTTTCAGTATACGTAGTTTTGCCCGATTGAAAGGGAGAAAGTGTATCGAACATGGTTTTATAGTCTTGGAGAATTGAATTAATTCTCGACTTTAACTTCGAGATGTCGATTCCCGGTGCCTCTACTCCAAAATTGGCCTCCTCCTCGGCGACTCTAAAATCACGTGCATCACAACTCCGAGCAGATCCGATAACTTTGCCCAGATGCTGAATCAATGAAACCAACTCCCCAAAACTCAAATCCGCAGGATTGCCCGGGGAATTAAATCTGATTTCGACTTTGCCTTCCGTACTGTGCCCTAAACCTCGAAGATGGTCCAGACAGCGAGCTTGAAGTTCTTCCTGACTTTCATCACCTCCTGCAGCTACCAACAGCACCAAATCGATCGGCTGAAGTCCCAAATCAATCAAATGAATTGAAAAATCTCCGGAATCGAGTTTAATCAACCAAGAAATATTAGCCGGATCTCCTATTCGGGAGGCCAACCAGTGATTGAGTGAAGGCTCAGCTTTGCCTCGTGGGCTTTCTGGAACTCCATCCCAAGGAGATCCTACCGCAGCTGAGACCGGAATCTGAAGAATTGCCCGATGTGAGACCATCACACCTTGCCGCATACTCCTGATGATATCCGGGTCCATGATATTTTTCCCTTCAGCGATGGCATCCAAAATAGCTGCTGCTTTCACATGATTACCTCGAACAAGTTGATACACTCCTTCAGCAGTCATCAGGTCACCCAGTGCATCCAGTGCATCCATCACATGGTCTATTTCATGAATAATGGCCCTTATTTTTTTGCGCTCCAATTCGGCTGTAGAACCTACATCAGGAGCACTTGGATTGGGGAGACTTCCGGTCAATCCCCACGGATAATTGGCAAAGCCAATCGTACCTGAGTTAGAGGTAATGACACTTTCCACCAAAGTCTTATCAGCGAGAAGGTAGGATTCAAAATGATCAATTAAAGCAATTCCGTCCACCACATGTGCGGGGCGTATGCTCTCCTTTTGAACTTGACTTGCCGATTCAATATTTTCATCCGAATAGCTTGGAAACTTCCTTCGAAGACGGTAAATGTATTTATCCATTTCCAAAGGATTGCCTACACCATCCTCATAGTTCTCGTGCAAGGCCCGCTCAAACTGATACCCGAGTAAAGCCCCCAATTCCTGGCCTTGGCTGACTCCCTCCAATAGATGAAGCGCCTTTCTTATCCTACTCGATGTTAAGTTAATGGCAAGTGGATTAGCCTTACCTTCTTGATTCTTCATTGCATTAAATCCTGCCCGCAAAACCGCAGCGGTCACGGCATGATTCATACTGGGGCCATGAACAAAACCCTGACTATCCGGAAGCTTGCTTACCAATCCTCCATTGGGAGGCTCCAAGCCTTTAGGTAAGGTGGTTATGAGTTGTTGCGGAGATTTTTCCCGACGTAAATCATGCACAAACCCAAAAGCTCCCAAATACGTACCTTTTTCGTTTTCCTTTCTTAATTCGCCAAGCCTGAAATTGGATAAGCCAGTCAACCAAGCATCCAGTCGATAACTCACCAAATCAATATGCGAGGCCAAAAGTCGCTCTAACGACTCCACGTCAAGATCAACCAGTTTTTCTACCGCATTTTTAGCGAACGTCGATCGGTCAAAAACTAACGCTCCACGAAGCATCGCAAAGAGTGCGGTGTATTGAATACGTTCCTCTTCTTCAATCCTAACTTTTGGGAGTTGGTCAAATTGCAATTGGGTGATTTTATTGAGAGTCTCAGGTTTGAGCAGCCATTCGATATAATTGACTCCCTTATCCGTGACAGCAAGCTTCTCCCCCAATCTAGAATCTTGTACCAGCGGTCCAAGAATAAAGTTACCTTCAGTAAAACGGTTTTTGTAAATATCTGCTTTACTGATCGCATTGCTTTGCGCAAAAGAAGTGGTAAGATCCAGGTTTTTGAGCAGCTGGCTGTAATTATTGGCCACTTTAGTCGGTGAAAAAACATCATTTTCCAAATCCCAATTGACCACAAAAGTGGAATCCTCGGGTTCCTTCCAACGACTCGCAGCATTGACCCCAAATCGGTAAAAGAACTCCTTGGAAAGTGGCTCTAAACCTAAGATCTTCAAAAACTGTCCTTGAGGATCATTTTTATATTCTGGGTCATTGATGGAAATGGGTTGGGTTGAGAAATGCTCAAAGGCTGCTTTGGTCTGTTTCAAAAACAGGGTAAGGTTTTTAATATAGTTGGCCTCTGAACCTTTAGTCAATGCCCCTTGAGATTTGAATAATTTCACCGGACTGATCGGCAAAACACCATAGGGCTGATTATCAATTTTGAAACTAGGAATAGTCCCTATCCCTGAAACATGGCGAAGCATGAAAAGCATAGTCTGGCTGATATCATAGTCACCCATCAGGTTGTCCACCATATTTTTGAAATAGTACTCCAGTGAGGTCGAGAAGAGTGCACGATTCATTGCTCTTCCATTACAAATATCTTTTTTGTTGAAATGCTTCATTAATCGAATCAAATCCTCAGAAATTCCCAAGCCCTCTTTGAAAAACTGACCGTCCGATATCAACAGCTCATTTTGATCCAAGGCACTATTCACAAATTCGGCTTGATCCCCATTGAAAAAGACCTGGTAGGCCTCATCAAAATCATTGTCTAGTCCCCGATAGGGAGATTTGACAGATTCCGTATTGTTGGTTGCTGTGCCCAATGGCAAAAACTCCAATCCCCCTTCACTATACAGGTGATTGGTAAAAAGCTTATCGATCAACTCTTGACTGGATTGTGCATCTTTGTTTTGGACACCATAGGCCATCACTAGATCAAAGCCCTCTTCAAAATCAATCTTGTCCAGCGGGATTTTAAGCCCCATCCCAACCTCAACTGCTGCTTCAAAATCAAACATCCAATTCAGCGATTGGGGAACTTTCAACTCCCCATCCTCCAAGTGTTCAAACTCATCTGCCTGATTGCCACTGGGGTCAAGACTCAGAGGAAGTGGATTAGGGATAGTTTTACCGGTCACAATGTGCTGGTATTCATCTCCACGCTTGGTTACCACCACAAAGCGATCCGGCAGCACTTCAGTAAACCCTGCCCGATCCCAGCTTTTGCTTTTTTTCTCTACTTTAGGGAAAGTCAACTTAGGTTTAAAAGGCTGATTCAAGCCTTTCAAATTCGATTGATAAAAATGATAGATCAGTTTTCCAACTTCGTTTACTTGCTTGACAAAAGCCCTGATATCCGATTCCTGAAGGGTTCTACTCCCAGACCGATTCCAGGTAGCCGCCCAATCAATGGCTTCCCGGCAGTGCGCCAAAGCCTGATCAAGAGAGTCTTTATTTTCCAGACAAACTGTAAACCGTTTGGGTTGCAGATAAATTTTCACCTTACTTGACCAAGCTGCAAAGGCATCTACCATTTTTTTCGAATCGGTCGTATTGCGAACAAAACCTCTTCCTTTCGGCACATAGAATAATTCTCGAATAAGAATATCCCAAAATTCATTTTTGATTTCCTCAACCTGACCTAATTTGACCTCTTGCGGCTCCAAAATCTTGATAGCATAGGCTGCTCTCCAGACTCCCATACTAGCAGCAGCTGCACGCCATGCACCCAATTCAGCAGTTTTCCGCCCAGCTGGCAAAAGCCGATATACCTCATGGTAAAAATCCTGAGCGATTTTAATCTCATCCTCTGTCAATCGCTCATCATGATTGTCGATGGCAATATCATCGGGAAAAATTCGCACCCACAATTCCATAACCTCCACAGAAGAAGGCACCCGGAATACCACCCGATCACGATTTCGCTCATAAAACCGATCCCGAGGATCATTTATATCTACCAATTGATCCAAAATTTGATTTTCGATCGCAACCAGGTTAATCTCGGCCTCCGCTCTAGCAGCAGAAGCATCTGGTCTCGGATTGGCAGTGAGGATATTATTCACCTGATCCTTCAAGCTGAAATAGGCGCTTTTCAGCTGATTGTAATCCCCTCTTGGAAGTAAAATTGTGTTGGATGAGGATATTTTGATTTTATCCTGAAGTTCACCAAGCTGTTTGCTCAGGACTTCCAGTTGTTTTTTGGGAGCTGAGGCCTTACTTACACGAATTACATCTCGGGCTCGAAGCAGATTGATCCGTGAGTCATTTGCTGCTCTGGCACTGAGTCGGATTCGATCATCTGCTATGATTTGATTTTCGGTTTTGACCAGTTCCGGATCGAGCTCTCTTAATTGGTTCAGGTAGCTCGTAATCTGATTTGATGCCTTAGTCAAGGACGCCTTTTGAGCAGGCGTCACGACTTTTACCCTTCGGATCTTCTTTTGAAAATCAATCAATTGATTCTTCAATTTCAGAAAATTCCCCTTTAATTCATTAATCTCCGTCAAACTACCCTCAAGCGGAATCTGAGCATGTTCGTGGATAGATTTCAGCTGGGAAAAAAGAACCTTTTGGATAGTGGATACGGACCCGACGTTGAGGGAAGAAAATCTGGATTGATCCATTAACCTACTCATGACTTTTAGGATTTCCGCATTCAACTGCTTGACAGGATAGGTTTTCAGCTGTCCCCGAGTCCGAATGAGCGGAACATGTTCTTCATCTATCCGCTTTTTGAGCGCATTGATTTTTTTCCGGAGATCATATTCTTCTTTTTTGAGATCTCTGATTCCGGTATAGCCAATTTTGAAATTAGTCAGCCGTACATCCCCACTTTTATGACGCCGCTTGATATAGGAAATCTTACGTTGGATTTCCTTTATCATTTCCTCAGTCGCCCCAAAATCCGGTTCATCTGCGAGCTGGTCAAGTTCTTCGATTTGAAGGTCAATTTTATCGAGCTCCGCGTCTAATTTAGCAGCGTTGATTTCATTGGAGACAAAAATTGCATCTATACTCTTATTGAGTTTGTTTAATGAATCCAGGTATTTGTTACCCTTCTCAAAGATGGAAACTGAGGGAGTCTTTAGCTTCTCGATGGTTTTGGTTAACCTTCCTATTGCTGAAGAAAGATCTCCTATTTTCCCGCTGTACCGGGGATCTTTGTCTATTGATTTGGCCAAAGAGTCCAAGTCCTTAGCTGCATCTCGAAGGACTATTTTGTCTGCTCGGGTAGCCTGATCAATCGCCTCGATTTGGGAGATTTGTTTTTGGATTAGGCTAATAAAAGTTGTGATTTTTGACTGGATCTGTCGGGTGCTTGGCTGCTTTTTTCTTTCGGGTAAAAAGAAAGTTCGGATCTGATGATAAATGGCGTATAAATCTTGAATGATCCCTCCTACATGGGGTTGGCTGGGCTTTTCAGGAGAAATTATCCGCGCATATTTCACAAACTTCGTCTCCAGCCGCACAGGAAGCATCAATACGGGAAAATCATCGCTTCGCTGGTTGAAGGCCGATTTGATATGGTGAAAAGTGGGGTCGTTATATTTTCCTATAAGTTCGGTGATAGGCATGGCATTATTCGGTTAGCATGGTGGACGCATGACGAGCAAAAAGGATTGGAGACTGATAGAGAATATAAGCCATCTCACTACTGCTGGAATTCCAACTGACTTTAGGAGAACCCAATCCCAAACTTTTTCCATTAACCTTCAATTTTCCCTTAACCTGCAGGTAAGGAGGGTACTGGTCAATATCCTGAGTAATGTGCTGCCATGCTAAATCGTCCCAACTATTCAGTGAAGGCAAGGTTTCGGCAGCATCATCCAATCCAAAACTGATCTGGGCTGGACGCTCCCGAAGTACGAAAAACCAACCTGGGTCCCCGGTTCGATTTCCGTTGGCCTCTTCAGGGGTAAGCTCAAATCCAAAGAAATAGACATCCGGCTCTAAGGTGCCACTCAGGACCGGCCATTTGACATTTTGAAGATCATCATAATCACTTAACTGCCTGTGCAAAGCTGGATTGTCATTTTGGTACACAGCCTTCTGTGCATAAACCAGTGTGTTTGGATACTTCCTTAATAGGTCACCCTTGATCAATAAGACCAAACCTATCCCTTTCTTGGCTTGGTTATTTCCCAAGGAAGAATTCCAAAGGTGAATTTTATCGATATCTGCACATTTATCCTGATTTTCAATTAGTTCACTCAATTCAGCCACTGAGCCTAGATTCGGATTATTTTCGTAATCCCAAAAATGCCTGAAATAACTTCCTCGCATATCGGTAGGAAATTCCCTCCATAGAAGTTCGCGAGAAAACTCATGATTCATTCCCACAAGAAATGACTCCACAAATTTCCAATTGGGCTCCATCAGCGTAATGGTATTGGGCTCGATCTCAGACACGTTGGGAATAATGTAATCCGGAGAAATTTCTTTGAGGTAATGATAAACCGGAAATGGAAATCTCGGATAGGCCATGATCGGCTTATGATTTTTTGGTACTGCTCCTTTGAAAAATGCTCCTAACTTTCGCTTAAAGTTGACTTTTGGATCCAGTTTGCTTTGTAGCGTAGCCACGAACGTCTCCTCCAATACCGGCTTAATAGGGCGGGTCGTCACCTGAAATGCAGCAGGATCACTCGCCGCATTAATATTAAAAAGGGTAGAAAAGCCATTCGAATATGCTATCCGACTTTTCAGCATTTCTACCTGTTGAAATTGAATCAGTGTGGAATTGGTCGATGCTGACTTCTTTTTGAACAAAATTTGCTTTTCAAACTGAAAATCAGAATTAACAGTCTTGACAGTGCCATAGATTCCTTCATCAAAATCATCACTTATCCGTCCTTCAAAGACCTCATTTTCCACTAAAAATTCCCATGCCTTATTGGCTTGAATGACTTTGCGTGAACCGGCTTTCTTACACGAATTCACGATTGCAACAGCTCGCTCAAATTCTGCAGATTTGGTAAACTCAGCCTGCAGTGCAGGAAGAAAGGAGTCCGTGTTAGTCACCATTGGCCCCACAGCAATCAGTACAGTGGCAAATCGCTCCATAAAAGATTTAGGTGGATTGGTCACCACCTGGTTGATTAACTCAAAAGTTTTTGTAGAGCTAATTGACATCAGGGGTTCTCCTTTGGGAGGTGCAGCTGAGATTTTGCCAATTTCCCCTTCGGCCTTATTCATCTTGGCAAAAAGTTCCTGATTAAGAACCGCTTTAGCTCCGTCTACTCCTCCATTCATTAAAGCGGTAGGGGTAAAATTGTTGGCTACTTTCAAAAACGTCCCTGATCGAATGGCTGTGGGAACGGTCGATGTCTTTAAGATTTTTTTGATCGTTGCATTAGCCTGAAACTTGACCATTTCAAAAGATTTTCCAGCAGCAAGCATCAAATTCAACTGATCGAATTTTTGGATTTTTTTAGAAAACAGTGCCTTGGAAGCCCTTTTTGCAAGCTCATTTTCCCGGATTTTCTGATTGGCCTCATTGATTTCACCGATCTGTTCCCAAGCCAACTCCATAAACTTCTCTTGATGCTTTTGGACCACCTGAACTCCAAGGCCTGCTGCGGCGCGGTTGCTGGGATGCAGGTTTAATTTATGAACCCAATCTGTCCCATTATTGGAAAGCTTATCCACTCCTTTATGCCATTTTCCATAAATGGGAGGTGTGATAATCGGATCCTCTTCCCGATTGGGAGAAAAGAAAAAAGCCGAATGATCAGAATCCGTGGTGCTCTGTAAATGGAAGGATAGATTAAGCACCTCTAGCAGTTGCTGCTTTAACGCCAAATTTGTCATGGGCCATGCTGCCGTTTGGTAATTGGGGTGGCGCATGGCACCTTCTATAAAACCCAGCGCATCATCACCCACGGGCATAATTCCATAACCCATATCATCCAACAGCATCTCACGCTTTCCGATATTTTCAGGCAGTTCGCGCGCTTCCAATAGCTGTGCTAAGCTTTCAAAATCTCCTCCTTGATCCACCTGGAAGTTCCAAGTGAAATAATAAGGGTAATCATTGGGGTTAGTACCTTCAGTGATCGCATGGTTACTCCAAGAAGACTGCTGCGCGGGTACCTCACGCGTGTCCAGATTTAATCCAGCCCGACGCCCCGTCTCAAAGGCGGGAATCAAAAAAGCATGATATCGATTCGGGTCATAATCAAGACCAGGGCCGGGAGTAGTAAATTCGAGTTTGCGAGCGCATAGCAACCGGGAAAGGGCCGAGTCAGGATCTTTGGCAATCAAATCGGCTAAACCGGAAGAAAGATTGGGGCTACTACTTTGAATTTCCTCCAGTACTTGGACGTGAGCCAGTGCATAGGTATCCTCTGTATTACAAAAAACTTTGGATAATGCCTCATTGGAAATCGTGATATACGGAGTGGGAGTTCCTCCTTTACTTTTTTCAAATTCATTTTCTCTCAGCACAATCAAAGCTAACCATGGACGTAACTTCTCTCCATTGGGTCTAGCTGGCGTAAACCTCCAAGGAAGGTCTTCTTCGTAAAATTCAATATAGCAGAGATTATTGGTTTCAAAATTTGCTACCCCACTTTTCGGGTGTACCCGGATAATTGACTGGGAATTGACGCCCAACACATCTCCCGGACCTTGCACCTTGACCGTTTTGGTGATGGTGGATTCTTTGCTTTGATTTTCTTGAATTCCTTTAAGAGTGGCGGAAACTGAAATCTCGGGACGCTCCAAAACCGGATTGTTCCCAAGAGCAGCGCCCAAAGAATCCACCTCAATGATTTCATTTCCGAGTCCCAATCGAACCCACGGCAAAAAAGAGTAGCTTGCTAAATCTGGCATAATTATAATTCTAACATATCACTGGAAACCACTTGTATACTTCGTGCACCCTTTTTGGAAGTTGACTTGACCACGTTCATCGCCTCGATATAAGTCATTTGCTTCTCATTAGGCAAAGCCGTCAGATCTTCCGTGCTAGCCACCGCAAAGGCAGGCTTATTCAATTCCACACGATGAAGATTATGGATTTTTGTTCGTTTAGCCGAAAGCTTGGATTGGGCTATTG
This sequence comes from Algoriphagus sp., assembly GCF_024305035.1. Taxonomy (GTDB): domain Bacteria; phylum Bacteroidota; class Bacteroidia; order Cytophagales; family Cyclobacteriaceae; genus Algoriphagus. The sequence goes on from NZ_JAMWZB010000008.1 coordinate 70,948, forward strand.
CACCATTTTTACCAAAATAAGCTCCCTCCACTTTAGGTAATGAAAATGTATTCCCCCTAACCAAACTCCACTGAGTATTGACTTCATCCATGACCATCTCTTCGTACTGAACGGGACGATGGATCAGTTTGCCACAGGATAACTCACTTCCGGCTTTTAAACTGACACCGGAGTCCTGAGGGTTGAAGGAAGGCAAGCTGAGCTTTTCATTATCGGGCAAGTCCACAAAGTTGGCCGATGCAAAAAGCTCTTGAACAAAACTTGGATCTACATCAGAGCTGCCAATGGAAATCTCGGATATTTCAAACTCGGAATAATCTGCAGGCTTAAATTGTCCAAACTTACTTATCTCCACATTGAGCGGGACGATTTTCTGACTGATTTCTATACTACCATTTGGGGTCAAAATCAACTCCCCTTCATCACTGAGTGTCTTCATGCGCAATCCCGAACTTCCTGCTGACTGGGTAATGCTTCGCCAGTTTTGACTATCTTCCAAGGCCTCCAACAGCAAAGGGTACACCTCAATATCCGGTAAGCTGGTATCCCGCTGATCTCCCCAAGTGACATCAAATTTGACCTTGACCGAGAAAAATAGCACTTTGAATTTGGCTGTACCTTTGGCACGCCAAGGAGCAGGACCTTCCAGGCTAAATTCAAGCGATAGGCTTAGAAGCGTTGTATTGCCAGCCATAACGGCCAATCTTGCCCTTGCATCGGCGATAAAGCGAAACGGTGAAAATTGGAATAATACATCAAAACCAAACTCTCCCACGACCTTAAATCCAGCTACGCCAAAATAAAAATCAATCCCGGCACCAAACTGAACCGTATTTGAAGTCACTGCAAAATAGCAGGTAAGGGTCAGTCGAGGATTGCCTGAAAGAATTTTAAGCGTCATCCGCTTCATGGTTGGAATCTGCAAATGGGTGGGGGGCTCAAACCTAGGGTGAAAACCTCCCACAGAGAGGACAAAATCTGGTTTTCCACCCCAACTGATCCGAAGTACCATATCACCTTCCAAGCCAAAAGTCAATACTTTGGAATCGAACAGACTTGCATCGAAGCTAAGCATGCCCTTTTCAAAATCAATCAGGCCCAAGAATGCTACTTGAATTTTGATCAAGGAGACATTTTCATCGGGTAATATCACTCTCAACACACCCAATATCCCAAATCGGACCGGATTGGCAAATTCTATCACCAATCCCAAATCCACTCGGAGGATTGTCGGAACTCCCCAGGTGATTGCAGCCATCGGGCCGAGTACAAATTGATCCCGCTTGACTGGAAAAACCTCCTTAATATCAGTCAGAATCTGATTGATATTGGCGATGATATCCTTTGGGAATAGAATATTTTGAATGGTGCCCGATCTGACACCGTCTCGTAGGCGCTCTACTTGAATCGTACGATGAATCCCTAAAATACCCCCTAAACCCGATAAGAAAAACCCGAAGCCTAGCGCGATTCCTGTTCCAAACTCAACCGAGACAATAAACAAAACAGAGGTCCCAGGTTTCCCGTCTGGCATTTTGCTATTGATCAGCCCGATGGCCGACACTGCAAAAAGATTCATAAAGGAAAGCTCTACCGCACCGGCATATTCGCCCTTTTCATGGTCAAAAAATAAATACCCGCCCCCTGTAAAAACAGGAGTTTCCAAAGAAACCCCTAAGCCGGTCGGTGGCTTAAATTGGATATCGATATTAACAATCCCAAAATTGGCATCCCCTTGTGGCGATCCGTTTGAAAATGTTGCCTTAGTCAGCCTAGCCTCTATCCCCAAGCCTTCTACCGAGGCTGCAACTGGGCCCAGCGTAATCGTTGCCCCTGAAAACGCAATACCTAAATCAACTCCTGAAGACCCATTGTCTTTGAAGGAGATTTTGAGTGCATCCAAACTGACTGCATTTCCAAATTTCCCGTTGACTGGAATCAAAGCTTCACTTTGTACCCCACCAAACGAAATATTCAATCCGGATGGCCAGCGGATATCCAAGTCAATATCAAAAGCAGAACCAAATTGAAGATTTTTTAAGTTGATTTCACTGGGAAGCAGATCATCCATTCCGGGGATCACGATTTGATTTTCTATCAAACCTCCCAATCCAAAATCCCAATCATTAGTCGAAGTTCTACTGAGTTTGATTTTATTGAGGTAGATGCTTACAACACTCGGTACATCCACCACTTTGAGTGCATTGGTACTTGGATTGATTTGACCGAGAATTTCAAATGCCCCCTGATTATCGATCTTAATTCCTACTTTCAAAGCCGTGGCTTGTCCATTTGCTCCGGTAAGTCCTTCCAGCTCCAATTCTCCCTCCAATTCGACTGTGACTTCCTCACCCTGCTTAGTTATCCGTATTTTGGAAATTGAAATTTTGACATTACCGAGGTAAAAAACCGCATCACTTTCTACATTTCCCGTAAATTCATCCTCAGAAGTTACTTCCACACGTACTTCGACTTTGGCCTGTTGATCAGATTCATCTTTTAGGCCCGGAATCTCGAGTTCCCCCTCGAACGTAAAAGGATACTGCAAATCCTCTGGGGTGAAACTGACCACAAGGGTTTTGATTGTAAAAGCAAACCCTCCAAACTTGATTTTTTGATCCTGAGTGATTCCTATTTGATACTGGTTTGAGCTCTTCTCATAATCGAAATCAATGGCTATTTCCGCAGGACCTGAGCTATCTTCGGCTTCGAATCCCGGAAAGCTCAATCCAGCTTTGGCAGTGATGGACTCCAACTCCCCAGCTAAAATCTCCAGGTCAAAATTTTCTATAAAAAGACTGATATCGCCTAGCTTAAGCTCCGTTTTTTGTCCATCAGGATTGGCCTGGATTGTATAATTATTCCCATCGGTCAGTTCAAATTCAAAAAACAATTCATCATGACCCGGCTCACAGGCAGGGATTTTTAGATTTCCCTCAAATTCAGCATCTGTTAATGCCTGACCTACGATAGCAAAACCAAACTTGCTGAACGTAAAATCCATCCCTCCGATCTGAAAGACAGGGATCGAATTGGCCACAAATTCCAGCTTATTTTCGGGTTTGCTGTAGTCAACATCCACTGCCACTGGTTCATCGCCTCCCGGCAGCTTAAACTTGGCTCCGCCATTTAAAGACTGGAGACCGGATTCCAAAACCGTCAATTCAAAAACCACCTCATCCAATACCAATCCGTTTCCTGTGAGTGGACCTGAGGAATTGATCTTGATTTTGTAGGAATTACCCTCATCTTCCACCTCAAAAGAAAAATCCAATTCCCCACCCTGATCGAAAACTGGGAGCCCCAGAGTTCCGGAAATAGACGCCTCATCGAAACTTTTGTTACGAACGGTAAATCCCAATTCTGAAACTTCCAGCGTAAAAATTGCCAGATCGACAGGGGGGAGGCCTTCTGCTTCTAGTTTGAAAATTTCGTCTCCATTTTTAGAATAATCTACCGCTACAGTAAATGGTTGTCCTTCTGGAGTGATTTCGGGAATAAAAAATTTGGCTGAACCTGTGGTACTGGTCAATTGACCATCCTGAACTCTGAGATCAAAATCTAAGTCACTGAGTACAAAAATTCCAAAATTAGCGGTTTGACCAGGGCCTGAAAGTGCAATGATATAAAATTCATCTCCGATCTCCATCGAAAAATCAATCGGGTCACCATCAAAAACCGGCAAAGTAAGCTGACCTATACAATCAGCTTTGAATTGATTTCCGCCATCAGGAGACTCAAAACGGATTTTTTCAAAGAAGAGACTAAAACTCTCCAGTTCAGCCCCCAAATTATTAACCTCGATCACAAACTTAGAGTCTGACCCATTTTGTTCGATAGTTAGCTGAAAAGCAAAAGAGGGGGGCTGTAGCAAGGGAAGTTCCATTGCACCTGCACCAGAGAGATTCTCTAAATCCCCATTTTTGACTTTCAGATTGAAGGAGTCAAACTTTAAAACCGCTACGCCAAATTCAATTTGATTTTGGTCGGGATCGCCTTGGACAGCTAGCTGATAGCCTTTACCGTCTTGATCGACTACCAACTGAAATTGAATACCTGCCCCACCAGTGTTTGCTGGAAGCTGAAATTTGCCTGTCGCAAGCCCCTCTTCAAAACTTCCATCTTGAATGACAAAATTCAAGCTTTCGAGATCAACAGACCCATCAAAAAGATCGACGTCAAGGGGATTTTCAAGTTGAATCTGGTACCGGTCCTGGATATGGGAATAACTGATGACTACGGCACTATCTTCCTCAAAACCCGGAATACGAAGCAAAGCTTCTCCTTCAAAATCCTTCAGCTCTCCCCCCTCGATTTCAAGATCCATCGAGGCCTCCTTCAGTTCAAAATCTCCGAATTTGACCAATTCACCCGTCCCGTCAACTTTGATCCGATAATTGGATTCGCTGCCAAACTCTACTTCAAAGCTCAACTGGCCATCCTCTTCAAATACCGGTAGAACTAAACTGCCGAATGCTTCCGCTTCCAAGGATTGACCTTTTTCTATTTCCAGACGGATCCGATCAAATGTCAACTTGAAGTCCTGAATCTCCGCCTCTACATTATTGACCTCCAAATGGTAGGAAACATTCGGACCACTGATGTCGGTATCAAAACTGAAATCAAATGCTTGGCTCAATCCAGGCAGTTTTAATTTGCCGCTTCCATCGACGGAGCTCAATTGCTGACCGACTATTCTCAATTCAAATGTGGTCAGCAGCAATTCAATCGTTTCAAATCGTAAAATTTGAGTTTGTGGATCTCCTGAAAGTTGGATAGAGTAATCCTCCCCTCCATTTTCGATTTCCAATTGAAAACCAACACCTGTTCCTTCATTGGAATGAGGAAGTGAAAGCGAGCCGGTAATTTGACTGGATGAAATTGTATTGTTGACAAAATCGAATCGAATCTGCGCAAAGTCAATTTGGCAGCCCGCAACCTCCGGAGTACCAAAATCTGTCGCTTCTAGAGTCAGATTTTCTTGGTTCCCCACACGGTTAAACTTAACTGAGACCCAGATCGCGGACCCATTGGTAAATTGAGGAATCAGTAGCTCCCCTGCTCCATCAACATCCTGCAGGATATTGTTTTCATAAATCAATTCAAACTGCTGAAGATTCAATTCAAACCCACCATGGCGCAGCGACTGACTGGCAGGATTACTAGCTGACAGTTTAAACCGGTTACTGGGCGTATTTTCAAACGTAACTGCAAAATCAAGAGCCCCATCTGAGAAAAATGGCAGGGAAAGTTTGCCCAACCAGTTACTTTCTTCCAGGGTGCCGTTTTTGTGAATTTCCAAATGAACTTCATCGAAAGTCAAGCTGCCAAACCCGAGAGGAAATGTCTGAAAGTTTTTTCCTGTAAATTCAAAATAAGGATCTGTGTAGGCAAATTGAAAATCGGTTTTCACCGGTTCATCCGTAGCAGGATTCACCAATCCGGGAAGCTGAAACCACCCCATGATGTCCACATCTGCCGGAGAATCAGGATGAGTGAGGACTTCGATTTTTTCAAAAAAGACAGAAACGCTGCCTTTTTTCAGCTCTTGTCCTTCTGGATTTTGGGCTTGGTAGCGGACATCACCATTATTGAGCAATTCGACAGAAAAGTCGAGCGTACTTCCATCCAAAAAATCAAATTCAAACGCTCCCGACATTTGGGTACCGGATTGAAAATCTCCATCCTGAATCACCAGAGTCAATTGGGTGAGACTGGCCCTGATTCCTTGTAATCGGGCTGGAGGAAGATTGCTGGCAGTTCCAGTAAATATCCCAGCAGCAAAATCCAATTTAAGGTTGATTGGTTGAGAGGCGGCATTATTTAGCGCATTGAGCTCAGGCATCAACACATCAAGATCTAATGAAAGCCCGGACAGCATGGATGTGGTAAACGAAAGCTCGGATTCTTTGATGTTCATGTTTACTCCATGGACCTTGCCCTCGATCATTCCTGTCTGAGTGATGAAAAACTCCCGAGTTCCGTTAGTGTCTCGGATTCCAATTTCATAGGGGATTTTGACTAATTCATCACTCACCCGATCCCGTATAGACAGAAGCTGAGACTCTGCACGAAAAATTAATTCCTCAATAGCCGTGGTGGTTTCATTGAGTTTGATATGAAACTCCTTTAAAACCGATTCTAGATCTTGGAGAAAAAATTCAAATTCATCAGTAACCAAATCCTGAACGGTCTCGATGACATATTGCGCGGATTCCTTGGAAACCGAAACCGGGATTTTGATGGGAAGATCTGCATTATCCCGCAAATGCTCTAGAACCATTTGGCCTCTATCAGAGGGATTGGAAAGCAATTGATCCAATTGTCCTTTAAGCTGATTTATTCCAGAATCAGAAAGAAGCGATTCAAAAGGCAAGTCGATTACAGCCATAAAAATGGATGGTTTGAAAAATTCCACAAAAACACAACAGCCTCAATCTAAGAAGATTATATTTTATTTAAAAATTTTGTGGAAAAATTTTTAAACCAATATTCAATTGAATAGTATAATTCAACCCATAAATTATTTTGCTTTTTTAAATACTTATGAAATTAATTAAAAAAATATTTATTTTAAAAAAGGTCTTTTCTCGGTCGCAAGAATAGGTTAAAAGTACAGAAAAAAAGACAAGCTCTTCTGAACCCGTCTTTTCTAGTATAATTTTTTATTCTTAGAAATTCACCTGTGCCTGCAATCTGAGCAAGCTTCCTTTTTGACGATTGGTGGGATTGGTTGAATTTTCAAAGGTCCGATCAGAAATCGTATACATGGTCACCAATTCAAAATTGGGGTTAAACTGCCACTCTACACCTAACTCCAACTCTTTGACTCGATGACGGGTAGCATCCATCTCAAACTTTTTTCCTCCTTTATAAAAATGATAGCGCGTAAAGGGGATGAATAATTTATTTCCTGCTTTCCACTGATAATTGAGCATGGCATAACCGCCACTCAGCGGAGCATCGACGACATCATTTGTCTCAGGATGATACTCAGGTCCCCTTCCCCAGTTGTATTCAAGTTGAAATCCAAAAGGCTGTGGATATAGAACGAATGTAGGCCCGTAACGATATTCTCTAAATTCATTTTGATCTTGATCAGAAGGCGTAGTACGCTGTACGATATAAGAACCCGAATAGCCTTGAAAGGAAGCTTCAAAAATCTGACCCGAAGGCAGCAAAAGCGGATAGGTAAATCGCGAAACGACGTGGACATTTTTGTCCCTATCTTGCGCATTGGGTCCTTGCCCGTTGTAAATCCCAAATCCAAACATCCCGTAATCACCTGAACCCTTCAGTCCAGAGGAAACCAAATAACTAAATCGCTTGCGGATTTCCTGTGGGGCATAATAGAAGAACACCCCTGCTTCACGTTCATTAGGTACTGCAGAATTCATTCCATCATGGCGGTCAAGGGGAAGTCTATTTTGACTGGACTGCATATTCTCAAATCCAAACGGAACTTTGGATTGGCCGATCCGCAGTCTAAACTCCTGCTCAGCATCCAGAGCCACATCAAAATAGGCATCTCTGATTTGAGCAAAATTACCTCCACCCGAGGCAAAATCCGGCTGAATGTAAACGTAAACTCGCTCATGAACCTGACCAAAGAAAACCAAGCGAATTCGACGGAAGAAGAACCCTCCCCCATCACCTCCCCAGGACTTATCGCATTGGTCACACAGGAGGTTGGGGTTGGTTTCAAACAACCCGTTATATCGCAGCTGCGCATATCCTCTTAATCGTAGTTTTTCATACCAGCCCTTGATAGGAGCTGATTCTTTGGAATTGGATGGCAGTGAATCACTCTGCACGTCCCTTGCAAAAACGGCAGGTAGTGACATCATCACTTGGATGATAGCCATCGCGAAGAATCTTCGCATATAAGATGTAGTAATAGGTATTATAAATTGTACAGCGGATCAAAGGTCTAGGTTAAAAATGTCTAAATAATGAAGCCAATATTATCAAATCATTACTTGAACTAAGATTAAATTTGATTTCAAATAGAGACAGTTTAATTAATTAGCTGCTAATCAATTTTTAACCACATTTTTAACATTATCTAAATGTGACTTTAAAAATCAATGTTAAAAAAATATTAGATCATTGTTAGCTAAAAACTTTCTTCTCCCAAGTGCTCCAACAAAAATTCAGGCTCTAGTCCTTCATAGTTTTCAATATAGTAATGACACACTGGCAGCTCTTCTTTGCTGTGAGAAGAAAGCACCGCGACTACTTTCATCCCCGCATTTAATCCTGCCGTTGCCCCTGAAAAGGAATCTTCAAATACAATACAATCAGCGGGATGTACATTCAGCTTTTCGGCGCTTTTCAAGTAAACCTCCGGATCCGGCTTATGCTTGGTCACATGTTCACTAGCCATAGCTGATTCGAAGTGTGGAAACAAGTTTAATTTTCCCGCAATCAATTCTAGATTAGCCAAAGGAGCAGAAGTAGCCACAGCGGTTTTAAGGCCTTTATTTTTTAGTTTTAAAAAGAAATCCATGAATCCCGCAATGGGTTCAACCTGGTATTGATAGATTTCCCGAAAGAGACTCTCCTTTTCCTCTTCCAGTTCCAAAAGTTCTTCTCCCTGAATTTTCCTCCCAAAAAAATGACTCATTATATAAGAGTTACTTTTTCCATACATGTGAAGCGAAAACTCCTCTTCAGTAGGAAACAGGTTCCGTTTTGAAAAAAACTGCTTGAAGGCTAAGGAATGAAATGGGTTGGTGTGACAGATGACACCATCCATATCAAATAAAATCGCTTTGTTCATCGTATTATTAGGTAAAGGGGTGGCCAGACTATTCAGCCAAGCCCCCCGATCTAAATAAATTCTTCTCTTATTTAAAATTGTGATATCACCCGCTCAATAATATCGCAGCATTCGTGCAGCTGCTCTTCAGTTATGACTAGCGGAGGGGCAAATCGAATAATATTACCATGAGTTGGCTTGGCCAAAAGTCCATTTTCAGCCAATTTCACACAAATATCCCAAGCGGTGGTACTATCCTCGGAGTCATTGATTACGACCGCATTCAACAACCCTTTTCCTCTAACCAGTTTTGCAATCGGATGCTTGTCAATCATTTTTTGCATTCGCTCACGGAAAAGCTGTCCCAGCTTTCGTGCATTTTGAGCCAATTTCTCATCACGAACCACCTCAAGGGCAGCAATTGCCACTTTAGCTCCTAAGGGATTCCCTCCAAAAGTGGATCCATGTTGGCCCGGCTGGATCACATTCATGATTTCATTATCTGCTAGGACTGCCGATACGGGATAAAACCCTCCTGAAATAGCTTTCCCCAAAATCAACATATCCGGCTTGGTATAGCTCCTCTGTTTTTCGCAGTGACCTTCACAACTGCAATTTCCACATACTGCCAAAAGCGAACCTGTCCGGGCTATCCCGGTCTGAATCTCATCGGCGATCAACAAAACTTCTTTTGCCAAACAAGCTTCTTTTGCCTGTCGGATAAAATCATCTGCAGGGGTGTATACCCCTGCTTCACCTTGAATGGGTTCCACTAAAAAAGCCACTACATTTTCCTCACTCAAAGCGGCTCTTAATGCTTTAATATCATCATATGGGATTCGGATAAAACCGTCGGTGTAAGGTCCAAAATTTTTGCGGGCATTGGCATCATTGGAAAACGAAATAATGGTAGTCGTTCTTCCATGGAAGTTATTTTCAGCAACGATGATTTTAGCCTTATTTTCTGCCACACCCTTCTTTTCATACCCCCACTTTCGGGCAATTTTAATGGCAGTCTCCACTCCTTCTGCCCCTGTATTCATCGGTAAGACTTTGTCAAATCCAAAATACTCGGTGATGTATTTTTCAAAAGGACCCAATACATCATTATAAAAGGCCCGTGAAGTCAGTGTAAGTGTGCCCGCTTGCTCGATCAAAGCATTCTTGATTCGAGGGTGGCAGTGTCCTTGGTTGACTGCCGAGTAGGCTGAGAGAAAATCAAAATATTTTTTTCCTTCGACATCCCAGAGAAAAACCCCCTCACCTCTACTGAGCACTACAGGCAGCGGATGATAATTGTGCGCGCCGTATTGATCTTCCAGGGTAATAGCCTGCTTGCTTGAAGTGATGGTCTCCATGATTTTAATTAATTTTGAGTTTAAAATAATTTTACCAGAGCAAATATAGCAAATGCCCGAGAGGCCTACCATGAAAACAGAAAAGAAGAAAGGACCAATCCCGGAGTTGAAGCCTGGAGACTATTATTTCAATGAACAGGGGCTGATGGTTTTCACCGAGCAATACCACCTTAACAGAGGCTATTGCTGCGGAAGCGGATGCCGACACTGCCCCTACCCCAAGCGCTAAAATAAACCCATATATTTTTAAGGGGCTTTGTTGTTAATTCCCAAAAAGTTCCGATATTTGCAGACTCATTACAGAAACGCATACCAATTACGATATAAAATCATGGCAAAAGTTTGTGACATTACCGGAAAAAGACCTCGAGTAGGTAACAACGTGTCCCATGCAAACAATAAGACAAAACGTAGATTCTACCCAAATCTTCACAAGAAGACTTTCTACGTTCCTGAAGAAGACGCATGGATTACTTTGAAAGTGTGTACCAAGGCATTGAAGACCATCAATAAGAAGGGAATCACTGCAGTGTTGAAAGAAGCACAGAACAAAGGAATGATTGTAATCAGATAATCAGAGTCACGACGCAATAAAAGGACAATAAGATGGCTAAGAAAGGAAATAGAGTACAAGTGATTATGGAATGCACGGAGCACAAAGCCTCTGGCATGCCAGGTACTTCCAGATACATCACAACCAAGAACAGAAAAAACACCACTGAGCGTTTGGAGTTGAAAAAATTCAATCCAATCCTCAAGAAGGTTACTGTTCACAAAGAAATTAAATAATTTAGCTGAGGTTTTCCTCCATAAATAACATAAGATATGGCTAAGAAAGTAGTAGCAACCCTAAAAAAAGAAGGCGGCGTATCCTACGCCAAAGTGATCAGAGCGGTCAAGTCTGACAAAACTGGCGCATACACCTTCAAAGAGGAAATGGTTCCAGCCACTTTGGTTCAGGACACCCTGAAAAAATAATTTGCCAAAAGCATCGTAATGATTTATAGTCCCTCTGTCCATCGGTCAGCAGGGACTTTTTCATTATATTCCACTTTCAACTCAATCATTTCAGTATGGGAATCTTTGGTTTCTTCTCAAAAGACAAAAAAGAAAGTCTAGATCAGGGACTTCAAAAATCCAGTGAAAATATCTTTTCAAAACTTGGGAAAGCTGTCGTCGGCAAGTCCAAAGTGGATGAAGAGGTTTTGGATGAACTGGAAGAAATACTCATCACTTCCGATGTGGGGGTAGATACCACCATCAAGGTCATTCAGCGGATCGAAGAGCGGGTAGCCCGAGACAAGTACCTTTCTACTGATGAACTTGACCGGATATTAAAAGAAGAGATTGTTGCCCTCCTTGAGGAAAACAATACTCAAGATTTTTTGGATTTTGATATTCCAGAGGACAAAAAGCCCTACGTCATCATGGTAGTTGGAGTGAATGGAGTAGGAAAGACAACCACCATCGGAAAGCTTGCCAACCTTTTCAAAAATGCCGGAAAAAAAGTAGTCCTTGGTGCAGCAGATACCTTTCGTGCAGCAGCTGTAGACCAGTTAATTCTGTGGGGGAATAGAGTTGGAGTCCCCGTAGTATCCCATGGAATGAACACTGACCCAGCTTCTGTGGCTTTTGATGCGGTAAAGCAAGCCGTGGATCAAAAAGCAGATGTAGTGATCGTGGATACTGCGGGCAGGCTGCACACCAAAGTGAACTTGATGAACGAGCTCAGCAAAATCAAACGCGTCATGCAGAAGTTTATCCCCGATGCTCCACATGAGATCCTTTTGGTCCTTGACGGTTCTACCGGTCAAAACGCTTTTATCCAAGCCAAAGAATTTACCAAAGTCACTGAAATTACCTCGCTTGCCATCACCAAACTAGATGGCACGGCCAAAGGCGGAGTAGTCATCGGCATTTCTGATCAGTTAAAAATCCCGGTCAAATACATCGGTGTAGGAGAGAAAATGACCGATCTACAACTATTTAATCGAAAAGAATTTGTCGATTCATTATTTACCAAAAAGTGATTTTAACCAACTAATCATTCGAAGTCCTGAAGAAATTCAGGACTTTTTTTTTACAAAATTTGAACAAATGAAATCTTTTATCGTAATTCAATATAATATCAATTTAATATCATATTGAAATGGAAAAAATCATCAAACCCGCATCAGGCTACCTGCTCCTTCTGTTGGAGTTGGCCCTTATTCCCACCATTGCATTAAGCTTTATCAATGATCTTCTCATCCTAGGAGTAATTGCAGCTATTGCTCTTATCCTGATATTACCGGGATTTTTTACGCTTCAGCCCAACAAAGCTATGGTTTTAATCCTTTTTGGCGCCTACAAAGGAACGGTCAAAGCCAACGGTTTCTTCTGGGTCAATCCGTTTATGACCAAACAAAAGATTTCACTTCGAGTCCGGAACTTTGAAAATAAACCGCTCAAGGTCAATGATAAAATAGGAAACCCAGTCATGGTGGGGACTATTGTCGTTTGGCAGGTAGAAGACACCTTTAAGGCCACCTTTGATGTGGAGGATTACGAAAACTTTATCCATCTGCAATCAGACGCTGCGGTGCGAAAAATGGCTGGAAAATATCCTTATGATGATTTTGAGGCAGAAGATGCAGAAATCACTTTACGATCTGGAGTGGAAGAAGTCAATCACTCCCTGGAATTGGAGATTTCTGAGCGGCTGGAGCATGCCGGCATTAAAGTAATTGAAGCCAGAATTTCGCATTTAGCCTATGCTTCGGAAATTGCCTCAGCCATGCTTCAGCGTCAGCAGGCCACAGCAATCGTTGCTGCCCGACGTAAAATTGTAGATGGTGCAGTAGGGATGGTCGATATGGCTTTAGAGGATTTAAAACTCAAGGGGATTGTAGACTTCGACGAGGAGAAGAAAGCCGCCATGGTCAGTAACCTGATGGTAGTGCTTTGTTCAGACCGGGCGGCTAGTCCAGTATTGAATGTAGGAACGCTAAATCAGTAAAGTAGTGGTCGTCACAGAAACTCAAAGCTTTCGAGGTACCTGGCTCATGTACCTGGTGATTCTGTTGGAATTGCCGGGCTTAGTTTTGATTTCGACCTTTTATTACCTCGACCAACTCGGTGATGATGGTTGGATTCCCCTTCTAATCATGATTGCAGTCATCGGAGGAACTTTCCTTTTGATAGCTAGCCTAAAACTGGAAACAAGAATGGACCGCTATAGCTTTTCCTATAGGAATCCACCTTTTGTGGCTAGCTGGAGAAAACTAAATCCCGAAGAAATCACATCCATTCAAGTGGAAAAGAAAGACGGAATTCTGGACCATGGAGGGTATGGAATTCGATTTGGGAGGAAAAAGACAGGATACATCTATTTCGCAAATCACCTTATTCGAGTGGTCACCCAGAAAAAAACATTGGAGTTTACCACCCGAAAACCAGAAGAGTTCCAAAAAATGATTACCCAATGGAACACCGAAAACTCATAAATGATGGCTAATTATATCTTCACCGAAGCCCAGCGATTCCGACAATTCTGGATTTGGATAATCCTAATTGGGACAACAGCAGTGAACTTAATCGGAATATTTTCTTCTGGACTAAAAAGCGAACCCATCCTTTACCTGTCGATTCTCCTTTTGATTCTTGGGCTGGTCATTCTACTTTTTTCAACCCTGAAACTGGAAACAAGAATCGACTCCCACCGTCTCTCCTTTCGACTTTATCCCCTGATCGGAAACAAAACCTATCTTTTGGAAGAGATTCAGTCCCTTGAACTGATTAGATTTACTCCCCTTTGGAATATTGGAGGATGGGGAATCCCTTACAATTTTGATCACTGGGCTTACACAGTGGGTGGAAATACTGGGATTTTAGTCATTACCAAAAAGGAGAAATTCCTCTTAGGAACAAAACAACCCCATGAGGCCCAACTAGCTATCAATCCATTCAAGAAAGCAAAGCAAACCCATCATGCCAGCTAAGAAACCATTTGCACTTCGTCTCAATGAAGAAATGATGAAAGCGGTCGAAAAATGGGCAGCTGATGAATTTCGCAGTACCAATGGGCAGCTGGAATGGATCGTTCGCGAAGCTCTGAAAAAATCTGGCCGCTTACCTAAGAATAAAGAATGAACTATTTTTATAAAATCATGTTATATTACTACTAAACTTTATCATCATGACTTATTCAAAAATTCTTAAAATTGCACTAATTGCCATCGGAGTCTATCTTTTCAACCCTATTTCCGAAGCTATAGCTCAAGAAGTCATCATCGAAAGTGAAATGACCAAGGAGGAGAAAAAAGCACTTAAACTGGAAAAGAAAGTCAAAAAGGCGGAATTAAAACTTTTGAAAAGCCAAGAGAAACTCGTCAAGGAAAACGAAAAGAAAGAAAAAATCCAAGACAACTATGAGAAAGATAATTCTGCGGGAAAACTCTCACCCAATGACATCGATAAAATCAACAAAAAGATTGACAACCAGGATAAAAAAATAGAAAAGCTGGAAAAGCAAATAGAAAAACTCAGTGAGTCCATAGAGGACTATAAAGAAGACATGGCTGAACTTGACCCAATGGCCCCCACGCTTTAACCCAGATATTTGACAGAATTCAAGAAAAAAGGTTGTTTCTTTAGCGGAAACAACCTTTTTTTATCAACTGAAGAAATAGGATTCAAATGACTTCACTCCACTACTGAAGCATAGAGATCAAACTCTGAAGCTTCATAAACTTTAGCTTGAACAAAATCTCCTACTCGGCAATAGGTCTTCGAAGCATCAATCAAGACTTCATTATCCACTTCCACTGAGTCAAATTCGCTGCGGCCCACGAAATAGCCACCTTCTTTTTTATCAATCAATACTTTAAACGTCTTGCCTACTTTCTCTTGATTGAGGTCGTAGCTGATCTGTTCCTGTACCTCCATTAAGTGATTGGCACGGCGTTGCTTTTCTTCCTGGGAGAGTTTATCCTCCATCCCAAATGCATGGGTATTTTCCTCATGAGAATAGGTAAAAACCCCTAATCGCTCAAATTTCATCCGCTCCACAAAGTCCACCATTTCCTGAAATTCCTTCTCTCCTTCTCCTGGGTGTCCTGCGATCAATGTTGTACGAATGGCAATCTCCGGGATCATTTCCCGGATTTTATTAATCAGTTCCTCCTGCTTCTCACGGGTTGTCCCTCTACGCATGGCCTTTAAGACATCAGTTGATCCATGCTGCAGGGGAATATCCAAATACTTGCAAATATTATCTCGTTCCTTCATCACCTCGATCACATCCAAAGGAAAGCCCGTTGGATAGGCATAATGAAGGCGAATCCAGTCAATTCCTTCCACATCAGATAGCTTGCGAAGTAACTCCGCCAGATTACGCTTTTTGTATAAATCCAGCCCATAATAAGTCGAATCTTGGGCGATCAACAGCAACTCTTTTGTTCCTTGAGCGGCTTTGTGTTGTGCTTCTTTGACCAACTCTTCAATCGGTCGGGAAACGTGGCCACCACGCATCAGTGGAATCGCGCAAAAAGAGCAAGGCCGATCACAACCTTCCGAGATTTTCATGTAGGCATAATGTGCCGAATGAGTCAGTAATCGCTCACCTACCAATTCATGCTTATAATCAGCCTTGAATTTTTTCAAAATCGCCGGCAAATCCCGTGTTCCGAAAAAGGCATCCACCTGAGGAATTTCCTTTTCCAAGTCATCCTTATAGCGTTGCGAAAGACATCCCGTTACATAGACTTTATCGACCAATCCCTGTTCTTTGGCATCGACGTATTGTAAAATCGTATCAATGGACTCCTGTTTGGCATTGTCAATAAATCCACAGGTATTGATGATAATGATATTATGCTCCTCTGAATTGGACTCATGACTGGCATTGATTCCGTTTCCTTTGAGCTGTGTCAATAGGACTTCTGAATCCACCAGGTTTTTGGAGCAACCCATGGTGATGATATTGACTTTGTCTTTCTTTAATGTTCTCGCTTTCACTGCTATTCCTCGATTTTGAGTTTGCAAAGGTAGGGAAAAAGCCTTGCAAAGTGCGGAAAGATGTCTAATCTACTCTTCAAAAATTTTAGAGCTCTGTATTCCAAAGAAAAAGACCATTAGCCGGCGCAGGGGGTATTTTCTCCCAGTTTTTTTCCGGAACTTTTAACCGTTCACTTATTTCGGCTAAAGTCCAATTTCCTAAACCCACGTACCAAATCGCTCGCATGATTTTCCGTACTTGATGATGGAGAAAACCTTCTCCTTTGATTTCCATCATCCAGATTTCCCTTGAAAAAAACTCCCCAGAAAATTGATCAGATTTTGAAATTTGGCAATGAGTGATTTTTCGCTGATAGTCAGACTTCGATTCGGAAAGCGTGCAAAAAGCCCGGAAATCATGTTTCCCTTCAAAGAATTGGGCAGCGGCATTCATTTTGGACAAATCTAATTTACCCTCAGAAACTTCAGCGACAAAGGCTGTGGCAAAGGGATGAAGATTTGAATCCGAAAAAAAATAGCGGTAAGTTTTTGATTTCATTCCTGCGATCAAATTAAACGAACGCTCTGTCGCCATAACCCCAAGCAATTTTATTTCCCCTCCTAAATTTTGGTTGAGCCGGTCAAGATAATTCTCCCAGTTAATTTCCTCTTTGGAAAAAAACTGAAAATATCCTTCCCGACAACTTACTCCCGAGTCCGTCCTACTCCCACCAAGAATCGTAAAATCGTCATTCCCCAATACAAATCGAAAAACCCGCTCCAGTTTCCCCTGAATTGTAGGCTGGCCTTTTTGAACAGCCCACCCCTTAAATCGGGCTCCAAAATAACTGATAGTAAAGAGGTAAGAGAAGGGTTTACTTTGCAAAATGATGAGGATTAATAGTTCGGATGAGTTTGATGCTTGAAAGCAGTTCTGTACATTTAAGAAAACCCAAAAATACAGCTATGAAAGCAATTTTGTTTCTATTCCTCGTTTTTAGTGGATTTTCAGTCTTTGCGCAATCCACAACGTCCAAAGAAACCCAAATCAAGTTAGCAACTCTTGCTGCTCCTGAAGATCAGCGAGCCGATGCAACTGTTTATGGATTTGATGGCACTTTACTTCGAAAAGGCAGCAATCAAACCGTTTGCTTAGGAGATGATCCTAGCAGAGAAGGCTTGAGCGTTTCCTGCTATCACATCAGCGCCCAGCCTTTTATGGAGCGGGGATGGGCACTTCGAAAAGAAGGGAAAAATGCCCAAGAAATATTTGATATCCGGGAAGCTGAATCCAAAGCGAGCAAACTCCAACTCCCTGATCAAGGGGCTACCCTACATGCACTTACTGCAGAACATAGCGATGTAAACTGGGAAACAGGTGAGGCCAAAAACACCTACACCCGTTCTGTCGTGTATATCCCCTGGGCCACAGCGGAAAGTACTGGACTTCCCCTAAAGCCCGCCAGTCCGGGATTACCCTGGATCATGGATCCGGGCACGCACCGGGCGCATATCATGATCAATCCGGCGAGAGATTGAAAGAGATAGATTCAACTGTTAATCTGCTTAACACTCATAAAAAGCTAAAATTCAAAAATGAGCATCCCCCAATTGTTAGGCCAGTAAATTACGTTAAAAATTAACCTTTAAATTTACTGTGATGACCACACGAAGAAAATTTACATCGAAGTTCAAGACCAAGGTGGTTTTGGAACTGTTGAAAGAGCGCTCCTCACTAGCCGAGCTTGCTTAGAAATATGAACTGGCACCCCAGCAGCTCAGCAACTGGAAACGTGAGTTCCTCAACGGCACCGAAGAGGTCTTTGAAAAGGGCGGCAATAACAAGAAAGATCCGGCCGATGAAGAGAAAGACCAATTGCTCAAAACCATTGGCAAGCTTTAAGTTGAGGTTGATTTTTTAAAAGACGCCTTGCGCTAGAATCTCTGGCAAAACGACGCAGCATGATACGCAAGGGTCATACCGAACTGAGTCTAAAGACTCAATGCAACATTCTCAATATCCACCGTTCTGGGATTTATTACCAACCCAAGCCGGAGTCGGAACTGAATCTGGAACTCATGAGGCTGATGGACGAACATTATCTCCATCATCCCTTCAAGGGTGCCCCAGGCATGCATACTTGGCTGACCAGGGACAAAGGATACAAGGTCAGTAAAAACCGGGTGGAGCGCCTGTACTACCGCTGCATGGGATTGCAGGCCGTCATGCCCGGCAGGCATACTTCGCGACGGCATAAGGCGCACAAAGTATATTCTTACCTGCTGCGGAATCTGGAAATTACCCGTCCCAACCAGGTATGGGCTATCGACATCACCTATATTCCGATGAAGAAAGGCTTTATGTACTTGACAGCGAGTATTGATCTGTACAGCCGATATATCGTCGGCTGGTCGATCTCCAACAGCATGGACGCCGCATGGTGCAAAGAAGTACTCCAAGAGGCTATCAGTCAGTATGGCTGTCCCGAGATCATCAATACCGATCAGGGAAGTCAATTTACCTCAGAGGTCTTTACTCAATCCGTATTCTCCCATGGAATCCGCTTAAGTATGGACGGCAAAGGAAGAGCTATAGACAATGTGTTTATCGAACGGTTCTGGCGAACCGTCAAGTACGAAAAGATCTATCTCAACCCACCACAGGACGGATTGGATCTCTATGCACAGCTGGCAGAATACATGGATTATTACAATCACCGTAGAAGGCACGGCAGTCTGGACAACCAAATTCCTGCAGAAGCATATTCCTTGGTTGAGCAGGTGCCGTGAAACGAGTTTACCACATTCCCACACTCTTCTGAAAATCTAAAAAGGGATTTTCAGGTGTGGAAATATGGAAAACTCAACCGGCCTCTGTATACTTGAAGTCAAATGAATTCTGTCCTAACAATTGGGGGATGCTCACTAGTCATGGGATTAGATTATCCCAATATTTTTGAAGCCAACCAGTCTCCCACTTCGGAGGTTTTGTAGGCCTTACCACCTTCGGCAATATCTTCGGTTACTATTCCTTCGGTTAATGAGAGGTTGACGATATCGGAAATTAGGTTAGCTTCTTCTTTTAGGTCAAATGCATACTCAAACATCATTGCTGCAGAGAGTACAGTTGCCAAGGGATTGGCGATATCTTTTCCCGCAGCCTGCGGATAGGAACCGTGAATTGGTTCGAAAAGCTTCACATTCGAGCCCAAAGAAGCAGAGGGCATCAAGCCCATGGAACCGGAAATCACCGATGCCTCATCGGTTAATATATCTCCAAAAAGATTCTCTGTGATCAAAACATCATAAGCTTTAGGCCATTGAATCAGTCGCATCGCTACCGCATCCACAAATTCGTATTCTACTTTCACATCCGGGTAGTCAGAAGCCAACTCCTGTACAGTTTCCCTCCACAATCTGGACGTGGCCATAACATTGGCTTTGTCTACACAAGTCAAAAGCTTTCTTCTTTTTTGTGCGGCTTCGAAACCCATTCTCGCTAATCTCACGATCTCTTCTTTGCTGTACACGTTAGTATCAAAAGCCTTAGTACCTTGCTCATTTCGACCTCTAGGTTCGCCAAAATACACCCCGCCAGTCAATTCTCTAAAGAAGACAAAATCCACTCCATCCACACGATCGAGTTTCAGTGGAGACTTATGAACCAAGGAAGGAAAAGTAAAGGTCGGCCGCACATTGGCAAAAAGCCCGAGTTTTTGTCTCATTCGAAGAAGACCTTGCTCAGGTCTTACTTTCGCTTTCGGATCATTGTCATATTTCGGATCTCCGATTGCTCCGAAAAGGACAGCATCTGAGGCCGCACAAATTTCATGGGTAGCATCCGGATACGGGTCCCCGGTAGCATCGATGGCACAGGCACCTACCAAGCCTTCTTTAAAAGTAATTTGATGACCAAATTTCTGGCCTACAGCCTTCACCACTTTGACTGCCTGAGCAATTACCTCAGGACCAATGCCGTCACCCGGCAATAACGCGATATTCATTTCCATAATAGGTGGATTCTTCTTTTTCTGGGTTGTAATTAATTGTTTCGATGATATTGAGCATCTTTTCTGTAGCCTTCATGGCTGCGATGGTTTGATCGGCGTCAAGGCCCTTTGTTTTAAATAGTTTCCCAAATTCCCATGTGATCACCGTTTCCACAAAGGCATCTGTCTTTCCTCCAGGGGGAATGGAAACATGATAATCGGTCAACCTAGGCAGCTCTTTCCCGATTGATTTATAGATCTTCTTCAATGCACGCATAAAGGAATCGTACTGCCCGTCTCCAGTGGCACTTGCATCAAAAAACTTCCCATGAATGTTCATTCGAAGCTGCACGGTTGGCTTCAATCCCTTTGAATGCGTCATATGGTAGCCTTCGATACTGATATTTTTAGTAATCGAGTTATTTTGTAGGACATCAGAAATAATATAGGGCAAATCCTCCGTCGTAACTCGCTCCTTTTTATCACCCAATTCGATGATTCGTTGAGTGACTTTGGTAAGTTCATCCTTTTCCAAAGAAATCCCCAATTCCTCCAAATTCTTCAAAATATTGGCCTTACCTGAGGTTTTACCCAGCGCGTACTTCCGTTGACGCCCAAAGCGCTCAGGAAGCAAGTCATTGAAATAGAGATTCTTTTTGTTATCCCCGTCCGCATGGATACCGGCAGTTTGCGTAAAGACATTTTCGCCTACCACGGGCTTGTTAGCAGGGATATGATGTCCGGAAAACTGCTCAACCAGCTTGGAAACACGGAAAATCTTCTGCTCTTGCACGCTGATCTCCAAGTCTGTAAAATCCTTAATAACCGCAATCACGGACTCCAAAGGAGCGTTTCCAGCACGTTCACCCAGACCATTGACCGTGGTATGGATCCCAGAAGCCCCATGAAGAACTGCTTCCATCACATTGGCAACCGAAAGGTCGTAATCATTATGTGCATGAAAGTCAAAATGAACAGTAGGAAATTTTTCCACTAATTCATCAAAGAAGGTCCTCACCTCATTTGGAGACAAAAGCCCCAAGGTATCCGGAAGCATGATTCGCTTAATGGGCTGAATGCTGAGAAATTCAATGAGACTGAGGGTATAATCTTCGGAGTTCCGCATCCCATTGGACCAATCTTCTAGATACACATTCACCGACACTCCATTGTCCTGCGCGTAGCCAATACTCCGTCGAATATCCTCAAAATGCTGACCAGGTGTTTTTTTAAGTTGATGGGTCAGGTGATTGAGTGAGCCTTTGGTCAATAAATTCATTACTGAGGCTCCGGCTTTCAAAATCCATTTTACCGAAGCCGGAGTATCAACAAATCCCAACACCTCCACTCGATCCAAGTAGCCCTTTTGGGCGGCCCATTGGGTGATTTTTTGGACCCCTTCCATTTCTCCCTCAGACACTCGGGCCGAAGCCACTTCAATCCGATCCACTTTGAGCTCCTCTAACAGGAGTTTGGCGATTTGAAGCTTTTCCGAAGGCAAAAAGGAAACCCCCGAGGTCTGCTCCCCATCCCTCAGTGTGGTGTCCATAATTTCTATTTTCCTATTCGCCTCCATTTTCAATCTTATTTGGACGCTTCAAAAGCGTCAATTTCAGCTGACATGTTTAACAAATAATCGATATCGTCAAACCCGTTTTGCATATTGTCCTTTTTGTACTCATTGATGTCAAAAGACTCCGAATCTCCCGTGGAAAGGAGTGTGATTTTCTGTTCGGGAAGGTTCACTTCGATTTCGACATTGGGGTTCTGCTCAATTGCCTCGAATAACTTCTCAGCGAAATCCGCAGAAACGGTCACCGGAAGTACCCCGATGTTGAGACAGTTGTTTTTAAAGATATCGGCAAAAAAGCTGGAAACCACGCATCGAAAACCGTAGTCATAAATCGCCCAGACGGCATGCTCCCGACTGGAACCTGAACCAAAGTTTTTGCCTGCCACCAAGATTTTACCGGAATAAGTGGGGTCATTGAGCACAAAATCCTTTTTGGGATTGCCTGCTACATCGTATCTCCAGTCACGGAATAAATTATCCCCAAAACCTTCTCGCTCCGTCGCTTTTAAAAAGCGTGCAGGGATGATTTGATCGGTATCCACATTCTCCGCTGGGAGTGGGACTGCGGTACTTTTTAGTATTGTAAATTTATCGTAAGCCATTATTTTTTCGATTTTAAAACGTGAGAAGCAGGTAGAACTTTAAGGCATGAAAAGATGGGACACCTTTCCTCTTTTCGGATCTTCACCTTCTAACTTTTTAATTATTAAACACTTCTCTTGGATCAGTAATTCGACCGGTGACAGCAACTGCCGCTACGGTCAGTGGCGAGGCAAGCATCGTTCGGGCACCGGGACCTTGACGGCCTTCAAAATTCCTGTTGGAGGTCGAAACCGCATATTTCCCTGCAGGAATTTTATCATCATTCATGGCCAGACAAGCTGAACATCCGGGCTGCCTGAGTTCAAATCCTGCTTCTTCGAGAATTTTCACCAAGCCTTCTTCATGTGCCATTTTTTCCACTTCTCTGGATCCCGGTACTATCCAAGCCGTGATATTATCGGCTTTCTTTCGACCTTTGACAAATTGGGCTACCGATCGGATATCCTCGATTCTCCCATTGGTACAGGAACCTACGAATACATAGTCCACCAATTTCCCTTTGACTGCTTCTCCTGGCTGAAAACCCATGTAATCCAGCGATTTGAGGTAAGATT
Source organism: Algoriphagus sp. (assembly GCF_024305035.1). Lineage (GTDB taxonomy): Bacteria > Bacteroidota > Bacteroidia > Cytophagales > Cyclobacteriaceae > Algoriphagus. The sequence goes on from NZ_JAMWZB010000008.1 coordinate 93,762, forward strand.
TTTTATTGGAACCTTCCATTCCATCCAAACTGGGAATAGTGCCTTTTACTTTGATCCCCATACCTGGATTGGTTCCGTAAGTGATCATGGGCTCGATATCTGCAGCATCAAAGGCGTATTCCTTGTCAAAGACTGCACCCTCATCGGTCTGAAGCGAATTCCAGTAAGCTACAGCTTGACCCCAAGCTTCCCCTTTTGGAGAATATCGTTTGCCTTTCAGGTAATTATAGGTGGTTTCATCCGGCGCGATTAATCCTCCACGAGCCCCCATTTCAATGGACATGTTACAAATGGTCATCCGGGCTTCCATGGAAAGATTTCTGATGGCAGACCCCGCATATTCCACAAAATATCCCGTAGCTCCAGCTGCTGATATTTTCGAAATGATGTAAAGGATGATGTCCTTAGAAGTGACTCCAGGGCCCAATTCTCCCTCTACAGAAATCCGCATCTTTTTGGGTTTAGACTGCATGATGCACTGGGTGGCTAAAACCATTTCAACTTCGGATGTACCAATTCCAAAAGCAATCGCTCCGAAAGCTCCATGCGTAGAGGTATGAGAATCTCCACAAACAATAGTCATCCCAGGTTGAGTGACTCCGAGTTCCGGTCCGATTACATGGACAATTCCATGATGAGCCGAACCCAAATCATGAAGTTCGATTCCGTATTTTTTACAATTTTCCCGAAGCCGCTCGACTTGCATTCGAGAAAGTTTATCCTTAATCGTTTGATCTTGTTCCACTGTTGGAACGTTGTGGTCTGGAGTGGCAATGGTCCGTTCTGGGTATTTAACTCCAATGCCTCTTTTTTCCAGGTTTAGGAAAGCAACAGGGGAAGTTACCTCATGAATAAAATGCTTATCGATGAAGAACACGTCTGGACCTTGGGGAACCGATTTAACCACGTGTGCCTCCCAAACTTTATCAAATAATGTTTTCTTTTCCATAGTAATTATGCAGTCGCGTATTCCTTGACCGGTATTTTGTTTAATGCATCTACAAAAGCAAACGCTGATGCCAAGACGATATCCTCATGGGAAGCAAACCCATAGTAGGGTTTGTCTGATTTAATGACGCGCATGTGAACTTTGGCTACGTCATTTGATCCGTGCGTCATGGCCTGAATTAGAAATTCCTCCAAATCAACTTGAGGCTGAACCAAGGTTTCAATTGCCTTTAACACCGCATCCACTGGCCCCACACCAGTTTGAGTGGCTTCAAGACTTTGGTCTCCAATTTTTAGCTGAACGGTTGCATTTATTTCACCGTTTGAAGAGTATGTCACTTTTTCAAGTTCAATAAAATTCGACTCATCCAGGTATTTTCCAACCAATTCCAAAAGGTCTTTTCGACCGATATCACGCTTGGAGTCGGCCAATAGCAGAAACTCCTCATATACTTTGCGAAGCTCTTCCCCTTCCAATTCTACGCCCAAAGCATCCAAATGATGTTTCAATGCAGCTCTGCCTGATCTGGCGGTCAAAACGATGGAAGACTCCTCTACCCCTACTTCCTTGGGATCGATAATTTCATAGTTTTCTCGATGCTTCAGCACCCCATCTTGATGGATTCCAGAAGAATGCGCAAAAGCATTTCTACCCACTATGGCTTTATTGGGCTGCACCGGCATATTCATCAGTTTGGATACCAAACGGCTCGTTTTATAGATTTTTGGGGTATCTATCGAAGTATGAACAGGAATAGATTTATGGCATTTGATCGCCATAACCACTTCCTCCATGGAGGTATTTCCCGCCCGTTCACCGATTCCGTTAATCGTTACTTCCACCTGCCGGGCCCCATGCTGCACACCGGCTACGGTATTGGCAGTCGCCATTCCTAGGTCGTTGTGACAATGAGTTGCGATAATCGCTTTATCAATATTGGACACTCGGTTTTTTAGATCAGCGATAATCCCCCCATACTGCTCAGGAAGACAATAGCCCGTCGTATCCGGAATATTCACCACAGTCGCTCCGGCTTTGATGACTTCTTCAATGATTTTGCATAAGAAATCAGGCTCAGAGCGGCCAGCGTCTTCGGCATAAAACTCCACATCCTCGACAAATTGCTTGGCGAACTTGACCGCTGCTACTCCCCTTCGGATAATTTCTTCAGGAGTAGAGCGAAGTTTGAATTGAATATGATATGGAGAAACCCCAATTCCGGTATGAATACGTCCTTTTTTTGCAAATTTGAGTGCTTGTGCCGCTACTTCGATATCCTTTTCGACTGCCCGAGAGAGTGCACAGATAATGGGGTTTGAAACCGCCTTCGAAATCTCTACCACCGAATTGAAATCACCAGGACTGGAAATAGGAAAACCCGCCTCAATGATATCTACGCCCAGATCCTCCAGGGCTTTGGCCACAATGATTTTTTCTTGGGTGTTCAGTTGACATCCCGGCACCTGCTCTCCATCTCGGAGTGTCGTATCAAATATCCACAGCTTGTCACTCATCTTATTTGGGGTTTTGGGTTATTAATTATTTTCTGGTCTCAATTGACGGACAACAGCTCCAGCCTGCCACATCTCAGAGTCTCTTAATTCTTTCAATTCAGCTTCAAGCTTCACTCTATAATCAGACTTCGAATTGGAATCAATGGATTTTTGAGCTTCTTTACCCGTTTTCACAGACTCGTACAGTTCTTCAAATACCGGCTTGGTTGCATCACGGAAAGGCTTCCACCAATCCAATGCCCCACGTTGAGCAGTAGTAGAGCAGTTGGCATACATCCAGTCCATACCATTCTCTGCTACCAATGGCATCAAGGATTGAGTCAGTTCTTCCACCGTTTCGTTGAACGCCTCCGAAGGCGTATGTCCATTGGCTCTCAATACTTCATATTGGGCAGCAAAAATCCCCTGAATCGCTCCCATCAGCGTTCCTCGCTCTCCAGTCAAATCAGAGGTCACTTCCCGATAAAAATCTGTTTCAAAAAGATAGCCTGATCCTACTCCGATCCCCAAAGCCACTACCCGGTCTTTGGCTTTGCCTGTGGCATCCTGATAAATGGCATAGGAAGAATTCAATCCTCTTCCTTCGACAAACATTCTTCTCAAAGAGGTCCCCGAACCTTTTGGGGCAACCAAAATCACATCCACATCGGCAGGAGGCACAATTCCTGTTTTATCCTTGTAGGTCACTCCGAATCCATGGGAGAAATACAAGGCTTTTCCGGGCGTCAGGTGTTTTTTAACCGTAGGCCAAAGTGCAATCTGACCCGCATCTGAAAGCAAAAATTGCAAAATTGTCCCTCGCTCGCAAGCTTCCTCAAGTTCAAATAAAGTCTCTCCTGGCACCCAACCGTCTGCAACAGCTTTATCCCATGTTTTGGATCCTTTTCGCTGTCCAACGATGACATTAAAACCATTGTCTTTCAGGTTTAATGCTTGTCCAGGTCCCTGCACACCATAACCTAGGACTGCAATTACTTCATCTTTCAATACTTCTTTGGCTTTTTCCAGCGGAAACTCCTCTCGGGTTACCACATTTTCTTCAACGTTGCCGAATTTTAATTTCATGATTTTCGGATTAATAGATTTATGAGTTTGTTTTTTAAATTTTATTTCAGAAGGGAATCTATAGTCAGCATTCGTTTAGCTACTGCCACGCGACCAGACCGAGCAAATTCCAGTAAGCCGTAGCCTTTTAGAATTTCCAACAATTCCTGTGTTTGTTCTTTATGGCCAGTAAGTTCCAAAACCACAAAATCTGGTTCTGCGGCAATCACCTTGGCATTGTGCTGTCGGATGATTTTCTCCAGTCCTGACTCAAGCCTTGCCACGGGAATCTTATACAGGGCTATTTCCTGATACACCACCGCATCATCTTCATGATAAAAGGCCTTAATTACATCAATGATCTTTTCGATTTGATTAACCAGTTGAATGACTGTGTCTTCACTTGCGGTTACTTCAATGGTGATCCGATGAATACCCTCCAACCTACTTTCTGAAGCGGTCAAAGCATCAATATTGATCCCTCGCCTGGTGAAAATAATCGTGATCCGATTGAGGATTCCGATAAAGTTTTCGGTAATGACGAAAATGGTATAGCGTTTCATAAGTTGATTTTAAGAAAGTCGAACCTCCTCCACGGAGCAACCCGTAGCGATCATAGGAAATACATTATCCTCTTTTTCTACGACCACTTCTAAAAAGAAAGGCCCATCGTGAATTAGCATATCCTCAATCGCCTCTGTAAGTCCTGATCTTTCGGTTACTTTTTGAGATTTGATATGATAGGCCTCTGCAATTTTAATAAAGTCAGGATTGTCCAATTCGGTAAAGGAATAGCGTCTGTCAAAAAACATCTGCTGCCACTGACGCACCATGCCAAGGAAATTGTTATTCAAGAGCACAATTTTCACTGGAGCTTTCGTCTGCATGATCGTTCCCAATTCTTGAATGGTCATTTGAATGCCCCCATCTCCTACCACACAAATTACCTGACGTGAATAATCGTAAAGCTGGGCACCCAAAGCGGCCGGTAAAGCAAAGCCCATCGTCCCTAAGCCACCCGAAGTAACCTGGGTTCTTGTTTTCTTATAGTTAAAATATCGCCAAGCGATCATCTGATGCTGCCCCACATCAGTCACTAAAACGGCATCATCGGCTTTGTATTGATTGATCTGATTGATGACTTCACCCATGGTCAATCCTGTTTTGGTAGGGGTAATGTCATGCTGCATGACCGCTTCTTTTTCCATTTTCTCGAGTTCCCGGAATTTCCCCAGCCATGGAGCATGTGATTTTGACTCAATGGCTTCGGTCAGCATACTGAGGCTTTCTTTACAATCCCCGTGAATAGCTACAGCTGCTTTAACATTTTTATTGATTTCGGCTGCATCCAGTTCGAGATGGATCACTTTTGCCTGTTTTGCATATCGCTTCAGGTCACCTGTTACTCGGTCATCGAAGCGCATACCAACAGCAATCAAGACATCGCATTGGTTAGTCAGCAGATTCGGTGCATAATTTCCATGCATTCCCAGCTTACCCACAAAATTTGGATGATCCTCTGATAGTGCTCCGGACCCCAAAAGGGTGCAAGCGGCGGGGATACCGGATTTATCTAAGAAAAACTTCAATTCCGTTTCAGCTTTCCCTAAAGTAACCCCCTGTCCAAAAAGCACATAGGGCCGTTCAGCCTCATTAATCAATTTGGCAGCTTGGGATATCACGGATTGATCGATAATTTGATGGGTTTTATAGGACCTGAACCCCAAGCATGGCACATAATTAAATTCACCAAAATCAACTTGTGCATTTTTGGTAATATCGATCAAAACAGGCCCAGGTCTTCCTGATCGGGCAATATAAAATCCTTTGGCAATGGCAGGTGCAATATCCTCAACGCAACGTACTTGAATATTCCATTTGGTACCAGGCATAGAAATACCTACTACATCTGTTTCTTGAAAAGCGTCTGTCCCAAGCAAATGGGCCGCTACTTGACCGGTTATGCAAACTAAAGGTGTGCTATCAATCTGTGCATCCGCCAGGCCAGTAATTAAATTTGTGGCTCCGGGACCGGAGGTAGCCAAACAAACCCCTACTTTCCCGGAGACGCGGGCATAGCCTTGGGCCGCATGAATAGCTCCTTGCTCATGGCGAGTCAGCACATGTTTGATCTGCTCATGGTAATCATACAGGGCATCATACACCGGCATGATGGCGCCTCCCGGGTACCCAAAAATTATTTCAGCTTGCTCGGCTATAAGCGAACGAACAACAATATCTGCTCCTCTGATCATTGAATCCTTCATAGCATTAAAATTTATCGGTCACACAACCTTCAGATGCGGTAGAAACTAATTTATTGTATTTTTTCAAGGTCCCCTGTAGTCCTGAAATCGCTTTTGGGGTCCAGGATTTTTTGCGCTTGGTAAACTCTTCCTCACTGACGTTCACCGACAGCGATTGAGCATTGGTATCAATGGTGATTTCATCTCCATCTTGAATCAACCCAATCGGTCCGCCACTCCAAGCCTCAGGGGTCACATGTCCTACCACAAAGCCATGAGTACCTCCTGAAAACCGTCCATCAGTTATCAAAGCCACATCCGCACCCAATCCTGCTCCAATAATCATAGAGGTTGGCTTAAGCATTTCGGGCATTCCGGGAGCACCTTTTGGCCCAACATTGCGGATCACAACCACATCTCCTGCTTTTACGCTATGGTCCCGGATGGCATCGTTGGCTTCCTTTTCCGAATCAAACACCTTAGCTGGTCCAGTGAATAGACGACCCTCTTTTCCGGTGATTTTGGCCACCGCACCTTCCGGAGCCAAGTTTCCATTCAGAATGCATAAATGTCCGGTCTCTTTTATTGGTGACTCTACAGGATGAATCACATTGACTTTAGAAGGAACTATCGGTGTGATATGTTCTAAGTTTTCGGCCAGAGTCTTTCCGGTCACCGTCATGCAGTCCCCGTGTAAAAAGCCCTTTTCCAAAAAATATTTCATAAAAGCAGGCAAACCACCCTGCTCATGCAAATCCTCCATCAAATAGTTACCCGAAGGTTTAAAATCCCCAATCATTGGGGTTTTGGCATTTAATTCCTTAAAATCTTCCAAAGAAAAATTTATTCCCGCAGTCCGGGCTATCGCAAGAATATGCAAAACAGCATTAGTACTACCTCCTAGCGCTATGGCCACACGAACCGCATTTTCAATGCTTTTCCGGGTAACAATATCACTTGGCTTGAGGTCCTTTTCGAGTAAAACTTTGATGTACTTATTAATATCCTTGCATTCCTGGATTTTCTCAGGGGAGTTTGCTGGGTTTGATGCAGAATAAGGAACAGACATACCCATGGCTTCAATAGCAGAAGACATGGTATTTGCGGTGTACATGCCTCCACAGGCTCCTGCTCCTGGACAGGCATTTCGGATGACTCCGTCGTAATCGGCTTCTGAAATGGTACCTTGGATTTTTTTACCAAAAGCCTCAAAAGCGGAGACAATATTGAGCTTCTCGCCTTTGTAATTGCCCGAGGCAATCGTACCGCCGTAAACCATAATCGAAGGTCGGTCAATGCGAAGCATTCCCATGACCGCCCCGGGCATATTTTTATCGCATCCGGCTACCGCCACACATGCATCAAATGAATGTCCTAAAATGAATGACTCAATGGAGTCTGCTATAATTTCTCTCGAGACCAAGGAATAGCGCATTCCGAGTGTGCCCATCGAAGTGCCATCAGAAATCCCTATTGTATTAAAAACCAATCCTGTGAGCTCTTGCTCTTGAGATGATTCTTTAATCAATGCCGCAAAATCATTAAGGTGCATATTGCAGGGATTACTTTCATAACCACAGCTCGCAATGCCCACAAATGGCTGCTTCATTTTTTTGTCACTCAATCCGGTGGCATAAAGCATGGCCTTACCTGCCGGATGCTCAGGGTTATCAGAAATTTCCCAACTGTATTTCTTTAGATTCATAGGTTATGGGTATAAAAAAAGTGCCTCAACTAACTGAGGCACTTAGGATTTTATTTTATCAGAATAAATAGTCTAGTGCCTCACATTAATTTTCAATGAGAATAATCAAGCTTAGCAAAAAGACTACTGGGTTCATAGGATTTAGGTTGAGCGAATAAGTTGCGTTCATTTATTTTTCAAACTTAAACCCGAAAAACCACACTTACAATATTTAATTCGCCTTTCTGTTCAGCAGACAAAATTTAAGTAAAAGTAAAATGATTTTTTTCAAAATAATAGTCTTAAAATATAGCCGATTTACCCTTTTTCAAAAAATTGAATTCAGGATTTAACCATTTTTCAAAATATTATTTCGAATTTCTGTTTTTTCAATTTTTTTCAATTTTTATTCCCTTTTTCATAATGAAAAATCCGAAACGAAATCAAAGCCCTAATATTTTGAACTTTCTTTATAAAATTTTCAATTAAAATCCTCAAGTTTTACCTGTTAAATTTATTCTATTTTTGTTAAAATTTACTTCCATGATCACTTTCCCAAACGCCAAAATTAACCTTGGACTTCACATCACCGGCAAACGAAAAGACGGATACCATGAAATTGAAACTTGCATGGTTCCCATTCCGCTCTTGGATGCATTGGAGATGATTCTGGATAAAAAAGGAGGCTGGGATAGTACCGGATTACCAATTCCCGGAGAAGCAAAAGACAATTTGATCTTAAAGGCAGAAAAACTTCTCCGAAAGGATTTTCAGGGCTTACCAAACTTAAAAATCCATTTACACAAACACATTCCCATGGGAGCCGGTTTGGGTGGCGGCTCTGCCGATGGAGCCTTTGCGTTGAAGCTGATGAACAATCTTTTTGACCTACATTTGGATGATTTTTTTCTGGAAGAGTATGCAGCCCAACTCGGAAGCGATTGTCCGTTTTTCATCGAAAACACCCCAAAGATCGCTAGGGGACGAGGGGAAATCCTAGAACCCATTGACCTCTCCCTCAATGGAAGCTATTTGGTACTGATCAATCCCGGAATTCACATTGGCACCAAAGAAGCCTATGCCGGGGTTACTCCTGCCCAACCCAAAGTCAAATTGGAAGAAGTACTCGCCGACCGAAGTCGATGGAAAACGGATCTAGTAAATGATTTCGAGGAGAGCATTTTCAAAAATCATCCTCAAATCGCCCAAATCAAACATCAATTTTACGAGGCCGGCGCGTACTACGCTGCGATGTCCGGATCCGGTTCGAGTGTGTTTGGGTTGTTTGAGAAGAAGCCAACTTTAAATGATTTTTCCGCAGAATATTTCCTCTTTGAAAAAGAATTATGAAATTCATTGGATAGATTTTAACGACATTACTTTCACTAACTTCCGAACTCCATATTTCTCAATTTGCAAGTTTTGGTCAATAAACCTATTTAAGCGATGGCGGAAGAAAAGAGCCTATGTCCGATCATTCAAAAAAGCAAAATCCGACCCTGATATTCATATCCTTGCAGAATGGAGGTTGAGGGAATACTATCAGCAGCTCCTCGATTGCGAAAATGAGGATTAAAATCTATCCCAAAGTCCGCACGGCCTTTCTCCGCTTATTCCAATAATTCAGCACTGGATAGGTCAGGACTGAAATCAAAATGATCAAGGTTCCCAGATAAAATTCCGAAGTCATTTTTTCACGTTCTCCAAAAATCAATACCGCCAAGACTATTCCGTAAACCGGCTCCAGATTAATGGTCAAATTGATGGAAAATACGGTCAATCGCTTCATCAAGTCTACCGAAACCGAAAAGGCATAAACCGTACAAACCCCTCCCAAAATCAACAGCCAAAACCAGTCAAAGCCTTGCCAAGCCCATTGGATCCCTTTCCCATCGGTCAAATACGCCGCATAGATTGGCATAAATGCCAAAATAAACATACTAGCTCCAGTCATCTCATAAAAGGTAATCTGATAGGGATCGTGCTTTTGGGTCAGTCTCCCATTAATCACCGAAAAGCAGGCCGCCAAAAAAGCTGATGCCAAAGCCATCGCCAAGCCCAGCCAATACCCGGTTTCGAAGTTGAAAATGACCACCAATCCTGAGATCACCATGATTCCAAGAGCCACCTCGTACCATTTGATTTTGGTCCTGTTGAAAAAAGGCTCCACGAAAGCCGTCCAAAGTGAAGTTGTCGCCATTCCAGCCAAACAAACCGAAACGGTCGCCATGCGAGCAGACCAAAAAAACAAAATCCAGTGTAAGGCAATCAAAATCCCTGTCCCCAGCACTTTCCACATTTCTTGGGTTGGGATCAGGATATTCTTTCTTTTCCATACGAAGAGTAGCGCTACTCCCACTGAAGCTATCAGCGTTCGATAAAAAACCAGTTCCAAGGCTGGAAGAGAAATCAAAACACCCAAAATCGCAGTGAATCCCCAAATCAAAACGATGAGATGGAGTAGTAAATAATCCTTGAAACTAGTCTGCATTTATCGGGGTACCGTTTTGTATAAAATCAATCCCAACAACCCAAACACTATGTTGGGAAGCCAAACTGAAAAGATGGGGTATTCGGAGCCATTCTCAGCGAAAGTCCGTGAAAGAATGAATAGCAAAATGTAAACAAAGGCCATCAAAAAACCCATGGCAATTTGAAATCCCGATCCTCCCCGAGTTTTCCGAGCAGACATAATCACCCCGATGAAAGTCAAAATCAAGGCGGCAAAGGGCGACATGAACCGAACATATCGTTCGATTTTATAAAACTCCACATTATCCGCCCCCCTTGCTTCCAACGTTTTGATCTGTCGACTGAGCTGGGGAAGTTTGAGCGTTTCATGGTGTTTTTCCGGAACCCCAAAATCCTCGGGAACGATTGATAATACGGTATCTTTAGCCTCCCCAACCGTCCATACTTCCTTTCGATCCTTGAGTTCGCGGAGTCGCCAATTTCGTAGTGTCCAAGAATTTTTTGCGGTATCCCACTCGATACGATCCGCTGAAAGTTTGGCCAAAAGTTTACCATCTTTAATGGTTTCCAAGGTGAAAGTAAACCCAGAGTTACTGGTTTTATAAAAACGATTTAGGTAGGCATAACTATTTTCTCCCACTTTGATGTGAATATTCTGCTCGGTGTTAGGTGCTCCTTTATCCAAATACACCAATCGAAATACCGTCACCCCCTCTGTGGCTGCAGGCAAAACCCAGCCATTCAAATAAAAACTTACCGCACCAATCAGAGCCGCTCCCATTAAAAAAGGACGAAGCAAACGAACAAAACTCACTCCACTGCTGAGAATGGCAATAATTTCTGTTCGCCCAGCCATTTTGGAGGTAATGAATATGACGGAAATAAAAACTGTGATCGGGGTCAGTAAGTTATTCAAATACAAACCATAATTTCCCATATAACGGAGGATTTCAGCCGAGGGAACTTGGTTTTGAATATAGACATCATTTTTCTCGGTAAAATCCAGCACCAAAACCACCAAAATAAGCATCAAGACCACAAAGAAGTAGGTCTTCAAAAAATCCCTTATAATCAGCTTATCGAGTAGTTTCATTGGTTAAAGTCGTGTGCTTACTTTTTTGACCATTTGATCTTTCCAAACGGCAAAATCACCAGCTAGGATATGTTCTCTGGCTTGTCCTACCAGCCATAAATAAAAAGACAAGTTATGAATACTGGCGATTTGCGCAGCCAAAATTTCCTTAGAAATCGTTAAATGACGCAAATAAGCCTTGGAATAGAAACTGCTCGCATAATTCCCAATCACCGGATCGATGGGATTAAAATCATCCTTCCACTTTTCATTTCGGATATTGATGATTCCTTCGGAAGTAAACAACATGCCATTTCGGGCATTTCGAGTAGGCATCACGCAATCAAACATATCCACCCCCAGGGCGATGCATTCCAAAATATTGGCTGGAGTACCCACTCCCATCAGGTATCGGGGTTTATCCGCAGGCAAAATCTCTGTGACCAACTCAGTCATTTCATACATCATTTCTGCCGGTTCGCCAACAGAAAGTCCACCGATGGCATTTCCTTCTCTTCCTTGCTCAGCGATAAACTCGGCACTTTGCTTGCGCAGATCCTTATACACAGAACCCTGGACTATTGGAAAAAGCGTCTGAGTGTAGCCGTATTTCCCTTCTGTAGCATCAAATCGATCCATGCATCGTTTCAACCAGCGATGGGTCATTTCCATGGAATTTCGCGCATAGCCGTATTCACAAGGGTAAGGTGTGCACTCGTCAAAGGCCATGATAATATCCGCTCCGATGGTGCGCTGAATATCCATCACATTTTCGGGGGTAAAATGATGTTTAGACCCGTCGATATGGGATTTGAAAGTCACGCCTTCTTCTTTGATCTTACGGGTTCCGGCCAGTGAAAAAACCTGATAGCCCCCTGAATCGGTCAAAATTGGCCGATCCCAACCATTGAATTGGTGAAGTCCGCCTGCTTTTTCCAGAATATCCAATCCAGGGCGAAGATAAAGGTGATAGGTATTTCCCAGAATTATCTGAGCTTGAATATCCTCCTTAAGTTCCCGCTGATGGACCGCCTTTACCGTACCCGCTGTGCCCACGGGCATAAATATCGGGGTTTGAATCGTCCCGTGATCGGTCTCCAGTTTTCCAGCGCGGGCCTTTGATGGGTTGTCGGATTTTTCTAATCGAAACTTCATTTACTTATTTTAAGGAGAATTAATACTTTTTTCACCTCCTGGTTTAGGCTCACAAAAATATCCACTTATTCTTAAACGAATGCTGAAATTGATTTTATATTTGCCCAGCAAAACCCACCTATGGACCTATTTTTACTCTGGACTCTCTTTAGCCTCGGGATAATCATTCAGGCGGTGTATTTATTGGTGATTTTTGGCAGAGTAGCCTTTTTCAAAACACCTTCTACAAAGCAAGAAACTAAAAATGAAGAGCCGGTCACCATTGTCATCGCAGCCAAAAATGAATTTAAAAACCTCAAAACCCTAATCCCCAAACTTTTTGAGCAAGATTACCCCAAATTTGACGTAATGATCATCAACGATCAAAGTACCGATCGTACCAAACGACTGCTGGAAGAAATGATGGCCATCTATCCCAAGCTTCGATCGGTCACCATCAAATACACACCCGATCATGTCACACCGAAAAAATATGCGCTTACGCTCGGTATCAAAGTAGCTAAAAATGACGTCATCTTATTGACCGATGCGGATTGTGTACCAAGTTCTGATCAATGGATCCGTAAAATGACTTCTCCGGTTCGGGAAAAAGGCAAACGATTTGCCATCGGCTATTCTGCTTATGAACCAAAGCCCGGATTCCTTAACCGCTGGATACAATTTGAAACCCTAATGACCGCTTTGTATTACCTGTCTTTTGGATTTTGGAAAGCTCCCTTTATGGGAGTAGGAAGAAATCTATGCTACCGGAAAAGCTTTTTTATGGAAGTCAAAGCCTTCAAAGGAATCTGGCATCTTGAAGGAGGAGACGATGACCTTTTTGTCAACCAGCACACCACCGGAAAAAATACTGCGATGGTCTTAGACCCCCTGGCAAATACAATTTCCAAGCCGAAGGAAAACTGGAAAGAGTACCGAATTCAGAAAAAAAGACATCTCCATATCGGAAAATACTATCGGAGTGAGGATAAACGAAAAATTGGATTTTACACCCTTTCTCATGCATTATTTTGGCTTGGAGGGATTGCTTTACTGATTTATTTTGGACTTCAGGCCAATTGGGAACATTTTCTGATCATTTTCGGTATTATCCTTGGAAGATCTATGCTCATGTACTTGATCTTTTCCACAGCAAGTAAAAAAATCAATGGGTCTAAAATCCGCTCGAATTTCCTAATCAATGACTTTTTGTATTTAGGTTATTTTTGGATTTTGGGTTCCATTTCCCATCAGTCAAAAGACATTCAATGGAAATAAACGAACGCGGATTTTCAAACAAGGCACTCGAAGATTTTGATCTGATCGATCAGGCCGTGGATCACAAAGACCAGCAGGCCTACGCTACCCTGATGAAGCGGTACAAAAAGGCGGTTTATTTCATGATTTTGAAAATGATCCGAGATGCCGACGATGCAGAAGATCTGACCATGGAAGCTTTTGCCAAGGCATTTAAAAATCTTCACCGATTCAAAAAAGATTATACCTTTTCTACCTGGCTTTTCCGGATCGCTACCAACAATGCCATTGATTTTATCCGAAAGAAAAAACTCAAAACCATGAGTCTCAACTCCACCATGTCAGATGACAGCGGAAATGCGGTCAATATCGACGTGGAAGACGGAGATAATAATCCTCAGGATGAATTCATCAAATCCCAGCGCATCGAAATGGTACGGATTTTTGTAGACAAGCTTCCGGCGAAATACCGAAAACTAGTTCAATTGCGGTACTTTGATGAATTGTCATACGAGGAAATTGCCCAAGAACTCGAAAAGCCCTTAGGAACAGTAAAAGCCCAGCTCCACCGCTCCCGAGAGCTCCTGTATGAAATCGCCTCCGGCAAACAAAAACACATCTAAATGAATCCGGGCACCCAACTGATCCAATCCTACTTTCCCAACCTCAGCGAAAAGCAAATCGAGCAATTTGAGCGTTTGCAATCCCTCTACGAGGAATGGAATGCCAAAATCAATGTGATCAGCCGCAAGGATATGGATCAGATTTACATCCATCATGTCCTTCATTCGCTGGGAATTGCCAAGGTGATGGGGTTTCAACCCGGCACCAAAGTACTGGATATTGGTACAGGTGGCGGGTTTCCCGGAATTCCCCTGGCTATTTTATTTCCGGATACCCATTTTCACTTGGTCGATTCGATCGGAAAGAAAATAACTGTGGTCAAAGAAGTGGCCCGAGCGTTGAAGCTCAGCAATGTAGAAGCGCAACAAGCCCGGGCGGAAACTTTGGTGCGGAAATATGATTTTGTGATCAGCCGTGCAGTCACGCGCATGATCAATTTTTACCCTTGGGTCAAAGGAAAAATCAAAAAGGAAGACTTTAATGAATTTCCTAACGGCATTTTATATCTGAAAGGTGGGGATATCGACGAGGAAATGGAAGAACTGGACAAATCCTACGTTACCTACCACCTGAGTGATTATTTCAAAGAAGAATTTTTCGAAACCAAAAAGGTGGTCTATATGCCTTGGGAGGATAAAAGATAACAGATTGTATTTTTGAAGATACAATTATTGTTAAAAAATGTATTTTCAAAAATACAATTTGACCTTATTTCTGTATCTTTGAAGATACAATGGAAAACCTTTTAAAAAGATATCAATCACTGCTATCCAAGGTTCAGCTTGGGTTTGAGAGAAATCTATCTTCCCAAATCAATTGGGAAGCAAGAGCTATTGGACTAAAAGGAGCCCGTGGAACGGGGAAATCCACACTCATGCTTCAGCAAATCAAGAAGCGGGGGGATTTCTCCAAATCGGCATACATTTCATTAGATGACCTCTATTTCAAAAATAATACTGTCCTAGATACTGCTGAGCAACTTTATCGTGACGGAATCCGAATACTTTATTTGGATGAAGTTCATAAATACCGTGATTGGCAGCGGGAAATAAAAAATTTATATGACTTTTATCCGGATCTGAAGCTGATCATCTCTGGATCTTCTATTCTTGAACTTCAGAAGTCAAGTGTTGATCTCAGCCGAAGAGTTTTGTTTTATGAATTACCAAGCCTTTCTTTTCGGGAATTTTTAGCGTTGAAATATGATATTATCATTCCGAAATTCACACTAGAAGAACTCCAAAAAAACCACATTACGATCGCTCAAAGCCTCAAAGAAAAGCTGGACTCACCACTTACCTATTTTCGTGAATTCCTAGAATATGGCGCTTACCCTTACTTTATGGAAGGGGTAACAGATTTCAACTATCGGCTTCAGCAGGTCGTCAATGTAATAATCGATTATGATTTGCCTGAGGCCAAAGACATCTCAGTAAGCACCCAAAATAAATTAAAAAAGCTCCTTTTTATACTCTCTGAATCAGTCCCTTTCACTCCGAACATTTCAAAACTAGCTACCCAACTCGAAACCACTCGACCTATGCTAACTGAGATGTTGTATTTGCTAGAAGAAGCACGATTGGTCCGAAATTTACGATCCGCAAGCAAAGGAACTTCACTGCTAAATAAACCTGAAAAAATCTATCTCTCAAACACCAGTTTGATTCATAGTTTTTCTGAAAAAGGAAGAAATCAAGGAAATCTTAGGGAAACTTTTGCAATTGACCAACTTCAAAATGCAGGCTATTCAGTCACATTCCCGAAACAGGGTGATTTCCTAGTTAATGAAACTTATTTATTAGAAATCGGTGGAGCGGGGAAAGGCTCATCTCAGGTTTCAGATTTTGAAAACCATCTTATCTTCTCAGACGATTTGGAAATAGGCTGGGGAAGAAAGCTCCCACTTTTTTTACTTGGACTACTCTACTAAATACTTGAATTAGATTTTCTGCGATTTCAAAAAAATCCCTAATTTAACTACGTTTAATGGCATATCAGATCTTCCAAAAAAGAATTAATTCATGCCAGAGAACTCAATCAAAAACAACCCCAGGGGGGGCGTGAATTCTTTGAGGAATTTTCCAACATTGTAAATGAATCCACTACCTCAAAACAGATAATTCACAAATATCCCAGTGTAGGGCCTTATATAGAAATTGGTTTCCTTAGAGATCAAGTCATCCTGATACGTGACAGGGGTGGGAATAGGAATGGTCATTTGTGGATCATCCAATCGAATAGATTCTTTAAAGGCAGTGCTTGCCCAAAAATGAGATCCGATAATTTTCGCTTCGGCACTTAATACCATCCTTTCTGTAACTCGATACCCAAAGCCAATAAATGGCATCCCTGCCAAAGCATATCCTTTTTTAGTTTGGACATCATACCGGTTTTGCGGTTGATTATCCTCTGACAACAAATAGGCCTCATCCTTTTCTCTTTTGCCACTTGAAAATTCGAATTCGAATTCGACCCCGTAATATCCAAACCACTTCTTTGATAAAAAAAACTGCCACTCATGACCCAGCGCCATCCCAATAGCTGAATTTCGATTTTTTATAAAAGGAGGATTGGGTGTAGGTTCGGCACTTTCTTGGGTAAAGGACTGAAATTCACCGAATACTCTTAATCGGATTGCTTTGTTTGACGTATAATTTCTCCTTGCCAACAACTCAATTCGTGGGGAAATCAAACTATCTCCCCCAAATAAATCCTCAGTCACAAAATCAAAGAAAAGCTGGGTATTTAATCCGATTAGCCAGGTTTTAGCCGGAAAAACTTCCACGGAGTCTTTTTCTTCGATTGATTGGGACCATACCTGACCTGAGATCAGGCAAAGAAGAAAAAGGATACTCATTTTATGCCTCTGAATCATAGCAATCAAACTTATTTTGAATAAGAGGAGTCTCAAAAGAGGCTCCCCTATCTTATTTATTTTTGAACTTTATTTTTCTATGTATATCCGCTTTCTTACCAGTAAGAATTGTGCACGGACCAAAATGAGGGTTGAAGTTCAATTTAAGCAAACTTCGGTCATCGGTCATCGGTCTCCTGTGCTGAGCAAAGTCGAAGCATCCAGCTGATTAAGCAAAGAAAATATGGCTACTGGTATAATTACGGATAATCAGTTTAATTTTTAATACCTATACCGTTTTAAACATCATTACTTATCAATGTACCAATTTTCCAGCCCGCTGGAATCAACCATTAGTAACTATCGGCGTAGGCAACTGTGATACTTCCTCCATTTTGACCTGTTTCAGGAAACTGTATTCTTGGAATTGAGAAAGTTCTGTTTGATGTGTTGCCAATTGGAATAGATGGATTTCCGGAGATATTACCCGGAGTAACGCCATTTAAGGTTTTTATAATAACCTCAAAGTCGAAATTAATTGGTTCGTTAGTAGGGTAAGCACAATCAGAAATTTGAATCTTTAAAAATCCTTTTGGAATAGTGCTCCCACCCTGAAAAAGTAAATTATCCCATATTACGGATACATTACTTACTAATGCATAAGATCCCTGAATAGTTGTTTGCCCATTTGAAAAAACTACATTTGTCACAGTCCATCTATAAGTTGAATTACAAGGATTCCCCTCATTTGAGGCGGCAAAGGTAAAGTAATTTACAGCTTCCCCTGGACATACCAAATTACTTTGATCCCTAGTTATCTCAATTTGGGAGTAGGTTAAGATTGAGAACATAAATAAGAAGGGAAAAATTAGAATGTACTTCATGTTTATTGAATTTTAAATTGAAAACCTATTTTTGTCGTAAATGAAATTTTGGTATGAGAAAAAACCCCGCCTGCGTTTGTAGTAATAAATTCCTTTTCGGAGACAAGATCAAGTGGCACCACTTCTCTGGCCAAATAGGATTCATAAGAAGAATGAGAAATGTTTAAATCTTGCTGAACTGAAAAAAGAAGTTTTGAACTTACAGAATAAATAAAACCCAATAACCCTCGAACAGAATTATCAACTATCCGATTTTCGCCTTGTGAATTACGCAAGACCAATGTATCAAAAACAACACTTGGAATTGTACTATCCTCGTCATTCCAAAAATAAGTCATTGCAACCTCGCCTCCATAAAACCAACTCCATTGTCGGCTGATCTTCTGATGCCATTCGTACCCCAATCCCACTCCTAGACTGGAATTCCATTTCTCTTCAAATAAAGGCAAATTTTCATTTATAGATTTCTCATATCTCCCTTCAACTCGGAAGCGGATGGCTTGATCATCTTTCGTAAACTTCCGGTACAAAATTTCTAGTGGTAGGGTTTCAGGCTTATCAAAGAAAAAGTTTGGATTAAGGATCGCATTGATCCCAAGAGTTTGTGTGCCCTCTTCAAAAACCTTGGATTTGATCGCCTGACCATCTGAATTTTCCTGAGCAAAAACTGAGAAACTCATAAAAAGAAATGGAATTAGCAAAAATATTCTCATGGGTTATTGTGATTGACTGATATGCTAATTTTAGAAATATAAATTTTATTTTCCAAATCCATATTTCTATCTATAGATCTATTTTTTTATCTTTTTGTACTATTCAAAGATAATTTTTGAAATAAAAACCTGAATGCCCATGAAAATTTAAACAGAATCAAAATATTTTTTTGTTTGTTCCGAAATAATAGTAGTTGACTTTGTTTTTACTAAAAAAACCAACTCTTTAATTGTACTTTTCCTCCCGTAACTCACCCTTTTCGGTACAATTTTGATGACATTTATTAGTGGACATCTGATAGTTGAGGCACAAAAATCCCTGTTGATAACCCTTCCGGAGTACTATTGAGTTTTGCAAAAAAACATGCATAGGAATTGAGATTTTCGAAAAAGAAACCTGAAGCTACTATCCACTTCTTGGAATTCTCGTCTCCAATAATTTTTCCTGACATTTCCCGACAATCGGTTTCATCCTAGTTCGAATTGCCCTAATTTGAAGCCTCAATTTTCGATAGCACATGTATATTATTTTCGATACCGAAACCACCGGTTTACCCCGGGACTACAATGCCCCCATGTCCGATGTGGACAACTGGCCCAGGCTGGTTCAGCTGGCCTGGCAGCTGCATGATGCCAAGGGAAAACTGCTTTCCAATCATAACTATATCGTCAAGCCGGAAGGTTTTACCATCCCCTACAATGCCGAAAAAGTGCACGGCATCTCCACCAAGCGAGCACTAGCCGAAGGACATGATCTGAAGAAAGTATTGGCTATTTTTGAAGAAGACGTCGCTGAAGCCAAGCACCTGGTCGGACACAATATCGAGTTTGATATTAATGTGGTTGGATCGGAATTTATTCGTGCAGAATTGGGAATGCCACTAACGGCCAATCCGCTGGACACCAAGGATATTTCTACCGAATTCTGTGCGATTCCCGGCGGTAAAGGCGGAAAATTTAAATGGCCTACCCTCACCGAGCTCCATCAAAAGCTCTTCGGCAAAGGCTTTGGTGATGCCCACGATGCGGCCTATGACGTGGATGCTACAGCTCGCTGCTTTTTTGGCTTGATCACTCAGGGAGTTCAGAAACCCGAGGATGGCATTGCTGTCGCCGAAGTGATTTATGAGGCGCCCGATTTGGCCGAAGCTAATTTTGCGCAAGCCAAAGACGAACAAAAAGCCGCAGCCAAAGAGGTTCTCAAGCAAGCTGGAAAAGCAGATATCTCCGAACTGGTCGATGTGCCTTTCACGCACTTGCATGTACATACCCAATATTCTGTATTGCAAGCTACTTCTGAAATTCCGGCACTGATCGCCAAAGCAAAATCCATGAATATGCCCGCCATTGCGATGACAGATCACGGCAATATGATGGGAGCTTTTCATTTTGTAAAAGCTGCCATGGGAGCAGATATCAAGCCGATCGTGGGATGCGAGTTTAACCTGTGCAGAGATCGAAAAAACAAATCTTCCAAAGATGACGGCTATCAGACGGTCCTCATAGCCAAAAACAAGGCCGGCTATCACAATCTCGCTAAACTGGCCTCCTATGCCAATATCGAAGGCTTCTACTATGTTCCTAGGATCGATAAAGAAGTATTGGTTCAATACAAAGGAGACTTAATCGCTACCACTGGTGGTTTGTGGGGAGAGATTCCTTACCTGATTTTGAATGTCGGAGAAACCCAAGCGGAAGAAGCTTTCGTCTGGTGGAAAGAGCAGTTTGGAGAGGATTTTTATGTCGAACTCAATCGGCATGGAATTCCAGAAGAAGAAAAAGTAAACGAAGTCCTGTTAGAACTTGCCCGAAAATACCAGGTCAAGTATTTCGCAGCGAATAATACTTACTACAATGACAAGGCTGATGCCAAAGCACATGACATTTTGCTTTGTGTAAAAGATGGGGAACTGGTCGAAAAACCAAAAAAATACATCGGTAAACGCGGAAGAGAATTCCGCTATGGCTTCCCCAATGATGAGTTTTACCTCAAGTCTCCAGAGGAGATGAAAAAGCTTTTCGCTGACTTGCCGGAAGCCATCGAATGCACTCATGAAATTGTGGAGAAGATTGAAGCCTATAAATTGGCGCGGGAAGTACTCCTTCCCAAATTTGATATTCCTGATGAATTTAAGCATCCCGAAGACGATCAGGATGGGGGAAAGCGAGGAGAAAATGCTTATCTGCGCCATCTTACTTACGAAGGAGCCAAAAAACGCTACTCCGAAATCACGCCGGAGATTCAAGAGCGGTTGGATTTCGAGTTGGAGACCATCGAACGAACCGGCTATCCGGGTTACTTTTTGATCGTTCAGGACTTTACCCGAGCAGCTCGGGATATGGGCGTTTCTGTGGGACCAGGTCGGGGGTCTGCAGCGGGTTCAGCCGTGGCCTACTGCATCGGCATTACCAATGTGGACCCGATTGAGTATGATCTCCTTTTTGAGAGGTTCCTCAATCCGGATCGGGTTTCACTTCCCGATATTGATATTGACTTTGATGATGAAGGACGGGGAAGGGTTATCGACTACGTAATCAAAAAATACGGCAGTAATCAAGTCGCTCAAATCATCACCTACGGCACCATGGCTGCCAAATCAGCCATTCGGGATACCGCACGGGTACTCAACCTCCCTCTGGCTGAGGCCGGTAGACTGGCCAATCTTGTACCCGACATCAAGCTCAAAGCGCTTTTCGAATTGGCAAAAAACAGACCCGCTTTGTTGGAGAAACTCAAAGGCCAAGGGGAATTGATACAAAAAGCAGAAGAACTCATTCGAATTGCGCAAGGTCAGGATGAATCGGCCAAGACGGTCAATCAAGCTACGGTTTTGGAGGGATCTGTGCGGAATACAGGCATTCATGCCTGTGGAGTGATCATTACGCCTTCTGATATTACCAATTTTGTTCCTGTGGCCTTGGCCAAAGACTCGGACATGGTTTGCACCCAGTTTGACAACTCTGTGGTAGAATCTGCCGGCTTGCTCAAAATGGACTTTTTGGGATTGAAAACCCTCACGTTAATCAAGGATGCAATCAAAATCGTCAAAGAGCGTCATGGAATTCAGTTAGATGCGGATGAATTTCCAATTGACGACGAAAAAACATACGAGCTTTTCCAACGAGGTGAAACCGTAGGTATTTTCCAATACGAATCCGCCGGAATGCAGAAATACATGCGTGAACTGAAACCGACAGTTTTTGCGGATTTGATCGCTATGAATGCCTTGTACCGTCCGGGACCGCTAGCTTACATTCCATCTTTTATCAAGCGGAAGCATGGCACGGAAGCCATCAGCTATGATTTGGATGACATGGAAGAGTACCTGAAGGAGACTTATGGGATCACGGTTTACCAGGAGCAAGTCATGCTGCTTTCCCAAAAACTGGCTGACTTCACCAAAGGTGAAGCGGATGTATTGCGAAAAGCCATGGGTAAAAAGCAGAAGGATGTCTTGGATAAAATGAAGCCAAAATTTATTGAGCAGGCAGCTGCAAAAGGCCATGATCCTAAAAAACTAGAGAAAATCTGGACGGATTGGGAAGCCTTTGCCTCCTATGCTTTTAACAAATCCCACTCCACCTGTTATGCTTGGGTCGCTTACCAAACTGCCTACCTCAAAGCGCATTACCCGGCTGAATACATGGCCTCGGTGCTAAGCAATAACATGAATGACATTACGCAAGTCACCTTCTTTATGGAAGAATGTAAGCGAATGGGAATTCCGGTTTTAGGTCCAGATGTAAATGAATCCAAAAATGGTTTTACCGTAAATGCAGCTGGAGAAATTCGCTTTGGCATGGCAGCTATCAAGGGTGCGGGTTCAGCGGCAGTGGATGAAATCATCAAAGAGCGCGAAGCCAATGGCCCATTCAAAACTATTTTCGACTTTGCCAAGCGCGTAAACTCCAAAGCATTGAACAAAAAAACCATGGAAGCCTTAGCCATGGCCGGTGGCTTTGACTGTTTTCCTCAATACCATCGAAGACAATACCTCGAAGCGCCTGACGGAGATGTGACCTTAATCGAAAAGGCAGTGAAATATGCCCAAAAAATCCAACAAGAGGAAGAAAGTGCCCAAGTCAGCCTTTTTGGAGGAGCAAGTGGTAGTGCAGATATTCCTTTGCCCACAGTTGCGCCACTTGAGCCCTTTTCCCAACTCCAGCAACTCAATATTGAAAAAGAAGTGGTTGGACTGTACATTTCAGGCCATCCACTCGATCAGTACAAACTCGAAATTGAATCCTTTACCAATGCTGCTTTGCCTGATCTCAATGATCTTGATTCCCTTAAAGGTAAAAATGAGTTACGTCTTGCCGGATCTGTGTCTAGTTTTGCCCATCGAACCACTAAAAACGGGAAACCATTTGGAACCTTAACTTTAGAGGATTATCAAGGTGGATTCACCTTTTTTCTCTTTGGCGATGATTACGTCAAATTCAAAGAGTATTTCATGACCGGATGGTTTCTCTTTGTCAAAGGGCAGGTCGGCCAAAAGAAATGGAATGATGAATTGGAATTTAAAATCCATTCCATCATGCTGCTTTCCGAAGTTCGAGGCAAAATGATCAAAGGTCTCAGAGTCAACATTGATTTGGATGATTTGAATTATGACCTAATGGAAAAACTGGAAGAAATCACCACCAAATACAAAGGAGAGGCTAAATTATATTTCTCGGTAGTCGATCGGAAAGAGAATATCAGTCTTGAGCTTTTTGCCAAAAAATTCTCGATTGATCCCAGTGCAGAGATGATCAATGAACTGAAACAACTCCCTGAGGTAGTCTACAAAGTGGTAAGTGACTAGCGCTCAGAAAGAATTTAACTATCCCTCATAGATAAAAAATTAAAGACAGTCGGAACTTATTAAAGGGGGATAGACTTTCTCTCATATATTTGAAAATAGAATCGAAACTAAACGTATTATAACATGGCAAAAGCAATAGAAATCACCGATGCGAATTTTGAAGAAGTAATCAAGTCCGAGCAACCCATCTTGGTGGACTTCTGGGCAGAATGGTGCGGCCCCTGTAAAATGATTGGACCAGTAGTGGAAGAATTAGCAGGTGATTACGAAGGAAAAGCGGTAGTCGGAAAAGTAGATGTGGACTCCAATCCTGGCGTCGCACAAGCTTTCGGTATACGATCTATTCCTACGCTTCTTTTCTTCAAAGATGGACAAATTGTCGACAAGCAAGTTGGAGCCGTTCCTAAAGCGATTTTGGCTCAAAAATTAGATGCTCAGCTCTAATCAAGATTAAAACTATTTGATAAGCCACGGGTTTTTCCTGTGGCTTTTTTTATATTTCACTCCCCATGAATGAAAAATTGATTTCCCTTCAGGAATTTTTTAAGCTGCGAAACTCACTTCCCATTTTGGATGCCCGGAGTGAGGGAGAATTTGCACAGAGCCACATTCCTGGAGCGATAAATTTGCCAATTTTAACTAATCAGGAACGGGCAATTGTCGGTACGCTCTACAAGGAAAAGGGGAATCAGGAAGCTATTTTAAAAGGATTTGAATTGGTCGGCCCCAGATTTCATTCCATCCAAAAAGAAGCGCTTGGTCGTTTCCCAGTGAAAAAAGTTTTGCTCTATTGCTGGAGGGGTGGTATGCGAAGTCAAATCCTATCTTGGGTGTTAGGCATGGTAGGATTTGAAGTTTTCCGACTCAAGGGAGGCTATAAAACCTATCGATCCTTCACTTTTGAAGAGGTGCGAAAAATACGGAAAATGATCATACTTGGGGGCAAGACTGGAACAGCAAAAACGGTGCTTTTGCAGGAACTGGGAAAAAATGGGGAGCAAATCATCGACTTGGAAGGCCTGGCCAATCACAAGGGTTCTTCCTTTGGAGCCATCGGGCAAGCCCCACAACCCAGTGTGGAGCAGTTTGAAAATCTATTAGCCGAGAAACTCTTACAAACCAATCCAGAAATTCCCATTTGGGTAGAAAATGAAAGTCGAAAAATAGGTCGAACTATTTTACCCGATCGGTTTTTTGAGCAAATGCAAACATCCTGTCTGATTGATATCCAAAAATCAACAGAGGAACGAATCCGACACATTGCAAAGGAATATGGAAGCCTTCCGAAAAGTGATCTTATCGCAGCAATTAAACGGCTGGGAAAGCGACTCGGAGGACTTCGAACTCAGCAAGCGATAACAGATGTGGAAGAAGGAAATAACCAATCTTGGATTGCCAATTTGTTGATGTACTATGATAAAACCTACGACTATGACCTTAAAAACCATCATAACAATCAAATCATTGAAATGGATTTTGAAGGAAAATCCTTGACCAATCAGGTCAAACTTTTAATTGAAACTAAAAAACAATGCCATGACTGATCAACCCATAAAACTAACCCAATGGAGCGAAGGATCCGGCTGCGGATGTAAAATCGCCCCGGCTATATTAGATCAGATTCTTTCCCAAAGCGGATCAAACCTACAAGTTGACTCCAATTTATTGATAGGAAATTCGACTAAAGACGATGCGGCGGTTTATCAGATCTCCGAGGATTTGGCCATGATCAATACCGTGGATTTTTTTACCCCGATTGTCGATGATCCATTTGACTTTGGACGGATATCGGCTGCAAATGCCATTTCAGATGTATATGCAATGGGGGGGAAACCACTTTTTGCCAATGCTATTTTGAGTTGGCCCGTAGAAAAACTTGCACCAGAACTCGCAGCCAAAGTATTGGAAGGGGCTAAACAAGTCTGCCAAGCAGCTGGCATCGAGTTGGCTGGAGGTCATAGCATCGCAGCAAAAGACCCAATTTTCGGGCTTTCGGTGAATGGGGTAATTCATCCTCGAAAAATAAAAACCAACCGGGGTGCTAAAGCTGGCGACTTGATCTTTTTGACCAAACCACTAGGGATCGGAGTGTTGGCGACAGCACTAAAACGTGAAAAAATCAAAGACCAGGATTACCTCAGTCTTTTGGATACCGCCTGCCGGCTCAATTCCATCGGGCAAGTTTTGGGAAATCACGAAGAGGTTCATGCGATGACCGACGTGACGGGTTTTGGATTATTGGGTCATTTGATTGAAATGGCAGAAGGGGCTGAATTATCGGCAAAAATCGAACTAGACCAGCTTCCATTGATCGAGGGCATTCAGGAATACATTGATCAGTTCATTTTCCCTGATAACACCTACCGTAACTGGAATGCGTACAATACCAAAACCAAAGGGGTGAAGGGAATGGAACTGGTTAAACTATGCGATCCTCAAACCAGCGGAGGCTTACTGATTTCGGTAGCTCCTGAAAATTTGGATTGGTTTGAAAAAACGATGAAACTCGAAAAGCAAGTTTTTTGGCATGTTGGAAATTTTACAGCAAAGGGAGATTTCGTGGTTGAGGTTGTATAAAGAAAAGCGATAGGTTTACTAACTTGGAAGTGTACATAATCTCCCCAGCATGAAACTCAACCTAACCTATCTTTCATTTCTCATTTTATTCCTCACAAGAAGTATGGGAATCGCTCAAGTACCCGAAGGAATCCAAAGTGAATTGGTCATCCTCAATGTCAAAACCGGGGAAGAAAAACAAATTCTGAAAGAAGAGCGGCATTTTGAAGCACCCAATTGGTCGCGTGATGGAAATTATTTATTGATCAATGCCGCTGGAAAGCTGGAAAAAGTCGCTTTGGATGGCACCAAGTTGGGTCAGCTTTTTCCTGATCAAATCTCCCGGGTTAATAATGACCACGGAATCAGCTTTGATGGGGAAACCCTGGTTTTCAGCAAAAATGACGAAGGGAAAAGCTCGCGTATTTACACCATTCCCATGGCAGGAGGCGAACCTACGCTCATTACCCCAAACTATCCCAGCTATTGGCATGGCATCAGCCCGGATGGACAAATGCTCGCCTACTGTGCTGAGCGAGATGGAGCCTGGGACATCTTTGTCATCCCGACTGTGGGCGGAGAGGAAATCCGATTAACGGACACAGAAGGGCTGGATGATGGACCGGAATATTCCTACGATGGCAAATGGATCTACTTCAACAGCCACCGAACCGGAAGGATGCAAGCCTATCGGATGAAACCCGATGGGAGCGGACAAGAGCAACTGACTTTTGATGAGTTGGACAACTGGTTTCCCCATCCCTCACCGGACAATAAAAGCGCAGTGATCATTTCTTACCTCGAAGACCAAAAAGGTGCACATCCCTTTGGCAAAGACGTGAAGCTTCGATTACTCGACGTAGAAACCAAGGAAATCCAAGACCTGACTGGCGTGTTTTACGGCGGCCAAGGCACCATCAATGTGCACTCTTGGTCACCGGATGGGGAGTGGATTGCTTTTGTGAGGTATTACAGATGAGTTTCACTTCAAACTCGAAACCCCGCCAGAAACCATCAACTTCATCACATCGGTGCTTTTGACGCCTTGGAGTGCTTCGCCATTGTGAGGCAAACAATAATTTCTACCGCAATTCTTCCGGTAAATCAAAAATAGCTATTCCAGGGTCTTCGTCGGTGGTTAATCCAAATATTTTATTTTGTTCTTGATCTACCACAATCGAACTAATAGATCGGTCTAGTTCTAAATTGTAAATAGGCTGACCTTCCCTCGAAAAAACGAAAATTTTTCTGGCTAATTCATTGGTTTTAAAATAGTGGTCATGACTAAAACCTCCATATAAAGCAAAAATAAATTTATCTGTAATATAAACATCTCGATAACGAAATGGATTAGAAATCGGAATATTCACCCCATCATTAGGTTGGTAAAATTCAAAAGGGGGAAGCATTAAGGAAGGCCCATCAATAATTTTGATTTCTTCAGATTCAGGATAGAAAATTTCTAACCTATCTCGAAAAATCGACGCTTTTACAAATAAATTAAAATCATCATCTGTACGAAACCAGCCATCATTTAATGTGAAGTGATGGAAATAGGACATGTCCTCTTTTCCTTCTATCTGTTCCCATTCACCATAGCCCTTGATTTCACTTCCATAAAAATCAACTTTTAAATACTTATGGTTGTCAAATGTGGGTATCCCAAAAAATGAAGAATCAGGTAAAAGATAAGCATAGCCTAGAACAGTATTTGACGAAGGCATTTTAAATTCTGAAACTGCCAGCCTAGAACTATCATAGATATCATACTTTACAAATTTACGATCTGTTCCACTATAAATTAAAAAGGAACTATCTGATTCTAATTGATTGAACATATCAGCAGAAGGAATTTCCATGGGGCCATATCCATTTACACCTTTAGAATTAAAATAGGTCAAAGGGTTCTTTTTTAAAATATGGACAAGAGGAAGATCAAAAGAGATTCTCCTATCTTCTAGAATGATCAAAAAATCTCCATCACTATAAATATCAAGGGGATCAATAATTTGTTCAAAATATGTTTTCTCGGAAATAAGTTGAATAACCTCAAGCTCATCTAGATTCAAAATATTTTCGTCTGATTCTGAGCATGCGCAAAATGAACAAAGGAATAGAAATAGGTAATATTTTAATTTCATATATAAAATGATAGTCGAAAACAATAAAATAAAGAAGGGAGAATAAATCTCCCTATTCTAAAATTTAAGGACAAGTTGGATGATCATAGAGCTTATAATCTGTACGCCACAAGGTACCATCCATATCCCAGCATCCTGTACTTGTGGATTGGCAGCAAATCCAACTGAAATAATCAATTGGGCCCACAGGCTCCTCGCTCTGACCCATTGATGGAATGGAGGACACAAGAAGCAGGGCTAGCCCCGCAAAATAAACCTTGATTTTTTAAAACATGATAAAAGAGTTTAAGTGTAAAATAAATTAAATGCCATTAAAATGACAGGTGAAAGAAAGAAAGAAAGAAAGAAAGAAAGAAACAAGGAATTAGTTAAATTTTTTGAAAAATTATTTCAAACTCGAAACCCCGCCAGAAACCATAAACTTCATCACATCGGTACTTTTAACTCCTTGGAGTGGTTTGACTTTGTCCCGAGGCACCAAAAATACATTTCCGGAAACATTGTAACTGTGCGGAAAATATACCGCGATCAGTTCAGGTTCACCGATAATAGACAAGTCTTCCTGGGTAATAAAGCCCAGACGGGATAGATTCTCAGAAACCTGCACAATGACCGGCGCGCTAAACTTTTTCTTCTCACCCACAAAAGCCCCCATCAAATCTTTGATGGAGGTATAGAGTAAATTAACCAAAGGAATCCTCACCAATCCCCGCTCAAACCACTCGAACACCCGTCCAGTCAAAAATAAACTAGCCAGATAGCCGATAAATGTAATCAAACCCAAAACCATCAGGATTCCTATACCCGGGATAGGTACAGGAATCAGGTTGTCCAAGAAGAGGAATATGGCATAAATCACATACGCTGTCACTGCCAAGGGGGTCAAAAACAGCAAGCCCCGGAGAAAATAGGCCACTATTCTTCGATAGGTAAATGCCATACTAAGTCAGTTAAGAAAAAGAGGTTTGAAACATCGAAATTATTTTAGATTTCGGAATTTAATCCAATAATTTGATTTTCACGCTTCGATAGTAAATTACACTTTCAGGATCATGGGCTTGCAGCGCAAGGGTACCCGAGCTGAGTTTTTTAGTTCCCAAGTCACCCGTCCTCATTTCAGACTCATCGTATTCATTGATTGTCTCCCCGTTGATTTTCACGATGATTTTACCCCCCTCAACGATGATATGCTGAGAGTACCACTCTCCATCCTCTACGAATACCTCACGCACATCCTGAAATGAATAGACGCTTCCTGTTTTTCGCCAGTCGGAATGGGATTGATTGACTTGAATTTCATAACCTACATTTGGCCAACCCTCTTCTTGGTATTCGGTATGAATAAAAATACCCGAATTGGCCTTGGGCATGGTCTTCACCTCTACCATCAATTCGAAATTATCAAAATCATGATTCCCCACAGGTCCATTGTAAAAAGCATGGGCACGAGGACCTTCCACTTTGAGTTGACCATCGACTATTTGAAAGGATTCGGGATTTTCAGAGATTTTCCATCCATCGAGATTTTCTCCATTGAAAAGTTCGATCCATTCCCCTTGTTGAGAAAAAACGGGAAAACTGAACATGAGTAAGGCTAGGATTGCAAATAGGTTTTTCATGATAGGCTGTATATTGTTTGAAATTAAAGTTAAAAACAATTCTTGGGATCTGATCGACCATTGAAACAAAAGCCAAATGCCCACTTTTAATACCTAAAGAAAAAGCCCCGAAAATCACTCTTCGGGGCTTTGAAATTTTAGAAGTAAATCCTTACAAATCAATTCCCATGAAGGACATAAAGGCAATCCCCATCAATCCAGTCAAAAGCATGGTAATACCTAATCCTTTTAATCCATTAGGAACATGAGAGTATTTCAACTTTTCGCGGATGGCAGCCAAAGCTACGATCGCCAAAAAGAAACCCGTACCCGATCCGAAACCATAAACGGCTGATTCGGCAAGCGTGTAGTCTCGTTGAGCCATAAATAGGGAACCACCAAGAATTGCACAGTTTACCGCAATCAAGGGCAGGAAAATACCCAATGCACCATAAAGTGCAGGAGCAAATTTTTCTACCACCATTTCAACTAACTGCACCATCGCAGCAATAATGGCGATAAACATAATGAATCGAAGGAAAGTCAAATCAATGCTAGCTAGTTCTCCACTTACCCAGGTCAAAGCTCCTTCTTTAAGTACAAATTCATTCAAAAGCCAATTAACTGGAACAGTCACCGTTAGTACAAAGATTACTGCTGCCCCAAGTCCAAGAGCTGTACTTACTTTTTTGGAAACCGCCAAAAATGAACACATTCCCAGGAAGTAAGCAAAAACCATATTGTCGATAAAGATCGACCGAATACCTAAACTAAATAAATCCATTTCTTCTTTCGATTTTAGTGTTCTACGTAACCAGTTTTCGTCCGCTGTATCCAAATAATCAACCCGAGGATGATAAACGCTCCAACAGGAGAAACCATCAATCCGTTAGTCGCCAATTGAAAATCCGAGCCAAATATTCCAGATACGTAATCAAATACCGGAATCCCAAACACCGAACCTGAACCCCACAGCTCTCTAAAGAAAGCTACCGCAAGAATAATCCAAGCATAGCCTAAGGCAGATCCAAATCCGTCAAGCACTGAATCGTAGGGTTTATTCCCCAAAGCAAAAGCTTCCAGTCTTCCCATTACAATACAGTTGGTGATAATCAGCCCGACAAAAACAGAAAGTTCCTTATACATGTCATAGGCAAAAGCCCTCAAAACTTCCGAAACTAAGGTTACCAAGGTCGCGACTACTGCCAATTGTACAATAATTCGCACTCGACTTGGGATGGTATTTCTCATAAGTGAAATGACCAAGTTGGACATGACAACCACGAAAATTACCGAAATAGCCATCACCAAGGTAGGCTTCATTTGTGTGGTAACTGCAAGCGCAGAGCAAATCCCCAATACCTGAATGGTGATCGGGTTATCGTCTACTAGAGGGTCTGTTACTAATTTTTTTCTTCGCTTCGAAAAAAGTGCCTCTGCTGGCTTTTTTTCAATTGCTTTTTCTACTGTTTCAGCACTCATAGTGTTGTTTATTCAGTGGATTCTATATAATTAATTAGCTGCTGCTACAGCTTGATTTGATTTTTTGGAATCAATGTAAGCCTGATAATGACCCAAATAATTCTCTACCATGGCGTTTACACCGTTTGCAGTGATCGTGGCTCCAGACATTCCATCCACTTTATGCGGATCTGAAGAATAATCTTTCCCTTCTCCTTTTTGCATTTCAATCGCTACTAACTCCCCAGAATCGTTGTAAATTTTCTTTCCTACATACCGGTTCTGAACCTCACCTTCAGTGATTCTAGCTCCCAGCCCTGGGGTTTCTCCCGCGTGTGCCAAAGTAATCCCTCCAACCGTATTCATATCAGTTTCCAAAGCCATATAGCCCCAGATTGCATCCCAAAGGCCTGCTCCATAAAGTGGGAATACATAGGATTCAACTGCTTCAGGATTTCCCTCTTCATGAAATATAAATACAGGGTAAAGTCGCTCTTCAGCAGGTCTTTTGTAGTTTTTACCAATATCTACTGTCTCAGCGGTAACTGAAGCACCATCTTGCTCGGTAACCTCTTTACCATTAATATCGACCACGATGGAGGAAATCCGGGAGTTATAATATTCATTCACCTCTTCGGGAGCCATCGCATCAATTTCTTCTGCAGAAATTACTGCACCTAAAATCTGTTTTTTCTTGTCCAATGCTTCAGCTTCACGCTGCATTGGACCTAATACCTGGGATGTACCCGAAAGTAACAAACCCAAGACTACGGTCAAAATGACCGAAAATACAATGATATATCCGTTAGACTGTTGCACGTTGTAACCTCCTTGTTTTGTTAGCTTTTACTACATAATAATCAATCAGTGGAGCAAAGACGTTCATAAATAGAACGGCTAGCATTATTCCTTCAGGATAAGCTGGATTGGTCACTCGGATAATCACGGTCAGCATACCAATTAATAATCCATAAATCCATTTACCAGTTTCGGTCTGCGAGGCTGATACCGGGTCTGTAGCCATAAAGACAATTCCAAATGCCAAGCCTCCCATCACCCAGTGATATTGCGGAGGCATAGCCATGTATTCATTCACTGCCAATAGGTTCATCACCAAGCCCATCAAATAAGCACCAGCAAATCCCGACACGATGATTTTCCAGCTGGCTACCCCAGTTGCGATCAAAATCACTGCTCCGACTAGAGCCATTAACGTGGAAGTTTCCCCAATGGACCCGGGTATCCAACCCATAAACATATTGGTAAAGCTAAATAAATCTGAACCAAGTGCAGTATTGTGATTTGCCAGTGCCTCTGTGACAGGCACATTATCAATTCCCGCGTTGTAGGCTACTGCGAGTGCCGTCGCTCCAGAGAAACCATCCACAGCGGTCTTTTCTCCTAAATAAGTCCAAACCAAATCTCCAGAAATCTGGGCAGGATAGGCGAAGTACAAGAATGCCCGAGCGGTCATGGCCACATTCAAAATATTCATTCCTGTGCCACCAAAGACTTCTTTGGCAATTACTACCGCAAAAATGGTAGCTAAAGCCACTTGCCATAGAGGCGTTGTAGCCGGTACAACCAACGGAATTAACATCCCTGTCACTAGAAAACCTTCATTAATCGGGTGCTTTCGGATAACGGCAAATGTAGCCTCCACTAGGCCACCCGCGGCATAGGCGACGATCACGATCGGCAAAACAAGCTGAAGTCCAATGATCAATTTATCCCCAAAATTTTCCCAAAGGCCTGCGGTCTCTCCCACAGCGAGTAAATGCTGATGCCCCGTATTGTAAATACCGAAAAGCAAAGCTGGAATCATAGCCACCACGACAGTGATCATCATTCGCTTTAGATCGATCGCATCTTTTACCTGCGCTCCTTTGATACCCGTAGTATGGTTGGGTGAAAACAAAAATGTTTCCCCAGCCTCAAATGCGTAATATAAACTTTCAAGCTTTCCTCCTTTTTCAAATAGAGGTCGCTGCTTGTCCATTAAATCTCTTAGAAACTTCATATGGATTAACTGTATTGGATTAATTCTATACCTTTTCTTACCAACTCCTGCACGGGATGCTTGGACACATCGACAAACTCACAAAGTGCCAAATCTTCCTCTACAATCTCATAAATACCCAACTCTTCCATTTCATCAAAGTCTTCGGCCATGATGGCTTTCAACAAATAAACCGGAAGGATATCCATCGGAGTCACTGATTCAAATACTCCTGTCTGCACAAAAGCCCGTTCTTCCCCTCTTGCATTCGAGTCCAAAACATATTCTTTTTTAGGATTCAAAAACGAAAGTAAACCGAGCGCTCTATGGTAGCTAAGTTTTTTTGTGGTTGGCTTAGCCCAGCCCAAAAACTCATAATAATCACCTTCTGGAATGACTGTAATCTGATGGTGGTAAAAACCCAAATAACCTTCCAGTGCGATTTTCTCACCGGTAAGGACATTACCAGAAATGACACGTACATGGCCACTATTGAGATTTCCCTTAACAAAAGTAGAAACCGAAGAACCCAAAGTTGTTTTCACATAGACCGCTTTAGTCAATTCTGAACCAGTTAAGGCAATCACTTTGGTCGCGTCATAGACTCCCTCAACCACCAGTTTACCAATCTGAACCACCCCTTGCGGACTGATCGTCCAAGCGATCTCTCCCTTATTAATTGGATCCAAATGATGGATCTGAACTCCTACGTTTCCTGCGGGATGCGGACCAGTAAATTGATTGATTTGAACGCCTTTCGCTCCCGAGAAAATAGCAGGAACTGATTTAGACCCGTCCACATTCAAATGAACTTTTCCCGAAGTCAATTTAACCAAAGCATCCAATCCTGCTTGAAAATACTGATCCTCACCCTGTAAGGCAAAACCCAAGTCAGGGGCAAGCGGATGGGTGTCAAAAGCAGAAATGAAAATAGCTTTGGGAGTATCCTCCGGATTGGCAACTACGCCAAAAGGACGCTGAATCAAATTTGGCCAAACGCCACTTTCGGCGAGTCTTTCAACCAATTGAGGACGTTGGATTGACTTGAGATCAATTTTACCAAGGTTTTCTCGGGCGACTTCTTTGTCAGCCAAAATCTTGATTTCAAGCAATTTTCGCTTTTCTCCTCGTTTGATTTCGACGATTTCGCCGGAAACCGGTGCCACATATTTGACCTGATCCATGGCTTTATCAAACAGGATCGGGGTACCGGCCTTTACGGTATCTCCCTCTTGAACAAGGACTTTGGGCCGCTGAAGACCAATAAAATCCGTAGGCTTAATGGCGAAAGTTTGAGCGGGGGCAAAATCAGCAAGCTCTTGCTTGGCTTTTCCTGCCAGGTTGATGTCAAAACCTTTCTTAAGCTTCACTATTTTAGACATATCTGTTTTTGAACTATGAGCTTTTGAAAAACGCCTCAAATCTAATAAATAACCTTATTATTTTGAGGCGAAAAGAACTTTTATCTTTGAACTTTCTCGGGAGTGGCCTTCCATTTTTCCAAATGGTGAATTTTGGATTTAAGCCGGAAGCACATTTTCCTCCAACGACTCTAGGTGGGTTTTGACTTGTTCCATGAGCCACATTGGTGTGGATGTGGCTCCACAAATCCCCACCTTATCTGTAGGATGAAACCACTCAGGGTCGAGCTCTGTTTCGTTTTCGATGAAATAACTTCGAGGATTTTGGCTTAGACATACTTGATAAAGGGCCTTACCATTACTACTCTTTTTACCGGAGACAAATAAAATTACATCATTTTCTTCTGCAAACCGCTGAAGTTGAGGCTCTCTATTTGAAACTTGGCGACAAATCGAATCATTGGCATTAAAGTCAACTGAAGTTAGTTGCCCTTTTGCAGCTTTGATCCGTTCCTCGATTTTTTGAGATATTTGATAAAAGCCTTTGGTACTTTTGGTGGTCTGGCTGAATAAAGTGACCGGGCGATTAAAATTAATTTTATCCAAGTCGGACTCTTCCATGACTACAATGGCTTTTTCCAGCGTTTGTCCAGTCAGTCCAATCACTTCTGCATGGCCTTTTTTGCCATAGATGACAATCTGCCCTTGCTCCCGCTCCATCTTATCAAAAGCTGTCTTGACCCGATGTTGTAATTTTAGAACGACGGGACAAGAGGCATCGATGAGTTCGATATTATTCTCAATTGCTGTTTTATAGGTTTCAGGCGGCTCACCATGTGCGCGAATTAAAACCTTGCAATCATTGAGATCTGCAAGCTTTTCACGATCAATAACGACGAGGCCTTTTTCAGCCAATCGCTTGACCTCCATATCATTATGGACAATATCGCCAAGACAATATAATTTTTCGGATTGCTCCATCTCATCTTCTGCCATTTTGATGGCAAATTCGACTCCGAAGCAATACCCGGAATTTTTATCGATGGTTACCTGCATAATCTTTTTGTGTTTCAATTTTCTGCTGTGCCAAATGCACGATCTGTGCCACTTGCGCTTCAAAACTTATATGACTCGTATCAATCTCCACTGCATCTTCCATTTTTTTCAATGGGCTCTCTGTTCTGGAGGAATCGATTCGATCTCGCTCAGCCAGATTTTTTTGAATTTGATCTAAGTCAACCAAATCTCCCTTTTCCAACAGCTCCTGTTGTCTGCGATAGGCCCTTGTCTCCAAGTCCGCGGTCATAAACACCTTTAATTCAGCCTCCGGAAAAACAACGGATCCGATATCTCTCCCATCCATCACCACTCCTTTTTTCTTACCCAAACGCTGCTGCTGTGCTACGAGTTCGGAACGGATTTCCTTCACTTTGGCTAGCTCACTCACTTTCTCAGATACGCGCATGCTTCGGATTTCGTTCTCTACATTGAGTCCGTTCAAATACGTTTCTTGCTTTTGAGTATCTGGATTAGGATGAAAAGTGATTTCCAGATTTTTCAGCCCTTTGGTTACGTCACGAGGATTGGCAGGATTTAGGTAATTTTCTAAAAAATAAAGGGTTGCTGCCCGATACATGGCACCCGAGTCAATATAAGTGTAGCCCAAATCTTTTGCTACGGCTTTGGCGGTGGAGCTTTTTCCACAACCCGAGTACCCATCAATGGCAATGACTATTTTCCCCATTTAAAAAAGGATCCAGTTCGGCTTTTTAATTCAGTTGCAAATATAGTAGTTTTAATCCAAACGAATTTTGGAGAGAAGAATATCCCTCTTTTTATTTTCCTGATTTAACTCACATTTTCATGATTTGTATTGCACAATTTGTAGACATTCCACACCGAAGAATTTACCCGGTAGAACTTAAAATCAATCATGGGAAAATTGCTAGCATTCAGCCGACTTTTGCCAGAGGAGATCTCCCCTTTTTGCTACCTGGTTTTATCGATGCGCATGTTCATGTGGAATCTTCAATGCTAGTCCCTTCCGAGTTTGCCCGATTGGCGGTAGTTCACGGTACGGTGGCCACTATCTCCGACCCCCATGAAATCGCCAATGTCTGCGGAGTCGAAGGAGTCAATTACATGATCGAAAATGGAAATAAAGTCCCGTTTCATTTCTTTTTTGGTGCACCGTCTTGTGTCCCGGCGACGCCTTTTGAAACCGCTGGAGCGGAAATCGATGTGAAGGGTATCGAGGGGCTGATGAGCCGCCCGGAAATTCTTTACCTCGCAGAGATGATGAACTGGCCAGGCGCTGTCAATCAAGACCCAGTGGTCATGGAAAAAATAAGGATCGCCCAGAAATACGGCAAACCCATCGACGGGCATGCACCGGGATTGATGGGTGAATTGGCAGAAAAATATGTCAAAGCTGGGCCAAGCACCGACCATGAATGCTTCACTTATGAGGAAGCGTTAGGCAAAATCAAACTCGGGATGAAAATCGCCATTCGGGAAGGTTCGGCGGCTAAAAACTTCGAGGCCCTGATCGACCTGATTGATGAGTACCCGGAGATGATCATGTTCTGCTCCGATGACAAGCATCCAGACAATCTGGCGATCAGTCATATCAACGAACTCGCAGCGCGGGCAATCGCCAAAGGAAAAGATCTTTTTGATGTACTGAAAGCAGCATGCCTGAATCCCATCGAACATTATTCCTTACCGGTGGGCCAACTTAGAGAAGGCGATCCTGCTGATTTTATTCTGGTGAAGGATCTGGAAAAGTTTGAAGTCCTTGCCACCTATATCAAAGGCCAAAAAGTAGCTGAAGCCGGAAAGACCCTGATTCCCCGGATCAAAAATGAGGTGATCAACAACTTCCACACTTCCTTTAAGAAGGAGGAAGATTTTAGACTTTCTGCTTCAGGGACAAAAGTAAGAGTCATCGAAGCTTTGGACGGGCAATTGATCACCCCTGAGATCGAAGGAGAAATTTTAATACGAAACGGTTTTGCGGAATCCAATCCGGAAAAAGACATCCTAAAAATCACCGTCGTCAATCGGTATGAAGATGCTCCTCCTGCGGTAGCTTTTATCAAAAATTTCGGAATAAAAACCGGAGCCATTGCTTCTTCAGTGGGACATGACTCCCACAATATTATAACCGTGGGAATTGATGATGCATCTATTTGTAGAGCAGTCAATCTCCTGATCGAGACAAAAGGCGGCGTATCGGCAGTTTCGGGAGTAAAAGAGGAAGTCTTGCCTCTTCCTGTTGGCGGCATTATGTCTCCCGAAGACGGCTATCAGGTTGCGGGAGCCTATACCCGGATCGACCGAATGGCCAAGGAAATGGGCTCCACCCTAAATTCTCCCTTTATGACCCTGAGCTTTATGGCCTTGCTGGTCATTCCGGATTTGAAGCTGAGTGATCAGGGGTTGTTTGATGGACGGAAATTTGAGTTTCGTAACGTATTTTCATAAGTTTAAATAAACTTATGAAAATACGTGAAAAAATACTTGCAAAACTAAAATCCCCCCCCATATTGCTATGGATCCAAATGGCCATCAGATCTATCTGAAAGACAGTAAGTTTTTCAATCTAAATTAATTTTAAAACTTAAACTTTAAAAACAATGAGAAAGTTATTTATTGGAGCATTTGCTCTTTCGCTATTTGTAATGTATAACCCGACACAAACTAAAGCTTATGACACATCAGTCTTTATGCCTGTTGCAACCATTTGTCCAAGTTTAATGCAGTATTATACTGTATGTGAACAATGGGGTATGGGATGTATGCCTAATGAGTGTGATAAGGAAATTGGAGGATAATTTATTTTAAATTTAAAGAGCCCTAAAGGGCTCTTTTTTAAGTTAGATAATGAAATTCAGATTATTAGTCATAGCAATTCTCTTTGGATGTAGTGTAAATGAAAAGGGTGGAATAAAACCAAATCAAGCAACAGTTACTTTAATAAACTTAGACCAAACCTTTACAAAAGACTTTTTGGATCTCTATAATCTCAGTGATTTAATCGAATTAAAAAACTCAGAAGATATTTTTCTAACCAATATTTTTAGACTTCAAGTCTTTGATAAGGATTTATATGCCTTCGATGATAGTTTTAGTATACTAGTTAGATACAATTCAAATGGAAAAATTCTCAACCGAATAGGAAAAATTGGCAACGGGCCAGAAGAAGTTCCGCAAATATCTGATTTTTCCATAGATGAGGACGGAATTATCCATCTTGCAAGTGGGAATTCATTCAAGGTTCACAGATATTCAACGAAAGGGGACTATTTAGGCAATACCACAATCGGTGAACAAATGGATCAAATCTCAATCTTAAAAGGAAAATATTTCGCATCGCTTACTTACTTCAATCGATTTAACAAGAATCTGGGGATATTCAATTCAAATGGTGATTCGTTAAAAACATTTTTCCCATTTAAGGATGTCTTTCCCATCGGATTAACAAAAATTTCGGGACATCTTACAAGAAACAGTTCTGGAAAAATTCTATTCAATGAGCCTGCATCATCCATAATTTTTGAAATAAGTGATCTGTTGCAAATGAAACCAAAATACCAATTTATTTCTAACAATAGTTTATGGCCCGAATCAAAAAGACATGACTTAAACGACTATTTTGAAAAATTGGCATCCGCAGAAATAACTCATCTCTCTAGATTCTACGAAGAGACTGAATCCCACTTTTTCTTCTCCATCAATATGAAGAAGACCGGTATTAGGAAATACATAATTGATCCCAGATTTGGTTTCTTGGACAAAGCCACCAATAAAGTATACCTTTCAAATAAAGAAGATTTCATGGTCTTTTTCAGAGGACCGTACGCGGCAAATGGCAATTCATTCTATTTGATCATTCCTAAATTTGAACTCAATAAAATCGCCAAAGAAAATAATCGTTGGAGTCAAGAATTAAACGAATATAGTCTTAAACTGAATGCTCAAGAAGAAATGGATTCGCCCATAATTTTAAAGTTTCAAGTTCGGGATTTGGAGGATTAACTTCTTGTTTTACTGGTTTTTCGAAAGCTGCATCCAATCAATCAGCTATCTCACTTCTGTGGATTAAGGACAGCAAGGCGCTAAAAAACAAACCCTTCAGGTTTTCAAAACCTGAAGGGATATTTTTCTAAAACTCCGAAGTAAAGTGAAACTCAATCTCGGGATAATTGTCCTGCACCATCTGAAGCCAAGCTTTAGATTCGGCCATAAAGACCAGTTTTCCGTCTTTGTCATGCGCGATATGACGATTTTTTGATCGGACAAATTCGTCGAGTTGTTTCTTGTCCTTACTGCTGATCCAGCAGGCTTTGTACAGGTTCATCGGGTGAAACTCCACCGTGGCATTGTACTCGTTTTTCAAGCGGAACTGAATTACTTCAAACTGAAGCTGGCCCACCGTACCGACCACTTTTCGCGAACCCATGTCAAACGTAAACAGCTGGGCTACTCCCTCTTCCATCAGTTGCTTCAGGCCCTTTTCGAGCTGTTTGGTTTTCATCGCGTCCTTATTGACCACTTCGCGGAAAATTTCCGGGGAGAAGCTCGGAATACCGGTAAAAACCATGTTTTCCCCATCGGTCAGGGTATCTCCGATTTTAAGATTCCCGGTGTCATACAAGCCGACAATATCTCCAGGGAAAGCCTCATCGATAATTTCCTTATCCTGCGCCATAAACTGAGTCACATTGGAAAAACGCAAAGGCTTCGTACCACGGACATGGTTGTAGGGTTTGTTTCGCTCAAATTTTCCAGAGCAAATCCTTAAAAAGGCAATGCGATTCCGGTGATTGGGGTCCATATTGGCGTGGATTTTAAACACAAAGCCCGAAAATTTCGGTTCATCTGGGCTCACTTCCCGAAGGTCCGTTTGACGGCTTTTGGGAGCAGGAGCGATCTTGATAAAGGTGTCGAGCATTTCATTGACTCCAAAATTATTCACTGCCGACCCAAAAAATACCGGTGCTACTTTTCCCTCTAAATATTCCTTTGGATCAAAATCCGGATAGACACCCTCAATCAGTTCCACATCTTCGCGAAGCTGGTCGGCGGGATTCTTCCCTATCAAGCTATCCAATTCTGCATCCTCCAAGTTTTCGAAAACCTGACGGTCATCACTGAGTTTTCGCTGGGAAGGGGTGAATAAGTTAAGTTTCTTTTCGTACAAGTTATAGACCCCTTTGAAGCTTTTGCCCATTCCGATCGGCCAAGAAAGCGGACGAACCTGAATATTCAATTTAGCCTCCACCTCATCGAGCAAATCGTAAGGATCACGACCTTCCCTGTCGAGTTTGTTGATAAAACAGATCACGGGTGTATTCCGCATACGACAGACCTCCATGAGCTTTTCGGTCTGAATCTCCACGCCTTTCACGCAGTCGATGACCATAATTACCGAATCCACAGCAGTCAAGGTCCGATACGTATCCTCGGCAAAATCCTGGTGCCCAGGCGTATCGAGGAGATTGATCTTGATGTCTTTGTATTCGAAACCCATGACAGAGGTTGCCACGGAGATCCCCCGCTGCTTTTCAATCTCCATCCAGTCGGATTTGGTGGCTGTGTCGATTTTGTTTGATTTGACGGCACCGGCAGTATTGATCGCACCACCAAAAAGAAGCAATTTTTCAGTCAAGGTGGTCTTCCCTGCATCCGGGTGGGCAATGATGGCAAAGGTTCTTCGCTTTTTGATTTCGTCTTTCAAACTCATGGGCATTGGATTTCAGCCCGCAAAGGTAAGGAAAAGGATTGACGAAATCAGGGAATAAGCCCCTTTGTAAAATCCTGTCTATTTAGTACTCTAAAATTCCTTCCGTTACAAACTGTTCGGCTCCTTCGAGTGTACTGTGCAGAATTATTCGAAAAGTCGTCCCTATCCCCGGTTCTGAAGAGCGGACAAATATCCTACCTCCATGATAACTTTCAATAATTCGCTTGGCTAAGGTCAGCCCTAATCCCCACCCCCGCTGCCGGGTGGAATACCCGGGATTAAAAACCTTTTTAAAATTCTTTTTTTCAATCCCCTTCCCGGAGTCGGTAATATCTACGACCACAAACTTGTCGCTATCCTGTAAAATCTCAATGGTGAGTTTACCTTTCCCTTTCATGGCGTCCACCGCATTTTTGCAGATATTTTCGATCACCCATTCAAAAAGTGGTTTATTCATCATCGCTTCTAAATCACGAGCATCTGCCTTTATCTCAAATTCCACTTTGGTGGATATTCGTGGACGCAGGTAAGTGATGGTTTCTTCAATTACCGCAAATAGATTTTCGGCTTGAATCATAGGTTTACTTCCGATACTGCTAAACCGCTCGGTAACCATTTTCAGTTTGACCACATCCTTGTCCATTTCGGTGATGATCTCTTTATTTTCCTCCCAGACTGGAGAATTCCGCAAATAATCAATCCAAGCCATCAGCGAAGCTATAGGGGTCCCCAGTTGATGGGCAGTTTCTTTGGTCAACCCGGCCCAAACCCGATTTTGCTCTGCTATCTTACTTTGGTTAAAAAGTGTATACGCCAATACCCCAAAGATCAAAATTACGCCTAACTGGATGTAGGGGTAATATTTCAGATTCGTCAAAAGCTCGGAATTACTGTAATAGACCTTAATATCCGCCTCAGTCAAACTGATCGGCTCATATTCCGACTTCATTTCTTCCAGCTCTTTAAGTAGCGTTTTAGTTGAATCCTCTTTGCTGCTGTTTTTTCGGAATACGATATTTCTAAACTCAATGGGAGACAGCTCCGCATCCACCATGATGATGGGAATGGAATAATTTTGCTGGATGATCTCTTTGTTGATGAAAGTGAGGTTTTCGGCCGTGGTAGAGGCATATTCCAGTGCGCTGGATAGCAACTCGATTTGCCGCCGCTCCCGCTCACGCAGTTCCTCAACCAACCGATTGGTATACCAAATCGAACCCACACCAATTACAACAGAAACCAATACGACTAGCCATTTAACTTGTCTTCTATTTTGGTAAAAATCAATCGATGTAAGGTCCTGAATACGATTTTTCATGGAAGGGATAAGCACTTGTCAACAGCCTATTAACTGACAAAACTCATAGATAGTATATCTCAGAGATAGATATTTTCAGTTGGCTTTTCAAGGCAATTGTTAGTAAATTTAAGGTATTAATCTGAAGACAAAAATAAAAGAAACATATGAAAACGAACGACATAGGATTAGAGGTAAGAGACAGCAAACTGCTGGTAGAAAAGCTCAATAAACTGTTGGCTAACTACCAAGTTCACTATCAAAATTTACGGAATTTTCATTGGAATGTCAGTGGTCCGAATTTCTTTGAGCTGCATGCCAAATTTGAAGAACTCTACACCACAGCAAATGAAAGTGTAGATGAGGTAGCCGAGCGAATTCTTACCCTTGGCGGAAGACCATTTTCCTCCTACAGTGAATACATCGAGAACTCCAGTATTTCGGAGGCAAAAGAAGTGAAAGAGTCCAAAAAAATGGTGGAAATCATCAAAGAAAATCTCAACACTCTTTTAAATATTGAACGAGAAGTTTTGGAATCAGCTTCCGAACAGGCTGATGAGGGTACCGTCACGCTGATGAGTGATTACATCACCGCAAAAGAAAAAGTGGTGTGGATGCTATCTGCCTACCTTCGATAAAAATTAAAGCCGGGTCCAAGGACTCGGCTTTTTACTTTTCAATGGCTACTTTTAAGCCATTTCCACATGGTTTTGTAAGAGGGCTTTGTCCCATGCATTAAAATTCCAATTCGATAGATTCTTCCAGCAAACCATGTTGTCCCCAAAAAACCTAAAATCAACAGCGTCATAGAAAGGCCCAGTTCCCAAAAGGGAACTCCATAGCTAATTCTTCCCATCATCGCAATCGGCGAGGTTAAAGGAACCACTGAAAGCCAAAATGAGGTCGTACTATTGGGGTCCTGAAGTACAAATACGAATAATCCCATGTAGGCGACAATCAGCGGAACAGTTACCGGCAACATAAACTGCTGGGCATCAGAAGGTGCATCTACCGCGGATCCAATTCCGGCAAATAGTGCTCCATAAAGCAGATAGCCTCCTAAGAAATAAAAGACAAACGAACTGACTATACTGACAAAATCAATCCCTTCAATTACCTGAAGTATTTCACCAAATTCGGAAGAAGGCAGTTCATTACCAACCTCTAGTTTAGCCAATTCCATAGCCTGCTCTTGAGGCATTTGCATACCCAAATACCCTGTTACCACCGTTGTCAAAGTACCGATCAATACGATCCAGATCAGCAATTGCGTCAAGCCTACGCCAGCAATCCCTATAATTTTGCC
This sequence comes from Algoriphagus sp., assembly GCF_024305035.1. Classification (GTDB taxonomy): domain Bacteria; phylum Bacteroidota; class Bacteroidia; order Cytophagales; family Cyclobacteriaceae; genus Algoriphagus. The sequence goes on from NZ_JAMWZB010000008.1 coordinate 137,484, forward strand.
AAGCATTAACTGGAAAGGCCTAAGAGAAGAAACCAAAATTTCAACGATTCTACTGGATTTTTCCTCAATGACCCCTTGCATGATTTGGGTGCCATAAATGAATATGAACATGTAAATCAGAATCCCCGCTAAAAATCCAATCGCATAATTAACGGTTGCATCTGAGACTTTTTCACCTCCCTGCTGGTCAAGAGTGATGGCCTTGATATCCACATTGGTTCGTACTTCGGTAATAATTTGGGGGTCAATCCCAGCTTCAAATAACCGCTGCTCTTCTATTTTCTTCTTTAAATTGGATTCCAAATAAGAAATCAAATTCATATTTGGGTTTTCATTTCCATAATAGACAATTCCATCCGGTTGAGTCAAGTCAAATTCTGGAATCAATAAGTATCCATAGCGATCACCGCTTTTCACCAATTCTTTGGCTTCCTCGGGATCCCGATCCGAAAATGAAAAGGCATATTGTTCAGAGCTTTCGAGAAAAAAAAGTTTGCTTTCATCCACTACTTCGATGATTCGAAGCGATTGGTTGTCTTTCTCCTCTAAAGCAATCCATACAAAAACGCCCATAATCGCCGGAAAAATCAAAGGAGTTAATAAGGTAGCAAGCAAAAAGGATTTTTTCTTAACCCTAGATAAATACTCCCGCTGAATAACCAGCCAAATTTTATCCATGATGCATTGATTTGACTTGATGAATAAATATTTCTTCCATACTCGGCACTAATTCTTCAAATCGGACAATCTCCCCGTAATTCATCAATTCGCCGAGCAGTTGATTGGGACTTTTCCCGCTCAGTGGCAAGGTAAAACTCCAAATCCCATCTGTGGATTTGGCTGACCACTCTGTCGGGATTTCCTTCTTGGGTTGGACTAGTGAAACGGTAAATACCTCAGGTCTAAAGCTGTTTTTAACTTCTCGAATCGTACCATCCAAAATTTTATGGGAGCGATTAATCATGGCGACCTGATCACAAAGCAATTCGACTGATTCCATGCGGTGGGTGCTAAGAATCACGGTGGTTCCCTGCCTTTTTAATTCCAAAATTTCATCTTTTATGATTTCAGCATTAACCGGGTCAAAACCTGAAAATGGCTCATCCAATATTAATAGTGGAGGGTTGTGTAAAATAGTGGAAATGAATTGGACTTTCTGTGCCATGCCTTTGGAAAGGTCCTCTATTTTCTTTTCTCTCCAAGTGAGCATGTCCATCTTTGAAAGCCAGCGGTGAATCCGCTCTTTGGCCTCAGACTGACTCAGTCCCTTCAGTCGCGCAAAATAAAGCATCTGATCCCAAACTTTCATTTTCTTATAAAGCCCACGTTCTTCTGGAAGGTAGCCTATTTGAGAAATGTGTTTGGGATTAAGCTCCACTCCATCGATCAAGACTTGCCCAGAGTCGGCATCAATGATTTGATTGATGATTCGAATGAAGGTAGATTTTCCAGCTCCATTTGGGCCCAGGAGTCCAAAAATCACTCCTTTTGGCACCTGAAGATCCAAATCGGTAAGCGCTCTATTTTGCCCGTAAGACTTGTTGAGCTTTAAAGTTTGTAGCATCGTAAAAATTATTCGACCGTCAGAGACCCCACACCCACATCTAAAATCAAATCCAATAATCTCGGGTCATTGGCCGTATATCCTTTGGTAACATAGGTTTCATTGTCAATGACTTTGAGGTATTTGGGCAGAGAAGTTCGACACATGGCTGTGGTTTTAGCTTTGATTTTTATTGGGAAATTTTCTGGTGGCAACTTGAGTCTAAGTGTCCCTGCTCCTACGGCAGCAATCACCTGAGAAGTGGAGGACATCCCAGTGCTGAAGTCCAGATCTATGTTACCATAATTGACTTCAAGGATGATCGTTTTGGCATTGGTAAAATTTGCATGATGAACGCTGACAGAACCCATATTCAAGGTCACAAGCAAGGTATCCATTTGAACCTGATTGGGATTGTCACTGCTGTAATCAATCTGCACATCTGCACTTGCACTTTTAATTTTAAGTTGAGTGATCGGTAAAAAAGCTAGGTCAAACTCGGATTTACCCATTCCCAAATTGAAATCCAAATGATAGAGAAAATTGGATACAAGCCCCACATCCCATGAATGTCCAAAATCTGTATTGCTTCCAGAAAAAAGTTTTGATGTAATGCTTTTGCCTAGATTTTCAGACTCGATATTCTTATGAAGGAGACGGGCTTCTAAAACATTATTCTCAACCTGATGATAAAAAGTTGGGATAATGTTCACTTGCTCCAAATGTCCATGAATATTGATAGGTTCAGAAGCTCGAATTCGTTTAAGCTTGGTGAGACTTTTGTAGGTTGAAAAATTTAAATATACTAGATCAAACCCATTTTTTTCGGGAGTCTTGTATTCTTTGACGAGCTGTGCTTTACTGACACCTATCCCCCATAAAATCCCCAGAAAAACTAGACAGAATTTTCTTAGCATACGGATAGCTTACGACTTGAATAGGAAAAGGTTTTTCAAAAATATGAAAAAAGCCAGAAATGAATCTGGCTTTGTCTCTATTAGAAAAACTCCTTCATTTTATCAAAGAATGATTTCTCTGATTTTCCGGGATCAGGGATAAAATTTTCGGAATCCCGTAGGCCTTCCAAAGCAATTCTTTCCTCTTTAGTCAGATTCGTTGGCGTCCAAATGTTAACCATGATCAACTGGTCACCACGTGTATATCCATTAATATCCTTAATCCCCTTTCCTTTGAGACGAAGCATTTTTCCGCTTTGAGTACCTGGTTCAATTTTGATTTTGACCTTGCCTTCAATGGTAGGCACTTCAATTGAAGCTCCAAGTGCTGCATCAATAAAAGACACGTACAAATCGTAGATTACATTATTCCCATCGCGCTGAAAGGTGTTTTCTTCTACTTCCTCTATAACGATCAACAAATCTCCGGGAATGCCACCGGGTATTTCATTGCCTTTCCCTGACATACTCAGCTGCATTCCTTCTGCAACTCCTCCGGGAATGTTGATGGAAATCACTTCTTCTTTAATCACCAAACCTCTTGAATCGGCATCGGCCGGTTTTTTATCGACAATCTGTCCGCTACCTCCGCAGACTCCGCAAGTACTTGCCGAAACCATCTGTCCGAGCATGGTGTTGACGACTTTTTTGATTTGACCGCTACCCTGGCACGTTGAACAAGACTTAAAAGTCACCCCTGGTGCGATGACATGTCTTTTTACTTTTATCTTCTTTTCGACGCCATTGGCGATTTCTTGGAGATTTAGCTTGAGTTTCACTCGAAGATTGGTTCCTTTTTTGGTTCTGCGACCTCCGCCTCCACCTCCAAAGAAAGAGCCGAATCCACTACCTCCAAAGATATCTCCGAATTGGGAGAATATGTCTTCCATATTCATTCCACCTCCTCCGAAGCCTCCATTTCCTCCTAATCCTTGATGACCAAATTGATCGTAGCGCTGACGCTTTTCTGAATTGCTAAGAACCTCATAGGCCTCAGCTGCCTCTTTGAATTTTTCTTCAGCTTCAGGATTATCTGGATTCTTATCCGGATGATATTGGATAGCCAACTTACGGTAGGCCTTTTTTATTTCCTCCGCTGATGCTGACTTGCTGACACCTAATACTTCGTAATAATCTCTCTTTGCCATATTATGCTCCTGTCACGACTTTGGCAAAACGGACAACCTTGTCTCCAAGTGTGTATCCTTTTTCAACCACGTCTATTACCATTCCTTTCATTTCATCACTTGAGGCAGGGACCTGTGTAATCGCTTCCTGTGTATCTGCATCAAAGGGTTTCCCAATAAGATCATCCATGGGTTTAAGTCCCTTATTTTCGAGAATTCGAAGCAGCTTTTGAAATACCAATCGATTTCCTTCAATAATTTTCACTGTGTCGGTTTCTTTTTCCCCTGCTTTAAAAGCTCGCTCAAAGTCATCCACCACAGGAATCAGATCTCTTAACACATCCTCAGAAGCTGTTTTGATCAAATCGAGTCGCTCTTTTGCATTACGCTTTCTGAAATTTTCAAAATCAGAATAAAGTCTCAGGTATTTATCCTTTACCTCAGCGAGTTCTGCTTCTAATTTTTCTGAAGCATTCGATTCTTCCTTTTCCTCCACCTGTTCTTCAGGCATAGTTTCCAAAGTTGAAGTTTCTACCTCTGATTCTGCGGATTGAGAATTTTTTACCTCTTCTGTTTCTTCTTTCTTATTTTTCATACTTAATAAATGAATTCATTAGCTGGCCTTCACTTGTGAAACAATATTGTTGCCACTCTGGAAATACTGACAAACTGACACCTCACGCTGTTTGAATGGCCTGCCAAATCAGATCTTTTAATTTTTCCAGGTTAAATTGGGACACTGAGGAAATGAATAAGCTGGGTATTTCCCTTGGCAATTCTGCTTTCATTTCCTCCATCAGTTCTTCGTCAAGCATATCTGATTTGGAAATCGCAAGAATTCTTTTTTTATCCAGTAATTCCGGGTTGTATTTTTCAAGCTCTCCAACAAGAATCTGATACTGTTTCTTTAAATCAGCTGCGTCAGCTGGAATTAGGAACAGTAGGATAGAATTCCGCTCGATATGCCTTAAAAATCGGATCCCAAGTCCTTTCCCCTCTGCAGCCCCTTCAATAATCCCCGGAATATCAGCCATAACGAAAGATTTATCATCTCGATAACCCACTACTCCCAAATTGGGGACTAAGGTTGTAAAAGGATAATCCCCAATTTCAGGTCTAGCAGCAGAAATAGAAGCCAATAAGGTGGATTTCCCAGCGTTGGGAAACCCTACAAGGCCCACATCAGCCAATAACTTTAATTCAAGAATAATCCATTCTTCGATCCCAGGCTCACCGGGCTGAGAATAGTGTGGAGCCTGATTGGTAGCTGATTTAAAGTGATCATTTCCTAATCCACCTCGTCCACCTTTTGTCAAAATGACTTCTTGTCCTTCCTCTGTTATTTCGCAACGAACCTCCCCAGTTTCAGCGTCTTTGGCCACGGTTCCCAAAGGTACTTCCAGAATCACATCTTTACCATCTGCTCCCGATCTTCTTCCGCCCTCACCTGATTTACCCGACTCTGCAATAACATGCTTTTTATATTTTAAATGGAGCAAGGTCCACAACTGGGCACTCCCGCGCAAAATAATGTGTCCTCCACGCCCCCCATCTCCCCCGTCGGGACCACCTTTAGGAACGTGCTTTTCCCTTCTGAAATGCAATGAACCTGCTCCTCCGGCACCTGACCGAGAGCAAAATTTTACATAATCTATAAAGTTGGAATCTGCCATAGTTTTCAAACTAAAAAGGCTAAGCATACTAGCTTAGCCAAGTTTTGATTACAAAATTACTAAATTAAATAGGATCAATAGCTATCAATCACATGAGCAATGTCATTGAATATTCCCTGGATGGTCCCCACTCCATTTATTTTAGTGAATTTACCTTGCTTTTCGTAGTAGGCTGCCACGGGGAGCGTCTCTTGAAAGTAAACCGAAATTCTGGTATTGATTTTCTCTTCGTCCTGATCATCCACTCTTCCGGAGGTTTTGCCGCGTTCTTTGATCCTTTCTTTCAAAACTGACTCAGGAACATCCAGGGCTATCATCCCTGAAATACTCATATCATGCCTTTCTAACATGGAATCAAGGGCTTGGGCTTGGGCTGTGGTTCTAGGAAAGCCATCAAAAATAAACCCTTTGGTATTTTTCGATTCGGCTATTTTCTCCTCCACCATGCTTATCACTACTTCATCCGGAACTAACCTTCCCTCATTCATGTATTTTTTAGCCAGTTCACCTAAAGCGGTTCCCTCTCCTAGGTGCTTTCTGAAAAGATCTCCAGTTGAAAGATGAGTTAAGTCATATTTTTCAATAAGCTTTTCACTTTGAGTGCCTTTTCCTGCACCCGGAGGACCAAATAAGACGATATTATACATATTCTTTTATTAATTTTCCTTCAGACCAGCTGATAAATATCCGGTAAATTCCTTCCCAATCCATCATAATCCAACCCGTATCCGACAACAAATTTATTGGGAATTTCAAAACCCACATAATTAAGTGGGTAATTAAACTGAAATGCCTCAGGTTTGAAAAGCAAGGTAGCAACCGAAATACTCGAAGGGGCATGTGAGTTAATTTGATTCAAAAGGAAATTCATACTGATCCCTGTATCCACAATATCCTCAACGATCAAGACATGTTTACCTGAAAGATCCTCGTTTAGTTCCATTTTTTTCTCGATAGATTCAGAGGACTGCAGTCCCTGATAGGAAGATATTCTCAAGAAGCTAAGTTGAGTAGGCACGGTAATATGACGGCAAAGGTCAGCCAAAAAAACAAATGCACCATTAAGAACTCCGACAATAATCAACTCCTTTCCTTCAAAATCTTCTGAAATCCGATTTCCTAAATGAGCAATTTTGGATGCAATTTCCTGCTTAGAAATATATATTTCAAAGAGCTTCTGATTTATTTCTTTCTTCATTTTAAAGATTTTTCATGAGAAAACGATGCATCTGAATCATTCCATCAAGGTCTGATAAAGACACCTTTTCATCTGGGGTATGAACCTGGTCTTCGGGCGCACCGACAAAACACCAATCAATGGCATAGGGAGAAAACTGGACCTCTCTCCCATCACTCCCTCCGTATTCTTCAACTTCTAATTGATAAGGAATACCGCTTTGGTCGGCCAAGTTAATGATTTGGTCCAAAAATCTTTTCCGAGGGATAAATTTGTCCCTGATTGAAATAGCCACTCCCTTACCCGATCCTACCCCCTCAGTAACCCAGGTAATATCAGATATAATCGCTTGCTTAATGGGTTGGTTTTCTTGGATAAATTTGAGTAAAAAAGGCATACTTCCTCCTCCATGTTCTTCATAGGTGGAAAAAACAACCCAACCATCTTGCAATTCCTCACAAACTTTCAACGCAGAATAAACCCCAATTCGATTATCCAAATAGGCTGCTTGAATAAATTGTTCGTCTATCCTAATATTTTGCTCAAAGGCTAAACGCGTTCCCCGATCGATTTTTCTGGGAAAGTCATGAAATATGGCATCATCCTGAATTTTTAACCGACATCTAATTTCTCCTAAACTATCCATTCCTACCAAAACACTCCCATCGATTAACTCTGGTCCACCCACCGGGATCAGCTGATTCTCATACCTTACCATAAAACCAATGGTGTCCATATGAGCAAACAATCCAGTTCTGGGATTCCCAAACTTTAACAGGATACAGTCATGGAATTCATCCCCTGCATAAACTTCAGGTAAAACATTCCATGATCTTTTCCGTTTGGCAATGTATTGAAGTAAAAAGTCTCGGGTAGGAAATTCTTCTCCAGAAACCCCAAACTGATTTAATAAGTCAAACAATAATTTCATTTTGGCATCAATTGTGTTAATTAAATTTTGTTAATTGCTAGCTAGAAGCGAATAAATTTAATTGATCAATTGCCAATTAAATAATTTATCTAGATTTGTATTAACTTAAAAGTTTATAAATTTGTAACTCACATCAATCAAACACTTAAAATTTGAACAAAAATTTTTTGTTATGAAAAAACTAATACTCTCAACACTTATGGCAGGAGCCTTGGCCCTCGGCGCTAACGCTCAGGACTATGACAAATGGTCTCTTGAATTGAATGGCGGTTTTAATAAACCGATGGCTCCTTTGGCGCCCCCATTCTTATCTCCCACTTTGAATCTTGGACACGTAGACTTCGGTGTGCGTTACATGTTCAATGAAAAATTCGGGGCCAAATTGGACTTTGGATTTGGTTCGTTTAAAGAGGCAGGAGGGGATTCCCAAAGCCCTGCATTTGATACCAAATACAACAGACTCAATCTTCAAGGGGTAGCCAACCTAGGAAGAGTCCTCAATTTCGAATCCTTTAGCAGATCCTTCGGTTTGTTGCTACATGGTGGTGCAGGGATTGGTTTGGTCAACCCAGAACTAAATACCTTCAATGATTTTGACGACAATGTCTATACATTAATCTTCGGAATTACACCTCAGTTAAAACTTTCTAACAACATTGCGCTTGTCGGAGATATTTCTACCATTCTAAATGGTCGCCAAACGGTTACTTTCGACGGCGATGCGGCGATTAGACCTAGTACTACCAATGGATTTTACGGAGCTAATGGTACCTGGTGGACAGGTACAATCGGTTTAAATTTCTACCTGGGTTCAGCTGAAGAGCATGCCGATTGGTACATTGCCGCTGATAAGTACGCAACTAAAGAAGAGCTTGCTTCTCAAATCAACGGCATCAAAGATATGCTTAAAGATTCTGATGGAGATGGCGTTCCTGATTATTTGGACAAAGAGCCAAACACTCCTGCTGGAGCACGTGTAAATTCTTCTGGATCAACTCTTGATTCTGACGGAGATGGCACACCTGATCACGTGGATGAGTGTCCATTCTTACCTGGTCCTGCATCAACTAACGGTTGCCCAGTGGAAGAGGTAAAAGAAGAAGTGGATTACTTAATGAAAGCGATCAATGATGGATACGTCAACGTATACTTTGCATTTGATAGTGCTAAGCCACTAGGGTACTCAACCAGTGCTGCTAATTATGTAGCGAATTTCTTAAAGAGAAATCCAGGCGTGAATGTAGAAGTTAAGGGATATGCCGATGAGTTAGGCCCAGAAGACTACAACATTAAGTTATCTGAAAGCAGAGCTAAGTCAGTATATGATCTTCTAGTAGCTGCTGGAGTAGATGCCTCAAGATTGTCTTATAAAGGTTACGGAGAAGACACTAGCGTAGATAAATCATCTGCGGATGCGCGACAGATGGCCAGAAGAGCTAGCTTTGAAGTGAAATAATTTACCAAGATTAAATAGTCAAGCCTGATCCAGTTGGATCAGGCTTTTTTTTGTGCCCAAAATGGGATTTCATGAATATTCTATACCTTTGGGCACACCCTTAAATTAAATTGAAGATGAAAAAAATTCTTACCCTCTTGTTCTTGATCGGTGCAATAGGCTCAGCCAACGCGCAGAAAGAATTTAACAGATGGTCCTTTGAAATCAATGGAGGATTCAATAAAGCGATGTCCCCTATCTCCCCTCCTTTTCTCACTCCAACGCTAAATGTAGGCACCCTTGATATTGGGTCTAGATATATGATCAATGAAAGATTTGGTCTAAAGGGAATTATTGAAGGAGGTAATTTTTCAAGCCTAAGAAAACAAACTCCTTCCTTTCAAACTAATTACCTACACTTTGGTGCTATGGGGGTAGCCAATTTAGGTCGAATATTTAAATTTGAATCATTCACAACACGATTTGGACTATTGGGCACTCTAGGGTTAGGAATAATAAGGTTGAAATACGTAACAACTCCTCTTCCTTTTACAAAACCAGAGTATAGTCAAGTAATTAAGTCAGGTATTTCTGGGATTTATAAAATCAACAGAAAGTTATCATTATCTGGAAGGGTAGACTTGAATTTCAACGGGCGCCAAACGTATACATTTGATGGAACAAGATATAACGCACCTGAACCTACTTTTTTTCCCACCCCCCCTTACATACATGCGACTGGCACTTGGTGGACAGGTACACTAGGCTTAAATTTTTACCTTGGCAAACATGAACAACATGCGGATTGGTATATCGCCCCTGACACCTATGTAACAAAAGATGAACTAGAGAGCCAAATAGGTGAAATTAAAGATATGCTCAAAGATTCTGATGGGGATGGAGTTCCAGATTACCTGGATAAAGAGCCCAATACCCCAGCTGGTGCACGGGTTAATGCTCAGGGAAACACATTGGATTCTGATAAAGATGGAACCCCTGATCACCTGGACAAGTGCCCTTTTATACCTGGGCCTAGTAGTACTGATGGATGTCCGGTAGAAGAGGTGAAAAATGAAATAGATTATTTGAAGAAGGCGATAAATGACCAGTACTTAAACGTATATTTTTCATTTGATTCTTCAAAGCCTTTAGCTTATTCAATTTCTAGTGTCCAATTCATTTCTAACTTTTTAAAAAGAAATCCGGAGCTCAAAGTAGAAATCAAAGGATATGCAGATGAACTTGGGGGAGAAAATTACAACCTTGAGCTATCTGAAAAAAGAGCTGTGGCTGTATTTGAACTCCTGAGAGATTCAGGAATCGATGAAACACGTTTATCCTATAAGGGCTATGGAGAAGATACAAGTGTAGACAAATCATCGGAAAACGCTAGACAAATGGCGCGAAGAGTGAGTTTTGAGGCCCACCAATAAAAAATCTCAAATTAATTCAAACCCGGTTTCAGTCGAAGCCGGGTTTTTTCTATTAAATTCGAATCATGTTTATTCTTGATCAAACTCCCTCCATTGCAAATCAATTTATTGCGGAAATGCGAGACGAAACTGTGCAAAAAGATCGCATGAGGTTTAGAACAAACTTAACTAGACTTGGAGAAATTTTAGCCTATGAGATCTCAAAGTCTTTAACTATTGATACTCGAATAGTACGTACTCCATTAGGAAAAATAAACATTCAAATTCCTTCAGATCAGCTGGTCATTGTCTCTGTATTGAGAGCCTCCTTACCATTTTACCAAGGATTTATAAACTTTTATGATCAGGCGGAAAGTGGATTTATTGGTGCTTATCGAGAGGAAAAAAGCACTCCTGCCGATAACGAGGATATTCACATTAATTTGAATTACCTCGCATGTCCGTCTATTGAAGATAAGACGGTAATTATTGCAGACCCCATGCTAGCAACTGGAAAATCTTTTTTAAAAGCGATTCAGAAACTACTTGGGCATGGCAGGCCCAAGATCATTCACATCGCAGCTGCATTTGCTGCACCAGAAGGTATCGACCAAATAAAAAATAACTTGGAGATTCCGTATAGATTTTGGTTAGGTGCACTTGACGAAGGGCTAAACGAATTATCCTATATCGTCCCTGGACTCGGAGATGCGGGAGATTTAGCCTTTGGCCCAAAACTTTAATTATGATTCCATATCTACTATTGCTCATTGGCTTAGCCATTCTTCTTCTTGGTGGAAAATTCTTAGTGGATGGCGCCTCGGCTATTGCTGTGAAATTGGGGATGACAGCAGGATTGATTGGGCTTACCATAGTTGCGTTTGGTACTTCAGCTCCTGAACTTTTGGTCAGTGTAAATGCCGCACTTAAGGGCAACAGTGATATTTCCATAGGAAATGTAATCGGTTCCAACATTGCCAATATTGGCCTAGTTCTGGGTTTGAGTGGATTGTTTTACCCAATCTTAATTAAAAAAACACATTTGCGTTTTGACTATCCAGTTACTCTTTTGGTCACTTTTCTTTTTTTTGGCCTCTCTCTCAACGGTCTTCTTGGATTTTGGGAGGGATTACTGTTAGTAGGTCTTTTCATCCTTTTTAATGTCTATTTATTCAGGTCAAGCGATTCTTTCTTGTTGGAGTCCGCCGAAGGAGAAGAGGAGGTGGAGCAAGTTCAAGGTTACAGTTGGACCAAGGCTGTGATTTTGTTTTTTATTGGAATTGCCGGCCTGTATTTTGGATCCGAACTTTTGGTGTCCAATGCAGTAACAATTTCAAGAACTTTTGGGGTATCAGAAAGAGTAATTGGGGTTACCATAATTGCCATAGGCACTAGCTTACCCGAATTAATCACGTCCATCATGGCTGCAATCTCAAAGAAAACAGATTTGGCGATTGGAAATATTTTAGGTAGCAATATCATGAACATCCTTTCTATAATTGGAATTACAGCGGTCATTAATCCCATTGAAATTTCAAACGAATTTTTAGAATCTGATTTTATCTGGATGATAGGTATCAGCGTTTTACTCTTCCCTTTGATGAAAACTAAGCGTCAAATTTCAAAGGTAGAGGGAAGTGTTCTCTTGATGGCATATTTGGTATACCTATTCATGTTGCTATGAATGATTCTCTGATTACTTTATTCGGGATATATTTTCTTACCTTTTTCAAATTTATCGCCGGACCCGTTTTGGGGCATGCCGCAGGGTATAGTTCTTTAAAAATAGTGGGGATTACTGTTGCCGGAATGATGTCAAGTGTGTTGATTTTCGCAAATCTCGGAACGAAAATAAAAGCCTTTATTGCACTAAAATCTACCAAAAAAAGAGTCATTTTTTCAAAGAAAAATAGACGGATCGTTCAAATCTGGAAGAAATATGGCGAGATAGGCATTGCATTTCTCACTCCATTACTCTTAACCCCCATTGGAGGCACTCTAATTTTGGTTTCGTTTGGGACCAAAAAGCGTAAAATAATACTCCATATGCTTTGGAGTGCCGTACTATGGGCAATATTCTTCAGCCTTAGTCTGGAAAAAATCCTGAGAATCCCATTTTTAAAGTCCCTACTCACTTAAATCATTATCCGGTAAAATCTCGATATCCTGAATTAAAACTTTTTCTGAAATAGTTTGACCAGTCAAGGTCGCTGCCAAACCGCCAAGAGCAGTTTCTTTATATCTGCTTTCCATCGATGCACCTATTTCTCCCATCGCCTCAATACATTCATCCACGGGAATCACTGAATCGACCTGAGCCAAAGCAATCTGAGCAGAACTAAATGCAATACTAGCAGCACTTGCATTTCTTACTACGCAGGGAACCTCAACCAAGCCTGCCACGGGGTCACAAACCAGACCAAGCATACATTGGATGGTAATTGCAACTGCATTAAAAACCTGTTCAATAGTACCTCCCAGACAAAAAACAATAGCCCCAGAGGCCATGGCAGCAGCTGAGCCTGTTTCAGCTTGGCAACCTCCTACCGCACCTGCCAAACTCGCCTTTTGCTCAATGATTAAAGCAATCCCGGCTCCCACCAACAATCCTTTGATAATTTCCTGATCCGTAAGGTTATGAATCTCCTGAAGGGTGACCATGGTGCCTGGTAATATCCCAGAAGCACCTGCCGTAGGGGCTGCAACAACCCTTCCCATGCAGGAATTCACTTCTTTTGCTGCTAAAGCTCTTGAAATCAATCGTTGAAATTCGGGGGATAAAACCGGCAAGGAGTAATTAAAAACCTTTTTTGCCCCATTATCGATCATTCCAGAACGAGATTTCATTTCCTTGGTTAATCCTGTTTTCACTGCATCTTTCATGACCGAATAAGCACGTAACATCCCAGCATTTATTGACTCTGGGTTCGCATTTTTTTGCTCACATTCATATTCAATCACTGAATCGGGTAAACTCACGGACTGATCAATGCAATAGGCTTTCCAGCTCTTAAAACTTTCGAATAAAAAACACATAAGCTTTGGGTTTATTCTTTAAGGCAAAAGTACCACAAATACCGAATGAATACAGAAATGGAACATTCTTTTCAGAGCCCATCACCGGATTAAATTCCAAGCTAAAAATAGAAAAATCAACTTTTTATCATCATTCTAAACCCTTACTTTTAGAATAGAGTTTATAGGAATGATAGAATTTAATTCTAAAATCATGGCAAAAAAAGTACAGTTTATTTTCATATTTCCGATACTATTCTTTGTTATTGGTACTGTGTATGCCCAAAGGGAAGATGCAGGTAATTACGATTATGATCAAGAGGTAGTTTTTGGTCTTAATAAAAATACGAATGGAGGGCTAATCGGTGGTTTATTTTTTAAACTCGGCACCAGGCTTGATGACTCCCAGTTTAGTTTCCTTTCCCTCGAACTATCAAATGTAAAAAACCCAAAGGAAGTACGGTATAATACAGTTTTGGGAAACAGTTATATTTTTGGTAAGTCTAATTATCTGTATTCGATCCGGCCTCAATATGGACGGGAAGTGATTCTCTTTAAAAAAGCACCCAATCAAGGTGTTCAAGTTTCAGCTTTAGCAGGAATTGGGCCTTCCATTGGCCTTATTGCCCCTTATTATATCGAATATGCGCTTAATAGACTGGAAACAGTCCGCGAACAATATAACCCGGAAATTCATCAAAGTAGATTTAATATTCTGGGAACCGGGAGGTTATTTGAAGGCATTGGACAATCAGAATTTGCCATTGGAGCAAATTTCAAAGCTGCACTGAATTTTGAGTTTGGCGTATTCAGGAGTAATGTGACCGGTGTGGAACTTGGCTATCAATTAGAGGGTTTTACCAGAGAAATCCCGTTGATTTTGACTGTGGAAAATAAGCAGGTTTTTCAATCTGCTTATTTCACCTTCTATTATGGATTTCGAAAATAACTAAAATTGGGTATTCTGCCGTTTACCCTTAATTTTGTCCCAAATTTTAACCCCTATGATCGAATTACCAGTAATTTCTGAAGAAAGCACAAGGCGTAAAAAACCAGATTGGTTACGCGTCAAGCTTCCTGTCGGAAAAGAATATGCCAAAGTAAGAAAACTTGTTGACCAGCATAAACTCCATACGATCTGTGAAAGTGGCAACTGTCCCAATATGGGGGAATGCTGGGGAGCAGGAACGGCTACCTTCATGATCTTGGGAAATGTCTGTACCCGATCTTGTTCTTTCTGCGCGGTTGCTACAGGTCGACCACCAGAATATGACCAGGACGAGCCAAGAAGGGTGGCTGAAGCCATCAAATTAATGGGGGTCAAACATGCCGTGCTGACTTCTGTAAATCGCGATGAATTAAAAGACCGTGGAGCTGAAATATGGTATCAAACTGTCGTAAAAACCAAAGAACTATCGCCAGAAACAACCATAGAAACATTAATCCCTGATGTCAAGTCTAATTGGGAAGCCCTCTATAAGATGATCAGTGGTGGACAGGAAGTGGTATCTCACAACATGGAAACCGTAGAAAGTCTGTACAGAAGAGTGAGACCCCAAGCCAAGTATCAACGATCACTAGAGCAAATTAAGTTGACAAAAGAGTATGGAAAAAGGACGAAAACAGGCATCATGCTCGGACTGGGAGAAAATGAAGAAGAAGTTTATAAAACAATGGATGACTTAGTAGCTCATGGATGTGATATTTTGACATTAGGTCAATACCTTCAGCCAACCAAGATGCATATTGAAGTTGCTGAATTTATCCACCCGGATCTTTTTGCTAAATACCGTGAGGAAGGATTAAAAAGAGGCTTAAAGTATGTCGAATCAGGCCCTCTAGTACGCTCTTCGTATCATGCTGAACGTCATGTAAACGTATAAAATATGCTTTTTCCCTAAGCTAAAGTCCAGTTAACTCTGGACTTTTTTTTGGGGTTATTCGTAATTCGGTTGATTATTCCTTCCCCAAAAAGAAGGAAAAGGATTTTTCGCCATAGCGTGAATTATCTAAACAAAGCTATAAGCAACCAGAAACTTTCTTTTTGGTTCTATGATGCTTTTGTCTTTGGATTTAAAACACCAAAAGCCAACATTTCTGTTGGCTTTTTAATAATGTGGCGGCGACCTACTCTCCCGGGTGTAACCCCAGTACCATCGGCGCTGCAGGGCTTAACTTCTCTGTTCGGGATGGGAAGAGGTGGGACCCCTGCGCTAGGCCGCCTAAATTGGTAGAACTCAGGGCTGGGCAAAGCTGCCTCTTGGCCTCTCTTTGCTTGTCTCCTGACATCTAATTTCTTGTTGTCTTTAACATATCT
>NZ_JAMWZB010000080.1 GCF_024305035.1 Algoriphagus sp.
AAAACCTGAGGGATGAGGTTAACGGTTTGGTGATATGCTTTATTGCCAGACTGGTATAGATAGACAACATACAATGGAGAGTTTGATCCTGGCTCAGGATGAACGCTAGCGGCAGGCCTAATACATGCAAGTCGAGCGGTAGAAGAGCTTTCGGGTTCTTTGAGAGCGGCGCACGGGTGCGTAACACGTATGCAACCTACCTTTTACAGGGGGATAGCCCGGGGAAACCCGGATTAATACCCCATGGTACTAATGATCGGCATCGGGATTTAGTTAAAGATTTATCGGTAAAAGATGGGCATGCGTCTGATTAGCTAGTTGGAGGTGTAACGGACCACCAAGGCGACGATCAGTAGGGGTTCTGAGAGGAAGGTCCCCCACACTGGCACTGAGATACGGGCCAGACTCCTACGGGAGGCAGCAGTAGGGAATATTGGGCAATGGGCGAGAGCCTGACCCAGCCATGCCGCGTGCAGGAAGACGGCCTATTGGGTTGTAAACTGCTTTTATACGGGAAGAAAAGGCCCATGCGTGGGACATTGCCGGTACCGTATGAATAAGCACCGGCTAACTCCGTGCCAGCAGCCGCGGTAATACGGAGGGTGCAAGCGTTGTCCGGATTTATTGGGTTTAAAGGGTGCGTAGGCGGCTGTTTAAGTCAGTGGTGAAAGACTCCGGCTCAACCGGGGCAGTGCCATTGATACTGGACAGCTTGAGTGTTGGAGGGGTACATGGAATTGATGGTGTAGCGGTGAAATGCATAGATACCATCAGGAACACCGATAGCGAAGGCATTGTACTGGCCA
>NZ_JAMWZB010000081.1 GCF_024305035.1 Algoriphagus sp.
ATTATTTTTTCACGGAGGCTTAAACTTATATCCTCACTAACTTAAGGGTAGAACCTGAAAAAATTACTACACATTCTCATCTTCTCTTTAACTACATCCTTTTTTCAGGCACAATTAATCCCCTTAAAAGGACCACAGCCGATAGAAGTCTCCGAAATCAATCTCAAAAATCAGGCAAACTCCAAAAAAATATTTTATGGAGAGCCGGCAGAAAAGCTAATCCAAGCATTTGGTTCACCCAATTATTCTGAGCCTTTTCTGTTTGAGATGGATGAAAGGATTGGATCGTTATATAAGTATGGTCAAAACCGTCTCCTATTTAAGGAAAATGAACTTTATCTGTTTACAATTAATTCCAACAGTATACACCTAGGAAAAGGAACTAATTATATAAAGGTAGGAGATCCTATAGCTGTTTTAGATACCTTTTATCCCAACTACCTAATGGAAGACAACAAAGTTAGGGCGAGGATAAAATCAGGTACAAATGAGATAGATAAAAGTCTAATTATCTTTACAAATGGCTCCACAATTACAGAGTTTATTCTTCATTTCGATTGAATCTAAAATTCTTAAAGAAGAGAGACCAAAATGTTTTTGTTGGAAAGATTGCCATTGCTTATTCCTTGACCGATTTTGAAATTCGACTAACCTATTTAGAAGAAGACAAAAAAAGTTACTGTGGGAAGTGACGAAGGAGGGCCGGGGACTTTTTTATTTTCCAATAAAAGTTATACTCAATGTATCCCCCCGAGCAACCCCATATTTTTTGAATTATTTTGCCCCGCTAGGTTTG
>NZ_JAMWZB010000082.1 GCF_024305035.1 Algoriphagus sp.
CTTTTCATTAATAAAAAATCAAACTAAGCAAAGACGGGGTTGCTCGGGTGGATACGATTGGTTTCCTATTGGTGGGGTGTTTCTACTAAAGAATCGTCCTCCACTGGAGGTGTTTATTTTACAGACTTATCCAATAAATCTACAAAAAATATTATCCCGAATGATAAAATTGAAAGCATGGCAGATTTAACGGTTTCAAATAAAAAAATTTATGTTCTGGAAAAATATCGTCCATTAATCAGTATCTATGATTTTGAAGGAACGAAGCTAAAAACTATGGAAATGCCAAGGTCTAACTATTTGAAGTATCAAAAACTGGTGAGACCTCCCGACTATTTACAGATGACACCTGAAGATAAAGTAGCTTTCTTGGAAGATAATTATGTTGATATGTATCAGGAAGGAGATACCACTTTTATTTTGCATCAAACTTATTTTTCCGAAAATCAATCACTTAAAGAGAGATATATTCTTACGATCTTTTCCAATGGAAAGCTGAAAGAGAAAGTTCTTGATATCAAACCTTTGAATTTCAGTTTAACTGGTGATGTGTATTTCTTCAATGAGACCGATTCAGGTAAATATTTAATGAAAAAGCCCTTAAGCCAATTTTTTTGAGTTCTGAAAATTTTTTTTACTTTTAGAATTTTAAACCAATTCTTTGGTTCTACCCTTAAGTTAGTGAGGATATAAGTTTAAGCCTCCGTGAAAAAATAAT
>NZ_JAMWZB010000083.1 GCF_024305035.1 Algoriphagus sp.
GTTTCAATCCTAGTTTCTGTGGATTCGGTATTTGAGGAAAGTCTGATGCTGCATTTAATGAAGCTTTACCTATGTTTCAATCCTAGTTTCTGTGGATTCGGTATTTGAGGCTGCAGAACAAAAGACCCAACGGAAATAGACTTCTGTTTCAATCCTAGTTTCTGTGGATTCGGTATTTGAGGCTACTACCAAGAAATCCTTAGCCTGTTGTAAGCTTAGTTTCAATCCTAGTTTCTGTGGATTCGGTATTTGAGGTGGGTTTCTTTGCCCCACTTATCAATTGCTTTTTGGTTTCAATCCTAGTTTCTGTGGATTCGGTATTTGAGGCTCGGTTATTTGATCTAATCCGTCACAAAATTGCTTAGTTTCAATCCTAGTTTCTGTGGATTCGGTATTTGAGGAAAAGTCTGCACCGTCTCAATTCATTGCAGGATTCTGTTTCAATCCTAGTTTCTGTGGATTCGGTATTTGAGGATTGAATTTCTTCAATCTTTGCAAGCTTATCCCTATGTTTCAATCCTAGTTTCTGTGGATTCGGTATTTGAGGCTCCTTATCTCCCAGCTTATTCCTCAAAATAGGCTCGTTTCAATCCTAGTTTCTGTGGATTCGGTATTTGAGGTTACATTGAGAATCCAAACCTTAGAAAATGGTTTGGGTTTCAATCCTAGTTTCTGTGGATTCGGTATTTGAGGGGTTCTTCATTGTTTTC
>NZ_JAMWZB010000084.1 GCF_024305035.1 Algoriphagus sp.
GAAAAAAGCAAATTATTGAAAAGTTCTACCGAAACGGTTAAGAACATTGCGACATTTTATGATTTGAATCAGACCGATGTTTCTCAATGGCTAGCCCAAACGGTTTGGGCTCAAACTCCGGAAATTTCTATCTCCGAATTTGAAGCTGCGATGGAAACTATGGTTAGGCTAGGAATCTTGAAAGCTCCGATCCCCTTAAAAAATTGCTTAACTACTGATCGTCTCCGACTGATTCCTTAAAATGTGAACAGGAAATTTGACAAGAACTTGAGTTCCTCTGCCCACATGTGATTTGATACTTAGATTTCCATCGCTCATTCGTACAAACTCCTTACAAACCTGAAGACCGAGACCAGAACCTTTTTCCTGCTGTGTACCTGGTTTTGATCGGGTTATGGTATAATTAGATTCTAAAATTTGATCGATCTCTTCCTCGCTCATTCCCTTTCCTTGGTCAGAAACGCACCAAATGAGTTCTTTTTCAGTGATTTCAAATTTAATTCTGATCTCGCCATTTTCTGGGGAAAACTTCACCGCATTACCCAAAATATTTCGCAACACCACCTCAATCAAGTCATGGTCCAGATAAAGTGTTAACTCTTCCGGCATCTCATTGAGAATCCTCAAGGACTTGGTTTGAATCTGTGGGTCCAAAAGCTGAATAATTCCCTGAACCATTTCGTGCATTTTCACCCATGTTGGATTCACT
>NZ_JAMWZB010000085.1 GCF_024305035.1 Algoriphagus sp.
TTCAATCCTTATTGGGCCGGACTAAGTTTTGGGAAGAGTTTTTAAAAGAGGCTAATTGGGAATTTTCCTCGCTTTGATTCTATTTGAAGAGTATCAATCACTTAGGTAAATGGAACTCAAAAAATGTTATAAACCCGCTACACCATGAACTACAAATCCAAATTTATTCTTTTCGGTTTTTCTCTGGTTTTATTGATTAGTTCCCAATCTATTTTTGCTCAAACCGAGGCCGAAACCTTTACTGCAAAAAAAGCCGTTTACCTTGATCTTGGAGGTAATGCAGGTCAATATGCAATTACATTTGGTAAGCTTTTTTATCAAAAAGGAGCTATAAAGATGATGGGTAGTGTAGGTTTTTCACTCTGGGCAGATCGTGTAGAAGGATCAACTGTTTTTAATCCCGCATCCTTTGGAAGTTTCTGGCCTTATAGGAAGCGGTAATCATCACTTAGAATTAGGTTTAGGTTTAACTCCTCACTTAGCCACAAGTCTAGATTTTAATTCAGAAACATTAGAATTAGAAGATAAAGTGGTGTTTGATTCTCTAATTCCTTTAAGAATCGGTTATAGATACCAAAAACCGGAAGGGGGATTCTTTTTTAGGGTTGGCTATACGCCATTTTTCAAAGTTCCTGTAGGAGGGAGAGAAGATTGGGTTTTCACATCAATTTTTGCAGGATTGAGTATTGGAAAGAGTTTTTAG
>NZ_JAMWZB010000086.1 GCF_024305035.1 Algoriphagus sp.
TTCATAGCAATTGGTATTTGGATTGTAGGCAACTTCATTATTCCAAATCCGCCCATTCGGGTCAAACTCCTCGGTATACTTCTTCCATTCGTTGTATACGATCGGATGGACATCTCTCACCTCTTTAATCTCTGCATCGATTTGCTTCATGGTCTCCTGGTACCAAACCTTAAGCCCATTGACATTTTTGAAATCTTCCGGTTTCAGTTCACCTTCGGTGGAATAGGCCAAGATCGGCATCACTCGGGAGTCCCCGGCGATCATCACAAAACCCTCCGATTCATTTACTACATAGGCCTCAAAATCCAAACTATCCGCTAAACTTACTCTGGCGATTTCTCGGATTTTTGGAGAAGGTTTCCCTTTGCGTGCAGCAATAAAACTGGAATCTTCAGTAAAAAACCCCATAGCAACCTTTCTCGCCATCTCAGAGTCAATCTTGTAGGATGCCACCGACTCGATTTGATCAACTTGAATGGATGGCTCCTCTGTGGTGAGCCCTCCCTCACAGCCCATGATTAAAAAAGGGAAAAATCCAAGCAGCCAAAAGCTACCTTTGTTTGTTTGTTTGTTTGCTTGTTTTCATAGTTTCTGGGAAAAGTTTGTATTAAGATTGTTAAATATAAAGCTAAATTTTATTCAAAAAAATACCCAGAACTGGGTATTTTTCAGAGGTTTTCTTACCTTTCTCT
>NZ_JAMWZB010000087.1 GCF_024305035.1 Algoriphagus sp.
GGCTATTGGCCTCCATTCTGACAGACAAGTATGTGGACCATCTGCCGCTTTACCGGCAACTGCAGCGCTTCAAGCGGGAAAAGATCCCCATCGCCGCCTCTACCCTGGACGGATGGGTCAGTAAAAGTCTGAACCGCCTGGAAATCCTCTACGACTGGCTGGTGAACAACACCCGGTCCAAGGGATACCTTCAGGTGGATGAAACCACTATCCGGGTTTTGGATGCGACCAAAAAGAAACAGACACACCTGGGCTATTACTGGGTGTACCATAATCCTATGGATGGCACCGTATTGTTCGATTACCAAAAAGGACGTGGGAAGGACGCTCCCAAAAAACTGCTGGAAGGCTTCAAAGGCTATCTCCAAAGTGACGGATATGCTGTTTATGAAAGCTATGGCAAGCAGCAGGGGGTGACCCACCTGTGCTGCTGGGCGCATGCACGCCGTGAATTTTTCGATGCACAGCAAAACGACAAGTTAAAGGCAGAGCTGGCACTCACCTTCATCAAAA
>NZ_JAMWZB010000088.1 GCF_024305035.1 Algoriphagus sp.
TATCAAATGCCCCATCCCGATCCGAGCTAAAAAGCATTTTTTCGGGTCTGCCTTGACCATTATCGCCTGCTCCTTTTAGAAAATCTGGGCCATAGAAACTGGGGTACATTTCACTCGCCTCATCATCTAAAAGTCTAAATGATACTTCAGCAGGATCGATCTCTTGTGAGGAAGTTTCTTGGGATTCTGATAAAATGGAATAAACGCCTTCGGCATTGTCCCGGCTAAAGAGTATAATCCCTTGATTTTCATTACTGAGTGTATAGGGACCCTTTTCATTTTCCGAAGTATTTATATTAAATAAAAAATTTCGTAATGCTTGACTGCCATCAAAAAATTTATCAGTATAGAAAGAAAAATTCCCTTTCTCTTTATCCCACCTCAAAAAAATTCTGGAATAGTCTAAATCGAATTGTTGTCCTTTTGATATCGAATTGGATGAATAAATAATAGTAAGAATTAAATCGGCTGAAGATGACTCAAAATTAGAGTTCATCTCATCAT
>NZ_JAMWZB010000009.1 GCF_024305035.1 Algoriphagus sp.
TTTTTAATTGACCTGGATTAATCCGTCTCGGATAGTCCAAGCTGTTTCTTTTTCCCTTAGCCAATAAATTCCGGCCTTTGTCAGCAACATCCTTGCTGTTTTTGAGTTGACATAAAAAAGTCATACCATGAAAAAGATCAAACCTGAACTTATTGCTGCAATCGAGCGAACGGCAAAAAAACTAAAAGATGGAGCAGCTTATCAATGGGGACATATGGGCGCTTGCAACTGTGGGAATCTAGCCCAAGAATTAACTTACCTGAGTAAAGCAGAAATTCACCGCTATGCCATGGAGCGTTCCGGGGACTGGAACGATCAGTTGTTGGAATTTTGTCCCAGTAGTGGATATCCCTTGGATTTAATCATTGAAAAAATGCTTGATTACGGGTTAAGCCTTGATGACCTCCGCCATCTAGAGCGTTTGTCTTCCCCGGAAGTTCTTCAAGCCATTCCATTTGAGCGGAGAAATTCGCTGAGCAAAAACAGCAAAGAAGACGTTATCCTTTACCTTCAAACTTGGGCTAAATTACTGACCAATCAATGGGCTACGGCACAACAAATTGAAGATTTGTCCTTGGCTGAAAAAAAATTAGCGGACTAGATATTGCGCTAATTGATTTTTTAATTTATTTCGTGTTGTCAATACTAAATAACCGATTTAAAGACCACTATGGAGGATTTTGAAGAAGATTTCGACGAATTTGATGACTTCGAAGATGAGGACGATTTCGAGTCTGAATTTGAAGATGATTATGATTTGGACGAGGAAAACGAATTTGTGGATGACAACATCATGGATTTTGATGAAGATGACGAATTCGAAGATGATTTGGAGGACGATTTCGAGGATGATTTGTAATAATTTCAGAGTCGATGGGCCTGTGACTTGGTAAATTCCCGCTTTGAATTTATCTTCGGGCACTCATTTAGACATTAAAAGATCAAATCATGATTTTACTAGATATCTTCAGTTCACCCATCGCCTCAGGAGCTCAGTTATTTATTTTAATAGTTTGTATCCTAATCGGTTTAGGAGCAGGACTTTCTGCAATAGATGCTCGGAGCACCTTTTCCAAGAGCAAGAAAAATAATCATTGATCAATTCAAAAAACTTAAAAAGGAGACTAAACAGTCTCCTTTTTTTATATCCATCGTTTAAATGAAAGCACAAAACTTCGAGAATCACGCGCGTTACTACCTCTTTCATCATTTTGTCCTAACTCCGCTCACGTTGATTTACTTGGGGTACACCCTGTATACCATCAACCAGCATGAGTCTGTAAGTGAGGCCATTCAGTCGCTTCTTTTGGCCGTAATCCTGTTACTTATACCCCTTCTTTCCAGAATTTATGCACTCAAAAACCAAAACCGGATCATCGTGATGGAAATGCGACAACGCTACTTTGAATTGACCGGAAAGCGATTTGAGCCAAAGGAACAGAAGCTGAAAACGGGTCAAATCATCGCTTTACGTTTTGCCTCTGATGAAGAATTAATTCCACTTATGGAACAGGCAATTCTGGAAAACTTGACGAACAAAGCGATCAAAAGAGCCATCAAAAACTGGAGACCTGACTACCGGAGAGTCTAAACTCGCCACTCTTTTTCCAAAGCCTGAATCAACTTTTTTTTGGCAATTTCTTTCACATCAGGGTCAGAAAAATCTAATTCGGGAAGCCTAATCACCTGATCAAATCCGGCTGATAGCGCTTCGGCTCCCGAGCTAATCAGAGCGATTTTTTTTCGATGGGATTTCGCCATTTTCAAGAGCTCAAAACAGGCCTTTCCCCCACTCGACTGGGCATCATACTTTCCCTCTCCAGTGATGATCCAATCGGCTTGTTGAATTGCACTTTCTAATTGAGTCAACTCAAAGAAATAGTTGGATCCAAAATGAATTTGAACGGGGAAAAAGAAACTCAAACCCAACGCAATTCCTCCAGCTGCTCCAAATCCCTTTTGATCGATGAAATTCCTTTTGACTTTCTTTCTCATCAGATCAATGTTGCTTTGGCATTGCCTTTCAAAGGCTTCCTCATCCTGCGGCTTCAATCCCTTTTGCGCCCCAAAAACAGAAATGGCACCCTGAGAACCTAAAAAGTAATTGTTCACGTCACAAAGGCAGGTGAACTTGATCGTTGGCTTGGTCGGAATCAGCTGAATAAAACGGGCATTTTTACCAAACTGACTGGTAAATGGAATCAATTCTCTCCCCTTATCATCTAAAAAAATACAGCCCAAAGCATGTAACATACCCATCCCCAGGTCAATGGTGGCACTGCCTCCCAAACCCAATACAAGCTCCTTGGCACCTAATTCAGTGGCTTTTCGAATTAAAAGCCCCGTACCAAAGGTCGATGTAATCCAGGGGTCTTTTTCAAATTCTTTTAAAACACCAATACCCGAGGCTGAAGAAACATCCAAATAAGCCATTTTGGATTTAGGATCAACTCCGAGATTTGCACAGATCGGCCTTCCCAGTACATCCAAAGTCCAAATGGAATGACGTTCCAGCTTTAAATAGTGACTGATCAACTGGCATGTTCCGTCCCCACCATCCGCAATGGGATGCAATGAAACTTGGGCACTCGGGGCCTTTTTTAAAATCACCTGCTCGATGATACTCCCAGCTTCAGAGGCGCTCAGGGTACCTTTAAAAGCATTAGGAGCAATCAGAATTTTCATTTTTCCGCCTTCATCCGATTGAAATAATCATGGTAGGCCGCTTTTACTTTAGGAGCCAGATAAATGGTGGAAATCATTGTCGGAATGGCCATGATGGCATACATCCCATCGACCAAACTCACCACTACTTCCAAAGAGGCCACCGCACCGACCACAATGGTAATCAAGTAGAAGTAATTGTAATAATTTGCCTTTTCTGCACCAAATAAATAATTAAAACACTTATGCCCGTAGTAGGAATAGGTAAACATGGTGGATAAAGCAAAAATCAAAACGGCCAACATCAAAAGGTACTTACCGATTCCTGGAAGAGCGGTTTCAAAGGCATTCAGGGTCAATCGGACGCCATCTGCCTCGGTGCTTTGCCATACGCCTGTGAGCATAATTACTAAAGCGGTTAAGGTACAAACCACCACGGTATCGATAAAGGGGCCCAACATGGCAATCAATCCCTCACGGATAGGTTCTCTATTTTTAGAAGCCCCATGAACCATGGGTGCAGTACCGATTCCAGCCTCATTGGAAAATGCAGCTCTTCGTGCTCCGGTAATAATCACGGCCCCTACCACACCTCCTGCGGCAGCCTCGCCGGTGAAGGCATCAGTAACGATCTTTAAAAGCATTTCAGGAACATCTCCCACATATTTGAATACAATGATGAGGACAGACACAAAATATAAGCCCACCATAAAAGGGACCAACTTAGAAGCGACAGTAGCAATTCGCTGAATACCTCCTAGAATGACAATGGCAACCAAAACCATCATGGTTATGCCGATGAT
The DNA here is from genome assembly GCF_024305035.1 of Algoriphagus sp. GTDB lineage: Bacteria > Bacteroidota > Bacteroidia > Cytophagales > Cyclobacteriaceae > Algoriphagus. The sequence continues at coordinate 3,468 of NZ_JAMWZB010000009.1, forward strand.
CCATTTGGTTGTTTCCCCTGTAGAAATACCCGAAGGCTCAAGCATCACCGCCCGAAATACAGCCGATAGCTGATTGGCTTGAAATATCGCCAAAAGGCCTATCACCCCAGCCACGCAGAAAATCACCGAAAGGAATTTCCATTTTTTCCCCATTCCTTCTTCGATCACATACATGGGACCTCCTTGGACTACCCCGGCAGAATCTTTTCCCCGATACATAATCGAAAGACTACAGCTGTAAAATTTGGTAGCCATCCCAACAAAAGCCGAAACCCACATCCAAAAAATGGCACCTGGACCTCCCATATTGATCGCAATGGCTACCCCACTGATATTACCCAAGCCTACCGTTGCGGCAATGGCAGCAGATAAGGCCTGAAAAGAGGTGATCTGACCCGGAGCCAAATCATCATCGTATTTTCCACTTAGCAAACCAATGGCATGACCGATTTTTCGAAAAGGAACAAATCCAGAGTGAATTAAAAGAATCAATCCCCCACCCATTAGTAACAATAACATCGGTGTGCCCCAAATCCAGTTGGCAAAATAAATTATAATGTCTCCCATTGATCAGGTAATAGAATTAGCGTTTAATTTTCGATTTAACTTCCATATTACTGCATTTTTGACAAAAATCATCGAATTCAGGATACTTTGACCAATAAAAAAACCCGACAGACTCCTTGTCCATCGGGTGTATTTCTTCTAAGGCCTTTATTCCCAATCCACTAAAGGGGATTTATAAAACCCAATGCCTTGATTGTCCCAACGCTTGCCCATCACTCGGATCCGAGATTGAAAGCTTTCCCAATTCCGGGTTGAGGCAGGACTCCATGCCACTTCGGCCGAGGCAGCTATCCGGGGAAAAACCAGGTATTCCATATCGGCTCTGTTTTCCACTGTTTCTGTCCAAAGTGGTGCTTCTACGCCTAGGATACTGGGTTTCGAAATTCCCGATACATACGTGGCCGGATCCCACAAATAGGCAGAGTCCAATTCAATATAAGCTGCCCAATGCAGGCCGATTCGGGTAGTGGAATCATATTGCATGTCCAGATAGGCCTTTTTGGCAGGAGACATAAGGACTTTATTGCCCTGGGCTACAGCTAGTTTGGCATTTTCCTCCAGCGCCCAAAATTGGGCAACGTTCCCTTCCAGCAGTTCACTTGTCGCCACTTCATCCCAGCCGATGCTAATTTTACCGTGTTCTTTGACAATTTGTTGGGCACGTTCAATGAAATACACGTAATCCTCCTTGGCAGTTACATGGGACTCATCCCCTCCAATGTGAAAATAAGGTCCGGGCGTAATTTGAGAAATCTCCCGAACCACATCTTCAATAAACGCATAGGTCAAATCCAAGTCTGTATCCAATGTGCTAAAGCCTACTTCGGTTCCGGTGTAAAGCTCCGCAGCTTCCCGAGTAATATTGGAGCCTTTAAATTCATCTTCGGCTTTCTCCACTGTTTTGGTGACCGTCTCATAATCCCCATCAGGAAGATTGATTCCTGGATTTAGCTCCCCATAGGATGCTAAAATCGCATTGGTATGTCCGGGCATGTCTATTTCTGGCACGATGGTGATAAACCGCTCGGCTGCATAGCGGACAATTTCCTTGTAATCTTCTTGGGTATAAAAACCACCTTCTCCGCCACCCACTTCGGTTTGAGCACCGATTTGGGTTAACTTGGGCCAAGACTTGATTTCAATTCGCCAGCCTTGATCATCGGAAAGGTGGAGATGCAGGTAATTGAGTTTCAAATTTGCCATTTGGTCCAAATAATGTTTGACGTCTTCGACTGAAAAAAAGTGTCGAGACACATCCAGCATTGACCCCCGGTAAGCATAAGCGGGTTGATCTTGGATTTGACCGGCTGGAATCTCCACGGCATTCAAGCCGGTATTTTCTGCAAAAATTTCTACCGGCATGGCTTGGAGCAGCGTTTGTACACCATAGAAAATTCCCGAAGGAGAATTTGCAGAGATCAAAAGCTCATCTTCCTTAATAGTCAGCTCATACGATTCATCTGCTGAATCATTTCCATTGAGCTGAAATTTGATGGCTCCAGATTCGGTGCCCACTTCCAGTTTAAACCCTAATGACCTTGCAATTTGCTCATTAAAATAATCGGCGATCCCTGCTAGACGTTCGTCATTGGTTGAGAGTTGAATTCCCTGTTCGGCAGTTAACCTAAATGAGCCTGAACTAGAGGACACCTGTACTGGATGGGGAACAAAACCGCGTTCGGAGAGCTCATTTTTCGATTTGTTGCAAGCAAACATCGATAAGGAAAAGCCTAGAGCAACCAGTGCGTATAAATTCTTCATTTGTCTTTTGGGTGTTGGTAATTGGGTAAACTTAATTCAAATTTTTAAGAATCTTTTTTTTACTCCTAAAAATATTTAAAAAAGAAAGCCTTAAGCGCCCAAATGGTTTTTGGGTAGAAGTCCTTGGCAGCTACCCGAAAACCTTTGGTCACATTTTTCAACGAGTCCATCGGTAAATAAAAAGATTTTGATAATTTGAAACAGGAATTGTTCTCCGGATGAATCTTGGGAAAATCTAGCATTCCTCTAACTCAACCCTTCCTTTGAAAATTTAACGACTAAAACCTAGGCTTACTTACCTGAACCTTCCGAGCTGAATTTAGATCCGCTCGTTTCGCATGGGTCGAGCCAGGGATAATCCAAAACCGTAAACTTTATTCCAATCATTTTCAATACAGTAATTAACATGAAAGAACATCAACCCCAATCAGGAAACTCGCGAAGAAACTTTATCAAAGGCTCTACCTTGGCCTTGGCCGGCTTTTACATTGTTCCCAGACATGTTTTAGGTGGACCGGGCTTTATCGCTCCCAGTGACCGCTTGAGAGTGGCGGGAATCGGAATCGGCGGAATGGGCTACAATGACGTAAGTGGAGTTTACCGAAGTGGAAAAGTGGATATGGTTGCCTTGTGCGATGTGGATGACACCCGAGGCAAACGTGCCCGAGAGGACCATCCCAAAGCTCCCTATTACAAAGATTTTCGGGTAATGCTGGAAAAGGAAGAAAAAAACATCGATGCGGTGACCGTCTCCACTCCTGATCACATGCATGCCGTCCAGGCAATGATGGCCATGAAGATGGGCAAACACGTCTATGTGCAAAAACCACTTTCCCATGATATTTATGAGGCAAGAATGCTCACCGAGGCAGCGGATCAATATCAAGTCGTTACCCAGATGGGAAATCAGGGATCTTCTGGAGAGGGCGTTCGCAAAATGGTGGAATGGTACAATGCCGGATTGATCGGAGAGGCTACCAAAGTTTACTCTTGGACCAATCGTCCGGTATGGCCACAAGGAATTCCTTGGCCCCAAAATCCGGTTAGTCCGCCGGCCGATTTGGATTGGGACCTTTGGCTAGGTACCGCCCCGTACAAAGATTATGTAGGCAACTTGGTTCCTTTCAATTGGCGAGGTTGGTGGGATTATGGCACTGGAGCCTTGGGCGACATGGCCTGCCATATTATGGAGCCTCCCTTCCGTGTGTTGGGCTTGGGCTATCCTAAATCTGCCGAATGCTCAGTAGGATCTGTTTATGTGGGGGAATTCCAACGGGGATATTTCCCGGACAGCTGCCCTCCTTCCTCACACATTACCTTAAGATTTGATCGTCCGGGTAAGGATGATTTGGAGTTTCACTGGATGGATGGTGGAATCCAGCCAATGCGCCCCGAAGAACTTGGTCCCAACGAACAAATGGGTGATGGAGGAAATGGGGTCATCATCGAAGGCACAAAAGGAAAAATGATGTGCTCCACCTATGGTGCCGATCCTAAATTATTACCCACTTCAAGAACAGAAGAAGTCTCAGTCCCGGAAACCGAATACCGAGTTCCTGATGGAGATAGGGGCCACTACAACAATTGGGTAGAAGCCTGCATCGGCGGATATGGATCAAAGCAATACGATCAATTGAGTTCGCCTTTCTCTGTAGCCGGACCCTTGACCGAGTCCGTTTTAATGGGCAACCTAGCCATCCGAAGCTATGATTACCGGGTTCCCCGAGATGGAAATCCCGATCAGTTTGACTATCCGGGACGAGGAATTAAACTTGTCTGGGACGGCCCAAATATGAAGGTGACTAATTTTGAACCGGCCAACCAATTTGTAAAGCGGGTGTATCGGGGCGATTTTACACTCTAAATTACAGGATCAACAAAAAGGGGGCAGATGTCCCCTTTTTGTTGACATTCATTTAACCTAACCAGGAGTAAAAATTAATTTTCGATGGTCAATTCAACCCTCCGATTTTTTGCACGACCGGCTTCAGTGGCATTGGAAGCAAGCGGCCGAGTCCCTCCCCAGCCAGCAATTCGGAGCCGCTCAAAAGGCACCCCAAGCGCTACCAAAAAATCCCGTACCGCTTCAGCTCTTTCCAAGGAAAGCGCTTTATTTAATCCGGGATCTCCTGCTCCGTCGGTGTGTCCACTGATTCGGACTTTAAACCCCTCACTTTGGTTTAAAACTGCTGCCAAACCGGTCAAAAAGGTGAGCGTCTCCTCTCCTTCCAGCTCCGCAGTTCCTCTTCTGAATTTCACTGCATCCAATAGGATATTTGCTCCTGGTTCTAATTTAGTCAGGCCAATGACCACCGGTGTGTCGGGACGGAGAAGTGATTTGGAAATTAATTTGGGAAAATAGCCTGCTGCTTCCACACGAATTTCAGCGGATAATTTTTCAAGAGTCAGGTTTTGAGCATCCAAATTCTCAACTCCGTCTTCGCTTTGTTGGAAAAGCCTGAAATCAGAGATTTCAGATTTGGATTTTTCATCGATCACCGACAGTGTGATAGGAGAAACAGCTTCGCTTTTTTCATCCGATGTGAGTTTAACCTCCGGTATACCGATACTTAGTTGAGGGTATATCGGAATCAGTTGAGTGTCAGTTCTCTCTGCTTTATTCCCCATCCCCTCACGTTGACGGGAAGTGGACTCAGGGATCTGAAAATCAGCGGGGATTTCAAGGGGAACAGGAGTGCTGAAGGTGAGCAGGTCTGCAAAACCGTCAGAATTTTGAGTACTCGTCCAGACTACCTCATGGGAAGAAATAAAGGTCACCGAACTTTCCGAACCAGGGGAACTCAATTGCTCCCATTTAACAGGTTTGGACCAATTCTGAAACGAATTATCCAAGGCTTTGGCAATAAAAATATCTTTCCCTTTTGCACCCGGGTGCATATTGGAGGCAAAATAAAGTTGATGGGTTTGGATATCAAAAAAGGGACTGACGTCCTGTCCAGGCGTATTGATTACTTGGCCGAGATGCAGTGGTTTGGACCAATTAACCGGGCCGATTTTTTTACTGACATACAAGTCATCATTACCCAAGCTGAGCGGTCCCATCCCGGAAAAAAAAATAGCTTTTCCGTCTTTGGTCACCCGACCTTTGAAATCCCCTTTGATCTGATCCAAACCTTCCAGTTCAATTTGGCGAAGAAAATTCCAATCTGTTCCGAATTTTGAATATTGATACACCCCATTTCGGTCTTGGGCACGATGATATACCAACAGGGTCAGTACATCCTCCAAGCCCAAAGGAATATCGTATCCCTCGGTGCTCAAGTCGGGTCGATGCATCGCCTCCCCCCATATCCCCCTATCATCCCGTTGGGTCATCCAAATATCCCCAGGGTCCTTTTTACCTCCCAGATTCTCGGGGTGGAAAGCTCTGGAAAACAACAAGGTATTGGAGCCGATCCAAATGGGATTTTGATCGTCTTGTGGACTATTTGCACCCGATAAACTTTTGACTTCCTGTGCAAAAATCCAAACTGGAAATAAAAAAGCAAGCAGTAGAGTACTGCCTGCTTTTTGGAAAACGTTCGCTAGTTTACTCATCTTTATTGTCCCAAAACGATGGCAAATACCAAGGGGGCAACGATTGTAGCATCAGATTCAATGATATATTTAGGGGTATCCAATCCCAGTTTTCCCCAGGTAATTTTCTCATTGGGAACTGCCCCTGAATATGAGCCATAAGAAGTGGTCGAATCAGAAATCTGGCAGAAATAACCCCAAAGAGGTACATTATCGCGCTGAAGGTCCTGATGCAACATCGGTACCACACAGATTGGGAAATCACCTGCAATTCCCCCGCCAATTTGGAAAAATCCTACCTTACTTTCTTCTTTGGCGTTCTCGGTGTACCATTCTGCCAAAAACATCATGTACTCAATCCCACTTCTTACCGTGTGTACATTTTTGACATCTCCTGAAATGACGTGTCCAGCAAACATGTTTCCCAGGGTAGAATCCTCCCATCCGGGCACGATAATAGGCAAGTTCTTTTTAGCAGCTTCCAATAGCCAACTATCTTTGGGGTCAATCTGGAAAGAATCCTCGAGTTTGCCTGACAATAGAATTTTATAAAAAAACTCATGAGGAAAGTACGCTTCACCCGCCTGATCTGCTTTGACCCACTCTTCCAAAATCACATGTTCAATTCGTCTCATGGCCTCCATTTCAGGAATACAGGTATCGGTAACCCGATTCATGTGACGGTCTAGCAAATCCTGTTCTTGCTCTGGAGATAAATCCCGATAGTTTGGAATTCGCTCGTAATAATTGTGGGCAACCAGATTGAAGACATCCTCTTCCAAATTTGCTCCGGTACAAGTAATGATCTGGACTTTATCCTGACGAATCATCTCGGCCAAAGACAAGCCCAGCTCAGCAGTAGACATCGCCCCGGCCAAGGTGATCATCATTTTCCCGCCTTCATCCAGATGCGTTTTATAGCCTTCAGCGGCATCTATCAGCGCCGCAGCATTGAAATGTCTGTAGTGGTGTTTTAAAAATTCTGTAATTTTCATTTGCTTGATTTATTCTTTTCGATTCCAAAAATACTTTATTTTTCATTAAAAAAGCCCGAACAAGTCCGGGCTTTTGGTATATGGACTGATCATCGGATCATTACTTGGCAGAATCCGCAGCCGTTTGATTGTATTCCTGATTTAATCCTTCAATCACCGATTGGGTCACATCAAAAGACTCTTTGCCATACCAAATTGCGCCACCCCGGGTGTAGCTCAGAATAAGGTCCAGATTTTGTTCTTCGGCGTATTTCTTTAGGTATTGCTGTAATTTTTCAAAAACCTCGTTGTAAAGGTTGGTTTCATCCACAGAAAGTTCCTGCATTAAGTTATCTCTGTAGGTTACCAGGTTTTGCTCTTTTTTCATCAGCTCCTCTTGCTTGGCACGCTGCTGATTCAGGGTCATATTTCCACCACTTTGTTGGAAATTGGCCACCTCCTGCTCAAATCCCCGAGCCCTACTCTGTAGATCCCCCTCAAATTTTTTGCCCTTCTCGGTAATTTCTTCAGAACGTTTTTTAAAATATTCATACTGATTGATGACGCTGTCGGTGTAGACATAGGCTACTTTTAAATCAGAGGTAGCAGTAGAAGTCGAACCTTCATTGGAAGAGGAATTAGCGTCAGTAGCAGCAGGCTGACAGGCATACGAAAGAGCGGCAACCAAAGCAAGCACTCCGAATAATTTGAATCCTTTTTTCACTTTATATTTTGTTATTGATGACAAGGGCGCAAATATAAAGAAAGTATTGATTTTCCAAGATTTTTACCCCCAAGGCAATCTTAAAATATTTAAAAGTAAAGCGCTTGGGCTAGACGATAAACCTGTGCATGCGCCTCTAGGATGTGGGCTATTTTGTGGCTGTATCCCCCCCCCATGCAACACATGATCGGAATTTGATTTTGTTGAGCAAATTCCAATACTTTTCGGTCCCGTTCCCGAATCCCGTCAATACTCATCCCCAATCGCCCCAGTTTATCGGTTTTCAAAACATCCACTCCACACTGATACAGGATAAACTGCGGTTGGAATCGACGGGGCAATTCTTCCAAACAAGTGCTCAGAATGTCCAAATAGGACTGATCCTCTAATCCATCTTCCAGGGGAATATCCCAATCTGATTCCTCTTTTCGATGGGGATAATTTTTTGCTCCATGCATGCTAAAGGTAAAGACGGTCTCATCCTCCCGAAAAATAGCAGCCGTTCCGTTTCCTTGGTGTACGTCCAAATCGATAACCAAGATCCGCTCCATATTTTTATGACCTTGAAGATACTTTGCCGCTAGAGCAAGGTCATTGAGCAGGCAAAAACCTTCGCCCCGATCAGCAAATGCATGATGGGTACCGCCGGCAATATTCATGGCAATTCCATATTCTAAGGCAAACTCAGCTGCCTGAACAGATCCTCCGGCAATCAGTACCTCCCGGTCGACCAACGCTTTGCTCAAAGGAAAACCCGTGGCGCGAATTTCTGATTTTGAAAGGGTCAACTTTTTGAGTTTTTCCCAATACACTTCCTTATGGGTTTGCAAAATCAAGTCTTCACTGACCGGTGTGGGCTTGAAAAAATTTTGAGAAGAAACGGTTCCTTCATAGCGCAATTGCTCGGGAAGCAGTTCGTATTTTTCCATCGGAAAACGATGTCCTGCAGGAAGAGGATGGCAATATTCGGGTGACCAGGCTATTTTGAGCATAAAAAAAAAGCGCTGGTTTTAAAACTAGCGCCCAAAGCTATTGTTTTCAAAAGGTATTAAACATCTTCTTCTTCTGACTGGAAGCTATACAGCGTATCATCGAGCTTGAGTGTATCATCGTTAAATTCCTGAATAAATTTACGAATGGTCTTCTCGTCGATATAATCCACATTCAAAGCCGCATCCAATCCAATTCCATAGTCATGATGGGTGTCTATATCCACAAACTCCTGTACTTTAACTGCTTCTTCTTCCTCCAGCTCCATGATGATTTCGGTAATAAACCAACCGACTTCTTCTTCCTCACTGCTTAACGGCAACAAATTTCCATTTTCATCTTCCTGATAAGAAATACCCGAAAAGTTGGGGAATTTTTTTGCAGCTTCATGTTCGGCCAATTCATATACCTCACTGGAGTGATGAAGCCGAAGTGTATACAGTGCGGTATCATAAATTACCTCTTTACCTTCATACATGCCGATGAAGTAAAAGTTTACGTATTCGTCTGAATTTTCCTCTTCAGGAATCAGTTTAAATGGTTGACCAAGGGTTTTCAATTCCTCTTTCAACGCTTTAATAGTACTGGGATCAAAGCCTGGATTCATGTGTTATAAATAAAGTATCATTAATAAGCATCGGTAATGCTCGTAATATAATTGAGGAATACCAAGGTCCAAAGAAATCTAGAAGTTAAATTTTATCTGTAGAAATGAATTTCACAAGTAATGAAGAAGATTTTGTCCATAAAATAACCAAATCAAAGGAAGGTATTAGCCTGGAATTCAAGCAGAAAGTAACTTCAGAGTCCAAAATAGCCAAAGCTATTGCTGCTATGGCCAACGCCAAAGGAGGGCTGATTATTGTGGGAATTTCAGACCAAAAACGAGTGATCGGGATTGATCCCGAGGAAGAAATCTTCATGGTCGAAAAAGCCAATAAGCAATTTTGTATTCCACCGGCCAGCTTATCTTATGAGGTCATCCAATGGAACGACCCAGCCCCCGCCCCGTATGAGCCATCCGAAAAATACATCCTCAAGGTGGAAGTTTTCCAAAACAGGGCTAGTCCCATCATTTACCGGACTGAAGACGGTCAACGGAAAATTTATCGGAGATCAGGAGACCAAAGTAAATTAATCCCGTGAAGAATTGAGATTATTTCCGAACAAGGAATTGATAATACTAGTTAGAATGGCAAAGATCAATGCCCACCAAAACCCGTCCACCTCAAATCCCGGAATAATTTCATCAGCCAAAAGAATCATCAAGGCATTTATGACCAACAGAAATAACCCTAAGGTTAGGATAGTCAAGGGTAAGGTCAAAATAATCATGAGGGGTTTGATCGTTAAATTAATCAAAATCAAAACAGCGGCTAGTAAAATACCCGTAATCCAACCGTCGATTTGAATCCCGGGTAGAAAAAAAGCCGCAATCATCACCGCTATACTGCCCAGTAAAATTTTAATCAAAATTGTGCTTGCTAAGGATCGTTGTGCCATGGTTGTGCCGAATGGGGTCAATAAATAAGGTGAATAGTACGCGAAATTTAAGTCATTTTGAAAATAGGTAAAAACGTTCCCCTATTGCTAAAATACTTTCCTGAATTTAGGTAAAATTGACATATATCATGCAAAATCCCAAAAAAGCTATCGGTCCAATATCTGGAAGTTAAGCATCCAAGACGTATATTTGTTCCATCAATTCAAACCAAATTTCGAGTGATTCTAATTATCTTCTTCCTATTGCACTGGTATTTCTCTTTATTTTGCCAAAGTTTCTTTCTTCATCGTTACGCTGCTCATCAAATGTTTGTCATGTCCAAATGGTGGGAACGCTTTTTTTATATTTTCACCTGGATGTGGCAGGGGAGCTCCTACCTTTCACCACGAGCCTATGCGATTCTTCACCGGATGCACCACGCCTATTCCGATACCCCAAAAGATCCCCACAGTCCTCATCATACCGAAAATCTGTTTACCATGATGTGGAAAACAAAAAATATTTACAATGATTATTTTTCGTTCAAACTAAAGCCTGAGGAGCGTTTTTCAAAAGACATTCCGGATTGGTATTCTTTTGACAAATTAGCCGACAATATGCTCGTTAGAGTATCGTGGCTTTTGGTTTATGTGGCCATTTATGTATTGAGTATTTCGGTCTTTGAGTTACCTGGAACCCATTGGTGGATGTACTTTCTCCTACCTATCCATTTTTTGATGGGTCCAGTCCATGGGGCAATTGTCAACTGGAGTGGACACAAATATGGTTACGCCAATTTTGACAATAACGACAAATCCAAAAATAGCTTGTTGCTGGATGTATTGATGCTAGGTGAGCTTTTCCAGAATAATCACCACAAGCTTCCAAACCGACCCAATTTTGCGGTCAAATGGTTTGAGTTTGACCCCACCTACCCTATCGTCCGATTACTCCATGCAAGTGGAATCATAAAATTAAGGACAGCTTAAAAAAATGGTCTCCTCGGAGACTATTTTTTTTACCTAATAATCAGATAGTTAGATGTTTTTCAAACTAATTTTAAAACTCTTTGTCTAATTTCTTTGGATTTCCGAAACTAAACTGATAATTTTCTATCGATTTAAAACTTAACACCTTATGAAACCATTAACTAGAGCAGAAGAGGAAATCATGCAGATCCTCTGGGATATCGAGCGAGGATTCGTCAAAGATATCCTAGTCCCTATGCCAGAGCCAAAACCCGCTTACAACACCGTATCCACGATTGTAAGAATTCTGGAAAGAAAGGGGTTTGTTAGTCACAAATCTTATGGCAAAAGCCATGAGTACTTTCCTATCGTATCCAAAGATGAATACCGTACATTCATCATCAAAAGGATGTTGGAAGGGTATTTTGACAGTTCATTTGCCAAGCTTCAGTCTTTCTTTAAGAATGATGATGCTTTGAACAACAAAACCTACCAATAAAATAGGATACGTAATTTTTGAATAAGCACTAGATAATAAAAATGCCGGGTAACTAACCCGGCATTTTTATTTTAGTTTCCATCAAACACTAATCCACTTGCTTTAAAAGTTCCTGGATCGCTCGGTCCAACTGCTGATCGATTCCCTGGTCAATTTTTCCCGGCATATTTTTCACCTCGATCTGGGGTCTGGTTTCATTATTTTCCAGCCATTCCCCTGCTTTGTTTTTAGCAGAAATCGGTACTGCTCCCCAGCGCACCCCATTGGGCAAACTCTCCCAACCGGCAAAAGAACAGGTACCCGGCGTTGGCATTCCGACAGTGATTCCAATATTTAAGTCAGTATAACCGCAAGCAAAACAATGTCCATCTGAATAGTTTGCTTCATTAAACATCGCCAAGGTGGGCTTGGTCCAACGAGCCGTAGGTTCATATCCAACGACTTTATCAGCCGTTGCATAGGTTAAAAACCGATCACCGGTAAAAAACATAGCCAAATCGGCAACCAAATCTCCTCCGCCATTAAAACGGGTATCCACAATCACCGCATCGGTATCATGGTATTTGCCCATCATTTCTTCATACACATTTCGGTAAGGTCCATCGCTCATACCGGGTATATGTACATAGCCCAATTTTCCACCACTTTTCTCGGCCACTTCCTGTTGGTTGGCTTTTACCCATCTTTTGTAAAGCAATCGGTTCTCCTCTCCCAGAGAAATGGGCTTAACGGTCAATTGTTGTGGATTTTGGCCCTTGGCATCGGTGATTTCGATCAAGGTAAACTTATCGGCTTTTCGGTTAAGGAGCTGAGCAAAATCCAGGGTAGGCTCAAGGGTCACTCCATCGATCTTTTGAATGATCATGCCTTCAGACAACTCAAAATCAGCTTTATCCAAAGGACCTCCTGAAATAATTTCAGTGATTTTTATTCCATTTCCTTGATGCCCATAATCCCAAAATACGCCTAAAGAAGCGGTGGCATCTGCCAATGGAATACTTCTGGAATAACGAGCCCCAGCATGCGATACATTTAGTTCACCGATCATTTCTGAGATCATTTCTGCAAACTCGTAATTGTTGCCGATGTGCGGAAGATATTTCTGATAATCCACCTTGGATTGTTCCCAATCCACCCCATGCATATCAGGGGTATAAAATATTCCTTTGGTTCGGAGCCAAATATGCTCAAATAAGAAGGCTAGCTCCGCTTCTCGATCGTAAGTCATTTCTCCGCTGATTTTAATTGGTTCTCGCTTCATGGATTCCGGGTTGATCTTGGAAATGGACCCATCACTGAGTAAATACAGGTTCTTCATTTCCTGATCCCATCGTAGGCTTCCATAGCCCGCATTAAGACTCAATTCCTGCTTGGTTTCTTTGGTTCTCAGATGAGTACTCCAAAGATTCATCCCCTTTTCGAATCGGGCCAAGTAGAAAAGCTTCTCCCCATCCTTACTTAAAACCGCATCCCCCAAATTACTGGAATGAATGGTCAAGCGAGATTTTCGTTCTTCTATTCCTTCCCAATCAAAGGTTAATGGCGCAACCTCCTTTTTTTCCCCCTCCTCTGATTGGGATGATTCTTTATTCTCTTCCTCTTTTTTACTTTTCTTGATCTCTTTCATCAAGTCATATTCCTCCTTGGAAAGGTTAAACGAATCCCAAGCTTCTTGATCAAAAAACAGCATGTAAACATCATCCTCGCTCCTACCGCTTGTGGCATAGCTTCGGAGTCCATCCCGGTTGGAAAACCAAAGCATCTGCTTGCCTTCGTTTACCCAGGTTGCTCGATCATCGGAATACCCGCTTTGAGTGATTTTACGAATTTCTTCTTTTCCAGAGGCATCCAACAAAACCACCTCCGAATTGACCATCGTCGGTCTGTAGGTCGCCAATAACCACTTACTGTCTGGGCTCCAGGTATAGTATTGATCTCCGTCCCGCATGTGAAAAAGCTGCTCGGGAGTCATCAAGGTCACTTTTTCTTGTGTGGCCAGATCCAGCACTTTTATACTGCGCCTATCCTCGACATAGGCTAATTTCTTTCCATCCGGAGAAAGCTTAGGCAAATAGGCATCCCCTTCAAAATCCAACACCAATTCCTCTTTCAGGAGTGTCGAAGCAAAAAAGAAAGGTTCTTCTGGCCTTACTTTGGTGGATTTGAAAATCTGCCAATGCCCCTCCCGTTCACTAGAATAAAGGATTGACTTTCCATCGGGCGCAAATTCAACAAATTTTTCCTCCTCCGGAGTAGTGGTGATTCTTTTGGTCAAGGAACCGTCAACTGAAGTCACAAATACCTCTCCGCGGGCTATAAAAGCAATTTCTTTTCCGTCGGGAGAAAGGCTCATTTCCCGAACTCCTCCATTGATGGAGATGTAATTATCGGGATTTGAAATTGCCTGGGTCTTCAAAGAAACGGGTACTTTCTTGGGGGATTCTCCTTTTTTGAGTGTATAAAGTTCCCCATCATAACTAAACGACATCAGTCCCTGATCGGAACTACTCAAGAATCGAACTGGATATTTTTCAAGTCGGGTTAAGGCCTCAGTTTGGGAAGGATTGGAAAGATTCATGGCAAATACATTAAAATTGCCCTCCGCTTCACTGAGGTAATAAATCTCTGACTCATCAGGAGAGAAAACAGGATTTCTGTCTTCTCCATAAAAAGTGGTAAGCATTTGATGAGAGTTACCTTCGGCGTCAAAGACCCAAATGTCACGTGCTATGCCGGACTGATGATGCTTTCTCCATTCATTTTCCCCTCCTTTTTTATCATGGTAAATGATTTTGCTTCCATCTTGACTTACTTGCGCATATTCTGCAGGCAAAGTCCAAATCTGATCTACTCTTCCTCCCTTGGTTGGCACCTGATACAATTCAGGTTGGGAACCGGTAGGATATTGCCGGTGGCTGGCAATGTCCATTCGGTTTGCCCCAAAGATTACTTGGGTGTCATCTGCTGAAAAATCATAGGGCAACTCGTCATTGGAATGAAAAGTCAATCGTTCTGCCGGTCCTCCGGCTGCCTCCATGATAAACACATCAAAATTTCCGTAGCGATCCGAAGCAAAGGCAATTTTATCCCCCTTTTGATTCCAAACCGGCTTAAAATCATGGCCTTCATGAAAGGTGATTTGTTTGGCTTCCCCTCCGGAACTTGAAACGGTATATAAATCCCCTTTGTACGTAAAAGCGATCGTATTCCCATCGGGTGAAATCGCCGGATACCGCATCCATTGTGGATTATTTTGGGAAAATGCACTCATTCCTGAAATGAGTAAAACCCCCAAAAATGTCAAAGCATTCTTCATAGATTAATTTTTTTTTACGACCTGAAAATACATAAAATAACAAGCAAGAAATTTTCAATTTGAATAAATCGGGGATTTTCTCCTTCAAATGGTCAATTCCATGGATTCCTTTGGGTATTCCTTCCTTACTTGAGTAGCCCCGCTTATATTTGCGCCTGCAATCCAAACGAAAAAATGAATTCATTTATAGAAGAACTACGCTGGAGAGGAATGCTCCAAGACATGACCCCGGAACTAAGCGAACACCTGGAAAAAGGGATGGCTTCTGCTTATCTGGGATTTGATCCGACCGCAGACTCCCTTCATATCGGACATTTAGTCGGGGTAATGACCCTGGTGCATTTTCAGCGAGCCGGTCACAAACCTTTTGCTTTGGTGGGCGGTGCCACCGGCATGATCGGAGACCCTTCTTTTAAATCTGCCGAACGGAATCTTCTGGATAAAGCCACACTGGACCATAATGTGGCTTGTATCCAAGAGCAATTGGCCAAGTTTCTTGATTTTTCGGGTGAATCTAAAAACAAAGCCGAATTGGTCAATAACTACGACTGGATGTCTCAATTTTCATTTTTGGAATTTATCCGGGATGTGGGAAAGCACATTACAGTAAACTACATGATGGCTAAAGACAGCGTTAAGCGTCGATTGGAAGATGGAAGTGGACTTTCCTTTACCGAATTTTCCTACCAGCTCATTCAGGGCTATGATTTTTATCACCTGTGGAAAAATGAGAATTGCACCATTCAACTCGGCGGTTCTGATCAATGGGGAAATATTGTCACCGGAACAGAGCTTATTCGAAGAATGGGGGGCGGAAGTGCTTATGCCTTAACTGTCCCGTTGATCACCAAAGCCGACGGCAGCAAATTTGGAAAGACCGAAGGGGGTTCGGTTTGGCTGGATCCAGAGAAAACCTCTCCCTATGCCTTTTATCAATTCTGGCTGAATGTATCCGATGCCGATGCTTCCAAATACATTCGGATTTTCACCACTTTGGACAAACAGACCATTGAACAGTTGGAACAAGAGCACCAGGAAGCACCACATTTGCGACTACTCCAAAAGGAAATCGCCAAACAAGTGACTATTTTGGTTCACAGTGAAGCCGACTATCAAATGGCGGTCAAGGCTTCTGAAATCCTTTTTGGAAAATCATCTACTGAAGACTTGGCCACCTTGGATGAACGGACCTTCCTGCAGGTTTTTGAGGGAGTACCTCAGGTGAAAGTGCCCCAGTCAGCATATCAGCAATTGGAATCTGTTTTGGATCTTTTTGGGGAAATCACCCAAGGAATAATTTTCAATTCCAAGGGAGAAGCCAGAAAAATGATTCAGGGAGGTGGATTAAGCATCAATAAGGAAAAGGTGACGGACTTCAATGCTCCTGTGTCCCAAAACTTACTCCAAGAGAAATACCTTTTGGTGCAAAAGGGAAAGAAAAATTATTTCATCGTCGAGGTGATATAATTTCTTCTGTATCCATAAAAAAGGCTCTGAAATTAATTTTAGAGCCTTTTTTAGCGCCATCACCGATTTTGAATTGAGTTTAAGTCTTATTTTTGACCCGAGTTTAATATCTTTGAATCGAAAGAGACAGACAGCAAATGGCAGGCGATAAAAATAAAGAAAAATTAATCCTCGAGGCAGCAATTTCCACTTTTACCAGCAAAGGATATCAATCTACGCGAATGGAAGACATTGCCAAAACTGCCAAAATCAGTAAGGGGCTCACCTATTTTTATTACAAAAACAAGGAAGATGTTTTCATGGCCCTGACCCGAAAAGCTTTTGAGCAGTTTAAGGAGGACTTTCGAGAAGTTTACCGAAATAAAGGGAGATCCGGACTGGAAATGATTGTGGAATTGGTAGAACGGATTATCGATTTTGCCGAAAAAAATCAGGTGTTATACGATTCCATTATCAATTTTTTGGATTTGATGAAACGCTACAATTCCGAGGAAGGAAAATCAACTATTAGCCCCTTGATTTTGGAAAGTCCACATTTTCAAAAATTGCTTGAAATCCAACATGACCCGGCAAAAATTGGGGTCATGATTGTCAGTTTGGGAATCAAGGACGGAAGCATTCGCCCTGAACTGCAACCCGAAATTACGTTTTATACGATTTGGAGCATGATTATAGGCTATGAAAAAATGCGTGGCCCGATCGAATACGAAGCCAAAGAGACTAAAATCAGACCTGAAAACTGGAAACCTGGTTTCATCAAACTCATCAAAGAAATGCTGAGGGGAACCATCCAAGCGAGCAGACCTACTACCGTTCAAACGAGCTTGTTTTAAGCGAACTTCGAATAAAACAAGGCTGATCAGATTGATCAGCCTTGTTTTAGGTTTAATTAATGCACATTCCCCATCATTTTTCGAATCACCGGTTTGAGCAAGAATAATAAAATGGCCGATCCGATCACCGTATAAACAATCAATAAGTATTGATCCGGCATTCTCAACAAGGCTTCTTCGGTTCCCCCACTGGCTTCGCCAGCAATCAATCCGGCAAACAAATTACCCAAAGAGACTGAAAGGAACCAGATCCCCATCATTTGTCCGGCATAGCCTTTGGGTGCCAGTTTAGTCACCAAAGAAAGTCCCACCGGAGACAAACTCAACTCACCAAAGGTGTGGAACATGTAAGTCATCAATAACCAGGTTGGAGCAGCCATTTGGCCGGAAGCAGCAATTTTTGCAGCGAAATACATCACAAAGAATCCCAGACCGAGCAACAATAAACCAAATGTAAATTTGAGCGGAGAACTCGGCTCTAAATTCTTCCTTCCCAACCAAACCCACATTCCGCCAAAAATGGGGGCAAAAATTATGATAAACATGGAGTTGATCGATTGAAAATAGCCGGTCGGAATTTCGATTCCCAATACCCGCTTATCGGTAAAGCGTTCTGCAAACAGATTCAAGGTAGAACCGGCTTGCTCAAAGCCAGACCAAAACATAGCCGAAAACAAAAATAGGATCGCGATCACCCCAACTTTATTCCGATCAGATTTATTCAGCCCTCCAAATAGAATCACATAGCCCAAATAACCAATTGCCACCAATGCAATAATGGTCCCTGAAGCTCCTGCTATCGCCGAGACATCAATAGGAATGATCCCGGTAAAAAGGACTCCAATTATCAACGCAGTACCCAAACCAATCCAAGTGACCATGGAGCGAAGTTTGTTTTGCTTGACCCGTTCGGTTTCCTCCAAAACAATCGGTGCATCCCCATATCCATGAAGCGAGCTTCCCGTTAATTTATATTGGATTAGCCCCAGCACCATGCCCATTCCTGCCAAGCCAAAACCCAAATGCCAATCGTATTCGGCCAAAGTACTACAAGCGATTGGAGCGATCAATGCCCCTAGATTGATTCCCATGTAGAAAATAGAAAAGCCTGCATCTCGTTTAGAGCTTCCTTCCGGGTACAGCTGCCCCACTATGGAGCTGATATTGGGTTTAAGTAATCCTGTGCCCAGCACAATCAAAATTAAGCCCAGGAAAAAGGAATTGGTATCCAAAGAAGTTAAAGCCGTCTTACTGGCATAATCCCCACCTCCCACTAAGCCAGGCAGGGCCATCGTAAAATGTCCCATGGCGATGATGATCCCACCATACCAAACCGATTTTTTCAAACCAAACAACCGATCCGCCAGCCAGCCACCGGGAAGCGCCAAAAGATAAACGCCCATGGTATACAATCCATAGATAGCCCCGGAAGTCTTGTCATCAAAGCCCATTCCTCCTTCGGTAATGGCTGCTGTCATAAATAGGATCAGCAAAGCGCGCATCCCATAATAACTAAATCGCTCCCACATTTCTGTGAAAAACAGCGTCATCAGACCTTTTGGGTGGCCAAAAATAGTTGGCCCTTCAAATTCGGGATTGTTAGGAGTTTCCAAAGATTCGTCGATTTAGATTTTGATAAGTTTTACAATGATAAAAGAAATTGTGAATTGTTTCCAAGAGAATTTATGCTGTGGTGCTGAATTAAATCTCACTAAAACCGAAAAAACAATCGAACGAGTTGCCAAAATACAAATGGAATTTGGACAAACCGAAGAATAGTTTGTTTTTCCTTCGAAATCGATTGAACGCTCAAATTTTAGCCTTTTTTTGTTTTGAATTCAATCCAATTATCTAATTTTGGGGGATTAATTTTCAGTATGTAAACCCAAAATTTTATGCAGGATTTAGCTCTGGCTCCCCAGAACTCACCTTTGGACTTTCTCGGCTTTGAGTCGAACCAAAAAGTCCATTATAATCTTAGTGAAGCCGAACTCATTGAACTTTCACTGGGAAGAAAAGAAGCGCTCCTTACTTCCACCGGAGCTTTGATGGCCGACACGGGAAAATTCACCGGAAGGTCTCCCAAAGATCGCTTTATCGTCAAAGATGAAAAAACGGAAGAATCGGTTTGGTGGGGTGATATCAATATTCCTTTTGAAGAGGAAAAATTCGATCGTCTGCTGGAAAAAATGAAAGCATTTCTAGCGGATAAAGAACTTTTTGTCCGTGATGCCTTTGCTGGAGCAGATTCCGAATATCGTCTCAATATCCGGGTAATTAATACCCTAGCCTGGCACAATCTTTTTTGCCATAACATGTTTTTGCGTCCAACGGCCGAAGAGCTCTCCCATTTCAAGCATGATTTTACCATCATTTGTGCACCCGAGTTTGAAGCAGACCCCGAAACAGACGGCACCAAGAACCCAAATTTTGCGATCATCAACCTGAGCAAACGCATGATTTTGATCGGAGGCACCGGGTATGCTGGAGAAATGAAAAAGGGGATATTTTCGGTATTGAATTATATTCTGCCCTATGAAAAGAATACACTTTCCATGCATTGCTCAGCAAATGTGGGCAAAAATGGAGATACTGCCGTGTTTTTTGGATTATCCGGAACCGGAAAAACCACCCTTTCGGCCGATCCAAACCGAGCGCTGATTGGAGATGATGAACATGGCTGGACCCAAAAAGGTGTGTTTAATTTCGAAGGGGGCTGCTATGCAAAAGTCATCGACCTCAGCCGAGAGAAAGAACCCGAAATCTGGGATGCCATCAAATTTGGAGCAATCGTTGAAAACACTCGATTTAAGCCGCATAGCAGGGAGGTGGATTATGGGAATAAATCCGTCACAGAAAATACACGGACGGCCTATCCGATCCATTTTATTCCCAATGCCCTGGTGCCGTCTATGGCAGGAATTCCAAAGAATATATTTTTCTTGACAGCCGATGCTTTTGGGGTAATTCCTCCAATTTCCAGGTTGAATAAAAGTCAAGCCATGTATCACTTTATCTCCGGTTACACCGCAAAAGTAGCAGGCACCGAAATGGGGATCACCGAACCCAAGCTAACGTTCTCTGCTTGTTTTGGAGCGGCATTTCTACCGCTTCACCCGACCTATTATGCTACGCTTTTTGGCGATGCGATGGAAAAAAACGACACCAAAGTATGGCTGGTCAACACCGGTTGGACCGGTGGACCCTATGGAGTGGGATCTCGAATGAAATTGGCTTATACCCGAGCTATGATCGCTGCTGCCCTAGAGGGAAAATTAGATCAGGTTGACTACAAAACCCATCGTTTCTTTGGATTTCAAGTTCCCCAAACCTGCCCAAATATCCCCGATGAGGTGCTCAATCCGCGCAACACCTGGCAAAATCCAGAAGACTACGATAACCAAGCTTCTTCTCTTGCCAAGGCTTTCATTCAAAATTTTAGCCAATTTGAAAATTTTGCCAACCCAACACTACGCAGTGGGGCTCCCCGGCCCTAAACCCATTAACCCAAATGTAACCCTAGACCTACTCGATTGGAGTAGGTCTTTTTTGGTTTAGGGATCCAAAAAAGTACAATAAAATCCTAAAGGAATGCATATAATTAAAATCATCTCTTATTTTTGGCTTCTTTAAAATTTAACTCGAAAAACAAAAAATGAAAACTGCTGAAATCATTACCGAAAAGGGAATTATGAAGTTGGAATTCTTTGAAAAGGATGCGCCAAATACCGTGAAAAACTTCGTCGATTTGTCCCAAAAGGGATTTTACGATGGTCTTACTTTTCATCGAGTCATTCCAAATTTTGTTATCCAAGGCGGATGTCCCAAAGGTGATGGGACAGGCGGACCTGGGTATAAAATTGATTGTGAATTGACAGGAGACAATCAGTATCATGATCGTGGTGTGATCTCTATGGCCCATGCAGGAAGAAATACCGGGGGGTCACAATTTTTTATCTGTCATAGTCGAGACAATACCAAACACTTGGATCGAAACCATACCGTTTTTGGAAAAGTCGTTGAAGGATTAGAGGTAATCGATCAAATCAGAGCTGGCGATAAGATCGAAAAAATCACCATTTTAGAAAACTAAACTTGGCTGAATTAAAAAAGCGGAGGTCTGAGATTTCCGCTTTTTTCCATTTTTAGGCTTTGGGTTTAAGTTTTTGCTGCTTTGGAATAGTTATTGAAAGCCTTGAAAGTCAATTATATTTCTATGCAAAGATTATTTTACGCTTTCCTTCTTATTTTAATCACCCAGGGAGCAATTGCCCAGCATTATGGAAATGCCTTGGGTTTACGATTGGGCAACAGTAATTTCAACCGAACTGTAGGAATGAGTTACCAGCATCGAGTTCAAAAAAACCTAACCTTAGAGGGAATCCTTCAGTCTGATTTTTCCAGAAATACCACTGTCCACCTGTTGGTAGAACGCCACAGACCTATTTTGTCCAAACGACTCAATTATTATTACGGTACCGGATTAGCATTAGGAAGAGAGGAAAGCTTCTTTAAAAATGAACAAGACAAAACCATTACGCATACCTACGGCAACGGGACTTTCGGGGTAGATTTTATTTTGGGATTGGAATTCACAGTAGTTAAAACAGTCCTTTCGCTGGATTACAAACCAAATGTAAATTTGATGGGTAGATCCGAATTTTTCAGGGGGCAGACAGGGTTTACCGCCCGAATGGTCCTGACCAAAAGCAAAGAACAGAAACGTAAGCAACGTCAAAAAGCAAAGGCCAGAAGAAAAGCCTCCGGAGAATCGTTTTCTGACCGCTTCAATTCCCTGTTCAACACAAAAAACTAAAGCAAATTCTTTTCTCGGAATAATCGCTCGTGAACTTCAGAATTTTTTACTACCTGTCGATACCAAATCATCCGTAATTCATGTTTCTCTGCTTCAGTCAAAAAAAAGTCGGGATGAAGTTCGGGCTTGGCTTTCTTCATTAATTCAAATAGAAAAATGGAGGCAGAAACTGATATATTAAAACTTTCAGTAAAACCCAGCATCGGAATGTGCACCAATCCATCACTTTGACTTTTAACCTCTTCACTCACTCCTTCGTGTTCATTTCCAAAAACCAAAGCAATTTTTTGAGATGCGTCTAAGTCTAAAATGGAGGTTGAGTTTTTGTCAGGGCTGGTGGCTAAAATCCGATATCCCTGCTCACGAAGTTTTGAAAAGCATGGCTTCACTCCGGAGCCTGTTGGTTCAAAATACTTATGAATGGTCACCCAATCGGAAGCCCCACGCGTCACATAAGGATTGATTTTATACTGATTAGTCTTTTCAATAATGTGTATATCCTGAATCCCAAAGCAATCGCAAGTCCTTAAAACAGCACTGGCATTATGAGGCTTATAAATATCCTCCAGTACTACGGTGAAAAACCGAGTTCGCTGGTTCAATACTTTTTCCATCAACTCCCTTTTATGTGGAGTAATGAATTGACTGAAATAGTCCAACAAACTCAGTTCGAACTTTTTATCGGTTGGCGACATGCTCGGATGGGTCAAATTTAAAATAACCCAAGCTGTTCCTCATCATCTTTTTTGGGCGAAAGATCAAGGGTACTTCCCACTTCGAAATCATCGGCTGAGTCCGGGGAATTGTCAGCCTGCTCGGCAGGTTTAGCTGCTGCTTTGGGAGCAATCAGGGACAATTCATTGACCTGATGGGTACTGAGCTTATTCCCCATGGCTTTCCAGCCTTTGATATCAATCAACATATCCAAATCATAATCGACCGTTTCGGTTTCCTTGCCTTTTTGAATCTGAGCCGAAACTTGAGGCTGCTTGTCTGTGGAGACAATTTTTAGATAGGAAGATTTGTGATCAGAAATAAAGTTAAACTTCTTGTTAACCGTGGTCGTTTCGATCTGGAAACGCTTGACATAAAAGGTTTTACTGGCTCCGTCAAAATAAACAGCCGAAACTACTTTTTCCGGATCAAATTTCTCGATCAAAAGCACCTCAGCGGGTTCATAACGGTTGGTCAATTCGAAATTGGTCAGTTCATAATCTCCTGATTTGTAGCAGACCAGGATTTTATCCTCACCTAGAAAATTACCGATGAGTTTCCCGCGTTCATCGGTATTGATTCGTCCCACCACCGCATCGTAATAGATATCCAATCCACCTAAAGTAGACACCCCTTCCATTTTGAGTTGAATCTTGCGAACAGGATATTTGGTTAAAATATTTCCGCCGGCGCCCCGTCCCTTGATTTCAATGGTGGAAAAATCAAAATCAAATACCTTCACTCTGGCCTTTGCTCCTTGAGTCAGGTAAACGGTAACAATCTCTGCCTCTCCATTTGGGTTGGCTGTGAGGTAAAGCGTTTTGGAGCCTTTGGTCCCTTTGGTTAAATCATACTCCTTATCTCGGGTGACCCCTCCGGGCTGAAAACGCTTCACCATCGCCCGACCCGAAGTACCATCAAGGTAAATCAGGTTGAAGGTCAGACGATCGTCATTCTTTCGATAAATCCCCACATGAAGGATATCCTTCCCCATGAAGTTTTTCTCTTGAATTTTGGAGACCATCATTTTTCCATCCTTTCGAATGACGATGATATCGTCCAAATCTGAGCAATCACTCACAAATTCATCCTTTTTCAGCCCCATTCCGACAAATCCATCGGCACGATTTACGTAGAGTTTGGCATTATTGGCAGCAACCACACTGGCCTGAATGGTGTCAAAGGCACGGATTTCAGTCTTACGCTCCCGCCCTTTGCCGTATTTTTCAAGCAGGTTTTGATAGTAATTAATGGAATACTCGGTTAGGTGCTTGAGGTTGTAATTGACTTCCTTCAACTCATCCTGAAGTCGCCTCATGAGTTCATCAGCCTTGAAGGTATCAAACTTGGAAATCCGTTTGATTTTGATTTCAGTCAATCGAATCAAATCCTCTTGGGTAATGGTACGATAAAAATCAGGCTTATAGGGTTCAAGCCCCTGATCAATGGCCTCCAAAACCGCATCCCATGTAGTACACTCTTCGATGTCTCGATAGATCTTGTTCTCAATGAAGATTTTCTCCAGGGAGGAAAAGAGTAATTTCTCCATTAATTCACCCTTCCGGATTTCAAGCTCCCTTTTGAGTAAATTTTTGGTCTGTTTGGTGTTGTATTCCAGGATTTGGTTGACCGTCAAAAAGACGGGTTTATCCTCGATAATGACGCAGGCATTCGGTGATATGGAAATCTCACAATCGGTAAAGGCATAAAGCGCATCAATGGTTACATCAGGCGATACCCCTGGGGCCAAATGAATCTGAATCTCTACATCTTTGGCGGTATTATCCACCACTTTCTTGATTTTGATTTTCCCTTTATCATTGGCTTTCAAAATCGAATCAATCAAAGAATCCGTGGTTACCCCATAAGGTATTTCTTTGATTAATAATATTTTAGAATCTTGCTCTTCAATTCTAGCTCTAACCTTTACTTTCCCTCCTCTTAAGCCCTCATTGTACTCGCTAAAGTCGGCCATCCCTCCGAGCATAAAGTCGGGAAGCACATTGGTTTTATTTCCTTTCAGGATCTCAATGGAAGCTTCGATCAGCTCACAGAAGTTGTGCGGAAGGATTTTGGTCGACAGTCCCACCGCGATTCCTTCTACTCCCTGCGCCAATAAAAGCGGAAACTTGACCGGAAGCGTGACCGGTTCCCTTTTCCGTCCATCATAGGAAAGTTGCCATTCGGTCGTCTGGGGATTGAAGACTACCTCGAGAGCAAATTTGGAAAGGCGCGCTTCAATGTACCGAGCAGCAGCAGCTGAATCTCCGGTTCGCACATCCCCCCAGTTTCCCTGGGTCTCGATGAGCAGTTCCTTTTGACCCAAATTGACAATTGCATCTCCAATGGATTGATCTCCATGAGGGTGATATTGCATGGATTGCCCGATGATATTGGCCACCTTGTTAAATCTCCCATCATCCATTTCTTTCATGGCATGGAGAATCCGGCGCTGAACGGGTTTTAATCCATCCTCGATAGCGGGAACAGCCCGCTCCAAAATCACATAGGAGGCATAATCCAAAAACCAATCTTTATACATGCCCGTCACCGGAACCGAATCGTGTAGGCTTTCGTCTGAATCTCCAGGTTTATTAAGTTCTTCGCTCATTTCATTAAATCCGATTTTGATACCGATTGACCACCAAAAGGACAATCCCGACTGAAATCATGTTTCCGATTAGAAAGTAATCGTTTGATCGTTTATTTCTCTCAATTTTTTTTTGCTGTTCCAACGGTTAAAGCTCCGGATAAGTCCAATTCATGATCAATCCCGCTCAACAAACAGCGCTCTAAAAAAGGAGGTAGATGATCCCATTCCACCTGGGCAGTTTCCGAATGGATGGAAGTATCCATCGTACACCAAACAGTAGCCTAAGGTAACTAGACCGATTCAATTCCTTTTCTACTTTTCCCCTTTCCTTCAGCGTTCCACTGAAGTTGTTAAGCTTTTGACCACAGATGAATCTTATTTCCCCGGAGGATAGGCTAAGATGAAAGCAAATCCTCAATTAAATCCTGATGGATCTGAAATCAACTTTGCAAATTCTTGCTTAAGCAGAACCCCTTCCTCCTGAGTACTGTCCAGTATATCCCCCTTTAAAATCCAATTCAGCATCATTTTCCTGTTGTTTTGAATGCTAATTCATTGCCTATTTTCACCCTTTCACTATTTTTTGATTGGGTTATCCAATTCCTCGAAATGGATCATTCAGGCTTAGGCGGCCTCTTCTTCCTCTTCCTTTACTTCTTGGTTCCGAGGATCATCCAAAGCCAAATCCTTTTCAATTTTCAAATTATCAATAATGAAGTTTTGACGATCCGGGGTGTTTTTTCCCATGTAGAAGGTCAGTAGATCCACAATTTTGGTTTCCTTATTCAATATGATGGGTTCGAGCCGAATATCCTCTCCGATAAAGTTCCCGAATTCTTCGGGCGATATTTCACCTAAGCCTTTGAACCGGGTGATTTCAGGTTTATTGCCCAGTTTATGAATGGCCCGCTGACGCTCTTCATCCGAGTAGCAGTAAATGGTTTCCTTTTTATTTCTCACTCGAAAGAGCGGGGTATCCAGGATGAACAGGTGACCATTTTTGACTAAATCCGGAAAAAACTGCAAGAAGTAGGTCATAATCAACAGACGGATATGCATGCCATCCACATCTGCATCGGTGGCAATCACGATTTTCCGATAGCGCAGATTTTCGATGCCGTCCTCGATATTGAGGGCATGCTGCAGCAAGTTAAACTCCTCGTTTTCGTACACCACCTTTTTGGTCATTCCGAAACAGTTCAAGGGTTTTCCTCGAAGGGAAAATACCGCCTGTGTCTGTACATCCCGGGATTTGGTGATCGATCCGGAAGCTGAATCCCCCTCGGTAATGAAGAGCATCGTATTATTTTTTTGATCCTCATTGGCTTTGGGATCATCGTAATGTACCCGACAGTCTCTGAGCTTTTTATTGTGAAGATTGGCTTTTTTTGCCCGCTCGTTTGCCAGTTTTTTAATGCCCGAAATTTCCTTTCGCTCCCGCTCAGATTGTAAAATCCGCTTGAGTAAGGCATCTGCAACAGCCGGATTTTTATGCAGGTAATTATCCAGTTCAGTTTTGATAAAATCATTGACAAAAGTCCGTAGGGTAGGCCCTTCGGGTCCGACAGACTGGGAGCCCAATTTGGTTTTGGTTTGCGATTCAAAAACCGGCTCTTGGACCCGAACAGCAATGGCAGCCACTACACTTTGCCGGATATCAGAGGCATCGTAATCTTTTTTATAAAATTCCCGAACCGTTTTCACAATTGCCTCCCGGAAAGCTGCCAAGTGTGTCCCCCCTTGGGTGGTGTATTGCCCATTGACAAACGAATAATACTCTTCTCCGTATTGATTGGAGTGGGTTATGGCCACTTCAATATCATTCCCTTTGAGGTGAATAATGGGATATCGGGCACTTTCTTCGTCCACCTTATTGGAAAGCAAATCATACAATCCCCGGTCGGAGAAAAATTTCTTTCCATTAAAATTAATGGTCAGCCCGGCATTCAAATAGGCATAATTCCAAATTTGATTTTCGAGGTATTCAGGGATAAAATGGTAATTTTTGAAAATACTGGCATCTGGGGTGAAAATCACTTTGGTGCCGTTTCGATCAGAACTTTTTTCAATTTTTCGATCTTCGATCAAAATTCCCTTTTCAAATTCCGCCACTTTAGTTTCTCCATCCCGGTAGGACTGCACTTTGAAATAATCCGATAGTGCATTGACCGCTTTGGTACCTACGCCATTCAAGCCAACAGATTTCTGAAAAGCACCGGAATCGTATTTCCCCCCAGTATTGATTTTGGAAACACAGTCGATCACTTTTCCCAAAGGAATGCCACGTCCGTAGTCTCGGATTTCTACCCGATGTTCGGAAATCTTGACTTCAATCGTCCGCCCATACCCCATCATATGCTCATCGATGGAATTGTCCAGGACTTCTTTAACCAACACGTAAATCCCATCATCCTGTGCACTTCCATCGCCAAGTTTGCCGATATACATGCCGGGACGCAATCGGATATGTTCTCTCCAATCCAGGGATTTAATACTGTCTTCGTTATATTTTACCGCTTCTGCCATAGTCTTAGATTCTACCTTAAGCTTTCAATTGTTTGGCTTTTCCCACAAACAGCGCCACTAAACCGATGATCCAGACCACCAATAGAACTGGAATCAAGTAAAAGAAAACGTTGAAATAATCCGAACTGATTCCTTCCTGATTGTTGATCGCATGAAAATAAAAGGTCATAATGCCCAAGCTTACATTGAGCACTCCTCCAAAGGAATAAAACCAGGTTAACATGTAATCCCGATAAGGATCACCCAGTGGGAAAATCCGATGCATTTTCTGATGGGTTTTGGTTTCCAGCATTTTTGCTGGAAAAATCGCAATCACATTGAACAGGATGAACGCACCAATCAAGCCATAGAATAAGGAATCCTTCCCTATTCGTCCCCCACCGGATTCACTTTCTCCTAGGTTATAAATCACCTGTTCACTCATGGCTGAATAGAAATACAGCAATAAAAACAGGAAAATGAAAATACTAAAATAATAGAAGGCTTTGCCAAATCGGTGATACATAGGATTGCTTCAATTGAATGCGCTAATATAACCGATTTGGGCAAACAGCAGCCGCTATTTTCGGTTTGGTAATCAGACAATATTTGTCGGAAAAAATTAAGGGAATGATTTCCAAGGCTTAAGCCATGGCTTGTTTTGACTTGGGAAGGGAACAAAAAATACGGGGCCAGTAATCTAAACTAAAACCCTTTCAAAAGAAGCAAAACAAGTAGGTGGCTATCCATTTCTGAAAAATTCACCAAAATCAAATTACATAACACTTGGCAACCTTGCCCTGCGTACCTTTGACCGTTAAAATTGAAATTTATGAAATTTTCTATTGCCCTTTTGGCTGCTGTACTGTTGAGCCTGGCCGGATGCTCTTCCAAATTGGAAACCGGAACCCTCAATATGGAAAACTGGAAAAATGACCGTTACGGCTGTAAAGGTCTTCGCATCCAGGATTTAGAAGAATTGCAGCGAATTAAAAATTCATTTTTGGGAGCAGATAATCAGGCCTTAATCAAAACCTTTGGAAGGCCGGACCGAGTGGAGCTCGTGGATAAAAGCCAAAGTTTTTTCTTTTACTTTCTGGAGCCCAGTGAAAATTGTGCTGGGGTAGAAAGCGAAAAAGAACCCCTGAAGGTCCTTTTTCGAATGAATGCAATCAGCAAAGTTTCAGAAGTTACGATTACAACCCTGAACCCATAAAACAGAGTGCCGCTGCCCCCAGGGTACCGGCATTGTTTTCCAAGGTCGCTTTTTTCAATACCAGGTTTTTATTGTAATACGGGGTCAGATATTGGCGGATGGTACGCTCCAAGGCTGGCATCATAAACTCCAATCCGGCAGAAATCCCCCCTCCAAAATGAACTTCTGTTACATCAAGAATACGAACAGCCGATACAATAGCCGAGCCTAAAATCACGCCCACCTCTTCAAAAACCATCAAGGCTACTTCGTTTCCTTCTCGTGCGGTGGCTACCAATAGGTGAATTCCCAGTTCATTATCCTTTAATCTTCCTGCTTTATCCGGGTAGGCCGCGATCAATCGCTCCATGATGTCCAGGATTCCTTTTCTTCCTACGAGCGTTTCGAGTCTTGCATTTCCGGTAGAGAGCATGTGCCCCATCTCCAGGGCATTTCCTCGAGAGCCTTTGAAAATCTGTCCATCCAAGACCAAAGCACTTCCGATACCGGTTCCCATGGTGATGAACAAAAAATTAGCTGAGGCATCGTCTTTGCCAAAATAAAACTCACCGATAGCCGCCGCCGCGGCATCATTTTCAAGAAAGAACTCGATGTTGGGATACTTTTTTTCCAATCCTTCCTTGAGTTTAAAATTGTTCAAACTCGGAATGGCCGGGATTTCCAAAGGCGTGGTTCGGTCTTTACTGATCAAACCCGGCAGTCCTATCCCCACTTTTTCCACTTGTGGATATTTTCTCAAATATTTCTCCAAACCTTCAATAAAAGCCACTCCAAATCCTTCAGGGTGATCCCTAAAAGGAGTAGTTTCTTCTTTTTCAAAATCCACGATGGTCCCGTTTTTATCGACGAGTCCGATTTTTAAGTGGGTGCCCCCCACATCAACGCCTAAAAAGTGCGTCTCCTTAATTTCAGTCATATCATTGATAGGTTTGATATTCAAAAAAGCCAAAAAAAAGTTTTACTTCCTATAATCTTTGCCAATCTGCTGGAAAATTTTGTAAACCGCAGG
The DNA here is from genome assembly GCF_024305035.1 of Algoriphagus sp. Lineage (GTDB taxonomy): Bacteria > Bacteroidota > Bacteroidia > Cytophagales > Cyclobacteriaceae > Algoriphagus. Next base: position 33,440 of record NZ_JAMWZB010000009.1, read on the forward strand.
GCAAACCAAGGTGTTTTTGAGGGTTAAACCCAAAATTCCATGCATATTCTTTCGGTTGGTGTGTGGATACTCCCGGCAGGCCTTCGGACGATCCTGGTACACCAGGCACTTATTATCTTCCCCCAAAAAGGGACATGGTGAACTGTTCAACACAAAATCCCCTTCCTCATCACGGTGAAGGTAGGTGTCCAAAAATTCAGCCGTTTTCATCCGAAACACTTTTGCCAAACGATCCACATCGGTTTGTAAAAAAATCGGGCTGGTCGTTTTGCAACAATTGGCACAATCCAGACAATCCATTTCTTCAAATACAGCATCATGAAGCACTTCAAACGCTTCATCCAGTTCTTTGGATTTGACTCGCCTGAGTCGGTCTTTGAGTTTTTTATTGGCAGAAAAATCCGAACTACTTTCGGTTTTAAACTGCTCCAAATCTAGCTCAGTCTGATCCTTCCTCTTAGCCATGGCTAGTCTATCAAGGTAATTCCTCCATCCACCAGCTTGATTTCACGGGCTTTATACAATTGCCCGATGCATTGCTTAAAATGCTTTTTACTCATACCCAGTTGAGACTTAATTTCTTCCGGGTCAGACTTATCGTGTAAGTTTAAAAATCCTTTCTCCTTCAAAATACTCAATATCTTCTCGGCCCCTTCCTCGTATTTTTCTCGCCCCACAGGCAAAAGCTGCAGATCAATCTTTCCATCATCTCTACGTTTTTTGACGTATAATTTCCGACTAGTACCGATTGGAAGCGATTCGAACACCTCATTGGCGTAGATTAATCCCTCATATCGATCTTCCAGTAAGACTTTATAGCCTAAATCGGTTTTGTCAAAAATCAATCCTTCCACTTCATTTCCCGGCTCGTAGTCTTTGGGAGCGGGATAAATAAAATCCCGATACTTGGTACTCCCTATGAGTCGATTCGTTTTAAAATCCACACAGACTCTCACTAGGTATTTCCCCCCTATTTCCATTTGCTTACCCATTTCAGCGTTGGGAACCAACAGGTCCTTGAGCAAGCCCCAATCCATAAAGGCACCAAAAGGGGTGATTTCTTTGGCCTCCATGACTGCCCATTCATCCAGCAGTGCCTTGGGCCTGTCCTTCACTGCGACGGGACGATCTTCACTATCGGTATAGACAAAGACCTCGACCCAGTCGCCTTCTCGCTCATCCCCGGTAAGATAGCCCTGAGGCAATAAGAGCTCCCCCCCATCCTCCAAAGCCAAATAGGCACCAAAATCGGTGAATCGATTGATTTGTAATTTACTGATTAAGCCAAGTTCTTTCATGCAGTAAAGGTAGGTATAAATCCAAAACTCAGGGGATGAAAATCGGACAAACAATGACTGGAATCAGCAGGTTAAAAATTGGAATTACCTCTTAGGAGAAGTAGTTTTGACCAGACGAACCGTTCGGTTGGTTTATCGAAAACCCAAATACTAACGTTTTTATCTACTAACTCACTAAAAATGAAAAATATAACCGTAATTGGATCCGGGACGATGGGAAATGGTATCGCCCACGTTTTTGCACAAAATGGATTTGAAGTTTCCCTTGTCGATTTGAACGAAGAGTTTTTGACAAAAGCCCTAGCCACCATCAGCAAAAATTTGGATCGGCAGGTAGCCAAAGGAATTTTAACCGCGGAAGAAAAAGATAACACGCTCGGAAGGATCCATACACTCACCCAGCTGGAGGAAGGTGTAAAATCTGCTGACCTCGTGGTCGAAGCTGCCACAGAAAACATGGGGGTCAAACTAGATCTGTTTAAAAATATCGATGCACTGGCACCAAAATCGGCCATTTTGGCCTCCAATACCTCCTCCATTTCCATCACCAAAATCGCTGCAGCCACTCAGCGTCCGGCTCAAGTTATTGGGATGCACTTTATGAATCCCGTGCCTGTAATGAAATTAGTGGAAGTAATCCGAGGATATGCCACCACCGATGAGGTTACCCAAAAGATCATGAAGCTTTCCGAAGGCTTGGGTAAAGTGCCTGTGGAAGTCAACGATTATCCAGGATTTGTAGCCAATCGCATCCTGATGCCCATGATCAATGAGGCAATTTATACCCTTTTTGAAGGAGTAGCCGGAGTAGAAGAAATTGATACGGTCATGAAACTGGGAATGGCCCATCCCATGGGACCTTTACAATTAGCCGATTTCATCGGCCTGGATGTGTGTTTATCTATCCTTCGAGTCCTACACGATGGCTTTGGCAATCCAAAATACGCCTCTTGCCCGCTTTTAGTCAATATGGTGGAAGCCGGATACAAAGGAGCCAAAACAGGTGAAGGATTTTATCATTATACACCGGGAAGCAAGGAGCTGGAAGTCGCTGCTCGATTCAAAAAATAAGTTACTCTTTCTAAACCTATCCTATCCATGCACCTAGCAGTATCCGGAAATATCGGAAGCGGAAAAACTACGCTTACCGAAAAACTAGCCAAGCATTATGGCTGGAAAGCTGAATTTGAGGCAGTAGACAATAATCCCTATTTGCCGGATTTTTATGAAGACATGAAGCGATGGGCGTTTCACCTGCAGGTTTATTTTCTAAACTCCCGCTACAATCAAATTCGGAAAATCCAGGATGAAAATCAAAACACGATTCAGGACCGTACGATTTACGAGGATGCCTACATATTTGCAGCCAATCTGTATAAAAGTAAGTTGCTGACTGAGCGGGATTATTGGAATTACCGGAGTTTGTTTGACTCGATGATCCGTCACGTCAAAGCTCCCGATTTACTGATCTATCTCAAGGCAGATATTCCCAAACTCGTCGGGCAAATCGAAAAGCGCGGTCGAAGCTATGAAACCACCATGCGGATAGACTATCTCAAAAATCTAAATCAGCATTACGAAGATTGGATCGCTGGGTACAAGGAAGGGAAATTGCTGATCGTTGATGTCAATGAGCTGGATTTTGTAGAGCGATCAGAAGACTTTTCCTTTATCGTGGAAAAAATCGAACGGGAGATTTTTGGATTATTTGCCTAATTCTTCTTTCAATTTATTGGCAAAACCAGTTCTTTTTAGGACTGGTTTTTCTTTTCTGCCTCGATTTCCAATTTGCGAAGCAACCAACTGGAAACCACCTTTTGCTGCTCCTCTTTTGGATTCATCAGCAATTGATCCAAACGACGCAGGGCACCACCGGTCATCAGCGTTTCAAAAGGAGAAATTCGAATCAGTTTAAAGCCATGAATTCGGGACAGCAAATCGATTTGAGCGTCGTTATAGGCACGCAGTTTCCAGCCGGCAGATCCATTTCCCGAAAAGTCCCCGATTTCTTCGGAGTCCCCAAACCATTGTCTTGCAACCGGAGGACCATTCCAATGACGCCCCTGAAACCCAGCCTTCATGCATTCTTTTTCAAAAGTTCGGCAAAGGCGTTTGTGAGCCTCCACAAATGGAAATTGAAAATTATCATAAAGCTCTGATCTAAAAGTTTTTAACCGGTATCTATTGAAGTTCAATTCAAAATCAACCAGGATAACCATCCGATTAATTTTGGCATCAAATTTCACTTTTTCGAGTTGCGGAAAAGGTCCTTTACCACCTAACTCTTCAAAAATTTCTTGAAGCCAAGTTTTCCCTTTTTCATCCAGAAATTTGGGATTGACTTCCATGGCAATGTTTTGCTCTACTCCATCCAACTCTTCGTTGAGAATAGCCAATAAGTTCTGGGCAAAAATACTAGACATCATTTTAGGTATTTTCCCGGAGAATTTCCCAGGTATGATCGGCAAGCAATTTTACTTCGGCTACAAAGCTGGCAAAATTCTTCTTTCTTCCCCACTCTTCGGGCGCAATCATGCTTAGAAAGTCCACGCCATCTTCTTTTTGGTAAAGGAAATAGTGGTGATTGATTAAGGGTTCAAAAGGGATAGAGGCTTGGTAAATCCGCTCAGAAACTTCTACTCTAGCTTTGATTTTTTTTGCCTGATCGGCCAGCAGCTGCATTTGATCATAAATCTGAGCCATCTGCATCTCAGTTTGGGATTGCATGGCAGCTACTGCCCGCCCCGTGATTTTACCCTTGTCTTCGGGTTTGATCAGTGCACTACCCGAATGATGCGCATAGGGCAAGGTCCCCGGCGTATCGGTGGTTTTATCCTTCATGCGCTCCAGATCGAGCCGATCGATATCTATTTTTTTTCCCGTCATTAGTCTTGTCCAGTACTGATTCGTTCTTTCAAATTCCCCTTTGCTCCCGGAAATGTCGTCCGCTGGGAGATGTCATACCCAATCCAAAGCATGAGCAACATGAATAGGACAAATAGCAAGAGAAATAGTTTTTTGTTCTTTTGCATAAATCGGTTTATTTCATAGAAACCAAAGAGATCAGCAAAATTAATTAGATGCCTTAAACCTCCCTAATTTTGGTTGAATTCTTAAATCTCAAAGGTAGAAATAATGTGATTTGAAAAATGTTTTTAATTTTAGAGAATGGAGACTCAAAATTTTTAACCCCCCAAGAAAACAACTATGTATAAAATCATCAGTGAGCAAGCCATATACCAATATTTCGGTGATGACGACCCGGATATGATTCGGGAAATGATTCAGATAATTTTAGATACCAATATTGCAGATTTGAAAGAACTGGATACTTTTTACGCTATACATGATTTTAAAACCATTAAAAAAAGATGTCACAAGGCCAAACCCAGCATGAGCTATATTGGAGCCTTAAAAACAAGGAAAATTCTGGAAGACATCGAGGCAAATTTAGAGGGTTCGGAGAAGCTAAATAAACAACTCCAAGAAGAAATCCGAACGATCGAAACCGAACTGGCACAATTTCTCGGTGCGCTTGCTTAATCGCATCTAAAAACCAATCCATGAGAATTAAGTACACCTTACTGGCCTTTCTGCTGATTTGGTCAGTAGAATCCATTGCCCAATCTGCACTCTCGGTAGACTACATCATGCGTGACCCTAAGTGGATGGGTACTTTTCCCTCCTCGGTACGATGGAGTGATGACAGCCAAACGATTTATTTTGAATACAACTTGGAATCCGACCCCTCAGACTCCTTATACAAAATCCATCTTGATCAACCTGATCAAATACAAAAAGTCCCTTTAAGGGAAGAAAAAGCGCTCAGAAAAAGTCAGCTGCGGATTAATTCAAATAGAGAGTTAAGACTTTATGTGGAAAATAACCAAAAAATCTGGCTGGAAGATCTCTCAAAAGGAAAGACAGAGCTCATCTTGGATTGGCCCAATCGACTGAGCAATCCTAACTTTTTGGCAGATGAAAATTTTATCTCATTTGTCAGTGAGCAAAATCTCTTTGTATTGGATCGAAAAACGGGAACAGTGAGCAAAAAAACAGCGATTTCTACCGGAAACCCTCCAAACGAGGACTCAAAAAAATCCGATGAAGCCGACAAAAGTTTTGTGGAGGTTGAAAATCTCAATTTACTGGAGGTTATTAGGCGACGGCAGGAAACCCAGGAGCTTAGCCGAGCCTACAGAGAAGCGACCCAAAGCGAAACCAAGGAATTTATTTATTACACTTCAGGAAAAAATCCTTCCAATCTACAAGTATCACCCGATGCTCGATTTGCAAGTTTTACGTTTTACAGTTCTGCGAGCAATAAAAATACGAAAGTGCCAGACTATGTGGCTGCTTCCGGGTACACCGAGGACCTCAATTCCCGGCCAAAAGTGGGGACCAATCCTACCAAATCAGAAATCGGGATTTATGATTTGACTCGGGATACGGTGTATTTTGTTTCCACCAAAAATCTTCCCGGCCTGAAGGATCAGCCGGATTATCTGGCAGATTATCCCGATCGAAAACTAGAGGAGAAAGATCGAGAAGTAGCTTTGTTTGGTCCGGTGTATTCTCCTGACGGATCCAAAGCGATTATTCAGGCCCGATCCTTTGACAATAAAGACAGATGGATCGCCGAACTTGATTTACTGACAGGAGAATTGATTCCCTTGGACCGACAGCGGGATGAAGCTTGGATCGGTGGACCGGGGATTGGCTGGACTTTCTCAGGAGGGACCTTGGGTTGGCTTCCGGACAACGCACATATTTATTTTCAATCTGAGGAAAGTGGGTACTCCCATTTGTATGTATTGAATGTCGAATCCAAAGAAAAAACTGCCCTGACCCAAGGGGAATTCGAGGTTTTTGACCCTTTTATTTCCAAGGATCAAAAGTCTTGGTACCTGACAACTTCCCAAGTAGATCCAGGAGAGCGCCATTTTTACAAAATGCCTCTGATGGGTGGAAAATTGGAAAAATTGACCTCCATGTCCGGAAATAATGAGGTAAAGCTTTCCCCGGATGAGAAAAAATTAGCTATTCTTCATTCTTACAGCAACCGGCCTACCGAGCTTTTTATCAAAGCCAATAAAGTAAAAGCGGAAGAAAAGCAGTTGACCTTCGGTCAAAGCGAGGAGTTTAAATCCTACCCCTGGCGGGATCCTGAAATTATCCGGTTTGAAGCACGGGATGGAGCTAAGGTTCCTGCTCGCATTTATCAACCCGATCCCGACAAAAAGAACGGTGCGGCAGTCATCTTTGTCCACGGAGCCGGCTATCTCCAAAACGCCCACAAATGGTGGAGCAGCTATTTTAGAGAGTACATGTTTCACAATTTATTAGCTGATTTGGGTTACACAGTTTTGGATATTGACTACCGAGCCTCTGCGGGTTACGGTCGGGATTGGCGAACTGGGATTTACCGACACATGGGCGGAAAAGACCTGTCTGATCAGACAGACGGAGCCAAACACCTCATTGAAAACTATGGGGTAGACGCAGATAAAATTGGAATTTATGGCGGTAGCTATGGAGGCTTTATCACTCTAATGGCCTTATTTACAGAGCCAGAAACATTCAAATCTGGAGCAGCCCTACGATCGGTTACCGATTGGGCGCATTATAACCACGGTTACACTTCCAATATTCTCAATACACCCGAAGAAGATCCGATTGCTTACCGCCGCTCCTCTCCTATTTATTATGCGGAAGGACTTCAAGGAAACTTGTTGATCGCCCATGGGATGGTCGATGTGAATGTGCATTTTCAGGATGTCGTCCGGCTTTCTCAGCGCCTGATTGAACTTGGAAAAGACAATTGGGAAATGGCCATTTATCCGGTAGAAGATCATGGATTTGTAGAGCCCAGTTCCTGGACAGATGAATACAAGCGAATAGTAAAGCTGTTTAACACTACCCTATTAGATGAATAGAATCGTATCCACCCGAGGAATCGCACTACTGACCAGTGTTCAACTCCTCCTCTTTTCCTGTTCCCGGCCGGCAGAGGAACCCAACCACAAAAGCGGGCTGATCACTGAAAATGCCATGGTCGTTTCTGCCCGAGGTGAAGCATCTCGAATTGGCGTAGAAATCTTGAAGAAGGGAGGAAATGCCTTTGATGCGATGATGGCTACTGAGATGGCTTTGGCGGTCACCTTTCCCTTTGCTGGAAATTTGGGCGGTGGCGGTTTTGCGGTGTATCGGATGGCTGACGGGGAGATTGGCTCTTTAGATTACCGAGAGAAAGCACCCATGGCTGCCAGTAGAGATATGTACCTGGATGAAAATGGAGAAGTGATTCCCGGATTAAGTACACAGGGAGCCCTGGCTTCGGGAGTTCCCGGAACGATAGCCGGGATTTTTACTGCACAGGCAAAGTTCGGAAAACTCAGTCCTGCCGAGATTTTACAACCCGTCATTGACTTGGCACGAAATGGCTTTGTGGTCAGCCAACAACAAGAATCGAGATTGAGAGGAATCTTAGAAGTAGTCAGAGAAGTCAATGGAGAGGATACTTTTTATGGAAAAGAAAGAAGTGCTGGAGATACAATAAAAAATTTAGCTTTGGCACAGACGCTTGAGCGCATTGCACAAAACGGAAGAGATGAGTTTTATAAAGGCGAGACGGCAAAAATCCTGGTTGATCACCTCCAAAGCCTGGGTGGAATCATCACTTTGGAGGATTTGGAATCTTATCAGGCCGTTTGGAGAGAACCTGTAGTTTTTGATTATAAAGAATTACGCATCATTTCTATGGCCCCACCGAGTTCTGGAGGAATAACGATCGGACAAATCCTTAAAATGGTCGAGCCTTTTGACTTGAAAAAAATGGGGCACAATTCCTCGGAATACATCCAAGTCTTAACAGAGGCCATGCGTAGGGCTTATGCCGATCGAAATTTTTATTTGGGTGATCCTGATTTTGTTGCCATCCCAGTTCCAGAGTTACTCGACGATGAATACTTAAAATCACGCATGGAAAATTACGATCCGAATTTGGCCACCAAATCAGAGGATCTCGCCGAAGGAAAGGTTCAATTTGCAGAAAGCATGGAAACTACCCATTATTCCATCATGGACGCAGAAGGAAATGCCTTGGCGGTGACGACCACCTTAAATGGGGCCTACGGATCAAAAGTTTACTTGGATGAGTTGGGCTTTTTCATGAACAATGAAATGGATGACTTCAGCAGCAAAGCTGGCGTTCCGAATATGTTTGGCCTAATTGGTGCCGATGCCAATAGCATTGCCCCGGGAAAACGAATGTTGAGCTCCATGACCCCTACATTGGTGGAGCGGGATGGAGAGCTTTGGATGATTTTGGGTACTCCGGGTGGCTCAACCATTATCACCGCAGTGGCTCAGACCATTCTCAATGCCTACGAATTTGACATGACCATGCAGGAGGCGGTTGAGGCTCCGAGATTTCATCATCAGTGGCTCCCTGATCAGATTTTGTTTGAGGAGAAAAGTCTTGACAGTTCGGTATACCGGAGTTTAAGTTCCAAAAATTACCGAATCCATGAAGGCAGAACTCCAATCATAGGTTCAGTAGACGCAATAATGCGCTTACCTGATGGAAAACTCGAAGGCGGAGCTGATCCCCGAAGGGAAAATGAGGCAGCTGGATATTAAAAACAAGGCCTTGAATCCCCTATTCAAGGCCTATGTTTTTTAGAACTTTACTTGCTTAGAAAATACCCGACCAAATCGGTCTTTGGCTTCGAAGACCAAATTCTCGGTTTGATCTGGTTTGAAGAAAAACATGTGATCATTGAGTTGGGGTTCTACCCATTGTCTGCGGGCGGGCAATTCCGGGCCGGTGTGCAACTCCATACTCCAAGGATCCAAAGCCCGTATTTTTTCCGGTGAACCCACTTTGATCCCATTTTCATACCAGCTGAGTTCCCATGCCGGATCATAATTCCAGCAGTTGACTGAGACATAATCCTTAAAATTAGGATGATACCCTTTGTGATAAACCCTAAATTGTTCCTGTTCACTCAAGTCTGTTCCCTTGTAGGTCCATTTCAGTTCCGAACCCCTTGCTTCATAGATTGCATAGCCGCTCGGGGTCCCGTCATAGCAAATTGGCCCTGACCACCAGGCTCCACAAACGGTTCCGTGACAATGCTCGTAAACATGCCCCATGATCATATTGTCATTGAAATGGGTGTGCCCCGATAAGAGGTGGGCTTGGTATCCTTCCAACAGTCGGTAAAGATGTTCCCGATTGCTCACCGTTCCACCCAAAGTATCCCGATCAGGATAACGCTCAACGGCTCCGGTATAACTGGGAATATGCAAAGAAACCACCACGGTTTTCCCTTTTTCAACCCAAGCCAAATCCTGCTCTAGCCAAGCCAATTGTTCTTCAGAGATATAGCCAATGTATTTGGTTCCTACTCCGAGATAAAAAACATCGTCCAAGACCACATGATGAACTTCTCCACGGTTCCAGGAATAGTAGGTTGGGCCAAAATGACCGCTAAACGTTTGGGCTGTTCCCGCATCAGAGCGAACGCCAAAATCCATGTCATGATTTCCAAGAACCTGAAAAAAAGGAATTCCTGTTGCGGCAATCCCTTGATTATACTCCTTAAATAGTTCCAAACGGTCAAAAACCAGATCCCCACAGCCAATCCCAAACATATTGGGGTCATTGATTTTGGCGATGGTCTGTTGTACATCCGGAATACTGGTACTTAACAGTTGTTCGGCTTCGTAGGCGTCCTGGATCTGAGTATCGGAAAGCAGTAAGAAATGATGGTTTTCATCCGATTGGATGGTTTTGGTTAGTTCAAAGGAAATCTGCTGCTCCTCCTGGTCGGCCTGTAATCGTTCATAAAACCGGCCAGAACCATTTTGTTGACGTTGGATTTGATATCCTGAAGGAAGGGAAACAAATACAAATTGCCGATCCGAGGAGCTGAGAAGGGTGTATTCTCCATTTTGATCGGTCTGCACAACTGACCTTCCATCCGAGATGGCAACCCCAGATATACCTTTTCCTGCAGCACTTACTTTCCCCCGAACACGAATCGGTGAAAACCGGGATACCATTGCTTGCTTTTGGAAGGTAGGGTTTTCTGCTAATACAGCGCCTCCCATACCCCAAAACATCGCCGAACTGGCCCCCAATGATTTGATAAATTCTCTCCGTTTAACCATAGTTTATGCGTTTATTGATTAGAAAATGGAACCCTGAGACTGGCATAAGTTTCCGCTTCCAGCCCCTTGATATGAAAGTCAACCGAACGATTCTGCCAATCAATTTCGGCTAATCCATAATTTAGTTTTGCGATCAATTCACCGATCCGAAATCGGTTCTCTTCCTCCCCTGCCTTACTCCAAGTATGGGTCAATCCACTTGAGGTAATTTCATAGAGGCCTTCTGGAAAGCGTTCATCTTCCAATTTCATCAATTCAGCAATATGTCGATCCCCACTGAGCAGAATAGGTGTTTTTACAGCTGATGAAGCGATCAAGTCCAAGAGCCGTTCCCGTTCTTTGGGGAAATTAGCCCATTTTTCATACACATGGTCCACTGGTAAAAATTGAATTCCGGACACAATTAAATTGACCTGAGCCTGGCTGGTGTTTAATTCATTTTCCAACCATTTCCATTGCGCTTCTCCTAAAATCTGTCCCTGCTCATTGGGAAGGTAATTTCGATTTTCACGCATCAGCGTATCGCGGTGATAGCGCGCATCAAGGAGAATTACCTTCACTTGTTTATCCCCTGAACCAAACATATAAGCGGCATAAGCTCCTTCCCGCTTTCGCTCGGGGGCACTTTTGGGTACATCCAAAAAATCCATCATCAACTGTTGAGATTCTTTCTTTTTCGCATAATATTTTCCCCCATCATTGATCCCATAATCGTGATCATCCCAGATGCCAATGATGGCGGTGGAATTTCTTAATTCCTGGTATTTAGGTTGGGCTTTTTGCCGGGCATATTTTTCCCGAAGCGTATCCATAGAATGAGTATCCCCATAGATGTTATCCCCCATCCAAATCCATAGGTCGGAATTCTCCGCTAAAATCGGATCCCATAGTGGCTGGGGATCATCTTGTCTATTGCATGAACCAAAAGTGATGGTGGTGATGGATTCCCCTTTGGTGACGGATTTTTTGGAATCGCAGGAAGCCAGGCCAAGCAGGGCGACAAAAACGAAGGTGATGTTTAGCAGTTTCATGATGGGTAGTGATTTATAAGGATTCAAAAATGCACAGGGATCCTCAAATCTTCTAGACCGTGGAAAAACTTAAAGAAGAAATAACCTAAAAATCACATGGAAAAGATCGAACAAGTAATTGTGATTCAAAAGATTATTTGCAAAATTTAAGGTGTTCATGCTTAATGAAAAGCAATCGGGTTCCTACAAAGATTTTAGTGGGTGTTTTTAAGTGTTTCAACTCTTTTACTCTATTCCTATGGTCACACATTATCTCATTACCAATCGGGAAGTTACCTCCCGCAACAGCAAAAACTACATCGCAGTTAATGATCGTGAATACATGCGAAAAGATGGGGATGAGGAAGCCAGACATAACTTGCGTTATGGAACCGTTCGCTTCGATCCCAACAAAGCAAAAAAGCTAAAGGATTTTGACATCAAAATCCTTCCAGAGGTGAACGAAGATTTGCTTGCCAAATACGCAGACGATAAGGAGGTCAACAAATCGGTTTTTCCCTCCTCTCAGGTTTTTAATGAGCTCTATGAAGCCGGAGTTGCTGCTGGAGAAAAAGCCAAGGGCATGCCAATTCAGGAAGATATTCTGGTTTTTGTTCATGGGTTCAAATCCGATTTGGAAACAGCCATGCAAACCCTGGCCGAGCTGCACCGAAAATACGTAGAACCTGAAAACTCCCCTATCAAGCATCTGGTCCTGTTCACCTGGCCGGCAAAGAAAAAACTGTTGAAATACCGTTCCGACGCCTACGATGCCATGCAGTCTGGGTTTGCCTTGGCTCGTTCCATGGCTTCGCTCAGAGAGTTTTTCAAAAAGAAATTTGTGGAGGAGCGGAAGCCTCTATGCCAACAAAAAATTCATTTGATGTGCCATAGCATGGGGAATCGAGTCTTGGAAAATATGGTAAGAGGTGTGGTCGACATCGGCATGGAAATCAATTCCCTTTTCGCAGAAATCATCCTAGTGGGAGCAGATATCGATTATTATGCGCTGGAGCAACCCCATCCCCTCTATCGTTTGATTGATTTTGGAGAGCGGGTTCATGTGTATTATCACAACAAAGATCAAGCTTTGGGTGTTTCCGAGCTAACCAAAAATGCCTTCAATCGACTCGGAAGATGGGGAGCCAAAAATTCCATCAATCTTCCCGATGATATTTACCAATGCGATGTCACCCCCATCCAAGATGACAAAGGGTTGCTCCACGACACGGTTCACCATTGGTATTATACCAATTCCCCTTCAGTAGTCGAAGATATCATCCACGTGATCCAGGGTGAAGGTTCCATTTTTAGCTCATAAGCCATGCGAAGAAAATTTTCAGATTTACATTGCCACAATCACATGCGGGCCCATTTTCAGATGCAGGAGAAGGAGCGGAAATTTCGGCGCAGTGATAAGTTCAGTCCTTGGACAGTAATCGCTTCCAATCGAAGAAACTACCAAGCCGGAAAAATGGGGGCCTCCTATTCTCAAATGGATCTGGTCAAATGCTGGAATTCGAATTTGAGACTGACCTTTAATTCCCTCTACCCGCTTGAGCGGGAATTTGTCAAAGGAATGAAGCCGCAATTCGGAGAGGATAAATGGTATAAGTTTCTGATCGCATTTGCTACCTCACATAAGCTTCCATTACGGGATTTTATCCAAGTGGCTTATATGCGGATTCCGGATGCAGCAGTCGATTTTTTTCAATCTCCAGCATATGATTATTGGGAATCGCTAAACCGGGAATTGGAGTTTGTGAGCATGGATTCGGGGAAAGTAATCCACAAGAATGAAATTCATATTCCCGGGAAATTTATCGGCCGGAAAAAAGCTGAAATGCGAAGAATGCAGCAGTTTCCCAAGTCTTACCTTGCTAAAAAAGCAGCTTACAAAATTCCCGCTGATCGAAGGGAATTGGAAGCTTCGCTACTTGATGATCAGGAGATCACCATGATTTTGACCATAGAAGGTGCCCATGCTTTGGGTACGGACAGGGTAGGATCCATCGAAGAAATCTCCGATCGGATTCACTTCATCAAGACGGTCTGGAAATTTCCTGTTTTCTTTATCACGTTTGCCCATCATTTTGATAATCATCTTTGCGGCCATGCACATTCCATTCCGGATATGGGGAAAATGCTTTTGAACCAGCGAAAACGAATGAACGGGGGGTTCAACAATGATGGAAGACGTGTGATCAAAGCGCTCCTGAGTATTGACTCGAACTTTGAACGGGATTCAAGCCTAGGCTACCGAATTCTTATCGACGTCAAGCACATGAGTGCACGCTCACGCAAAGAGTTTTACAGTTTGGTCAATAAATGCCATCAAAAAGGAGATCGAATCCCCGTGATCGCTTCTCACTGTGCCTATTCGGGGATTTCCACTCTGGACAAGCATATCGAACGGGAAGATCAGGAACAAGACGACTACACCGATCCCAGCGGAAAATTCAATGCCTGGAATATCAATATGTGCGATGAGGATATCGAAATGATTGTGAAAACCAAAGGGCTTTTCGGCCTTTCTTTTGATCAGCGGATATTGGGAATCACTAAAAAAGACCTGAAAGAAAACCCAAATCGAAACGGGATTCAGCTTATTTGGGAAAACCTAGAAGCCATTATCCAAAGTCCCTATACCAATCCGAATCTCAACAACCAAGAAAAGGAACAAGTCTGGAAATGCATCACGATTGGAACGGACTTCGAAGGTCTGATCGATCCCGTGGACCCTTATCCCAGCGCTCTGGAGTTTGAATTGATGGCCAATAATTTGGTTTTCACCATCGATCAAGCACGAAAATCAGGAAACAAAAAGTACCTCAACCACCTCCAATCGCGGGAAGATGTAGCCGCGGCTGTGAATGATTTTTGTTTTGGGAATGCGGAGCGGTTTGTAATGGAAAACTACCCCAGATAATCGAAAGTAGAAATTAATCTTCCCCGAAAATCTCTTTCACTACCCAGCCCTTTCCCCACTCTTCGATTTCCTTTTCGGTCCAGAGTTCAGGGAAAAAGATCACTTTTTGAAAACGCGGAGGAAGGTATTTCTGCCAGTTAGTGCCTCCGGTAGCAGCAATATCCACCGGATCGCGCTGCAGGTAGCGAACCGCCGACTTGTAATGTGCCAATGGCCAAAACACATTGGCTTTCAAATCCAACTGCTTCATGAGCTCAGTCAACTCTTCATCCGGCTGATTGATTTCCAGGTAGCGCTGCCAGAGATTTTTTCTTCGGTAGTTTTCGATCAATTCTTTGAGCTTTTTCCCATACTTGAGCTCAAAATTTTTCAGCGTCAATGTCTTTTCTCCCGTTGCCAACTCAATGGCTCCCTGCTGCCAATACAAATGCTCAAAAAGATCATCCGAAGGAGAATGGTAGTCAAATTCGTCTCTTCGATTCAATGTGACTAAATGAAAAGCATCCGTTGCCATCAGTTCGATTTCCCGGTATTGGGCACTTTGAAAACCCGAAGACGGAAGAAGCGACATGCGAAATTTCAAGAATTGTTCTCGCTCCATGCCCTTCCACATCATGGCAAAGGAAGAAATCAAATGGTCCAGGTACATCAGAATTCGCTCCAAGCGTTGCTTGAAAAATTCTTGGGAAAGCGGCTTATGATCAGCGATTTGTTCCATTTCAGAAATAATCAGCTTGAAATACAGTTCGGTAATCTGATGATAAATAATAAAAATCTTTTCATCCTTGAAGCTGGTTTTGGGTTGCTGAAGGGAGAGCAACACATCCAAATTGATATATTCCCAATAGGTTAAATAATCTGCATAAAGCAAGCCCTCCAAATAGGAAAGCATATCTTGTCCGGAGGCTTTGAATTTCTCCTCGAGCAAATGGATTTTATCTAAAATCTGAGGATCAAATTGGTTTTCGTGCATGGGGCAACTTTTAGGAAAAAAGATAGTTTTTTAAGAAGCGATCTATTTATTTCGGGTCTAGGCGGGAAGCTTTTCTTCCCGGTAAAATTGTCTGATAGAATTCAATAAACCAAATCAACTATGGGGGCCGAGGGAATCCAAAAATCACAAAAGCAGGATACATTTGAAGGGGTGGATTTTTTAGATCTGGACGATCTTTTAACAGAGGAGCATAAATTGATCCGAACCTCGATCCGGGACTTTGTCAAGCGGGAGATTTCTCCCTACATCGAAGACTGGGCACAAAAAGCCCATTTTCCTTCCGAGATTGTCAAAAAATTCGGAGATGTGGGAGCCTTTGGTCCGCAGATCCCAGAAGAATACGGCGGAGGTGGCCTGGACTATATTGCCTATGGGTTGATTATGCAGGAGATCGAGCGGGGGGATTCCGGGATGCGATCCACGGCCTCGGTGCAAGGCTCGCTGGTGATGTATCCCATCTATAAATTCGGCTCTGAAGAGCAGCGAAAAAAATACCTTCCCAAATTGGCTTCCGGAGAAATGCTGGGCTGTTTTGGCCTAACCGAACCAGATCATGGCTCCAATCCCAGCGGGATGACCACCCATTTCAAGGACATGGGAGACCATTATTTGCTCAATGGCGCTAAAATGTGGATTTCCAATTCACCTAAAGCAGATATCGCCGTGGTTTGGGCAAAAAATGAAGCGGGCAGAATTCACGGATTGATTGTGGAACGTGGAATGGAAGGGTTTTCGACTCCAGAAACGCACAGTAAATGGTCACTTCGTGCCTCTTGCACCGGAGAATTGGTATTCGATAACGTGAAGGTTCCCAAAGAAAATCTATTGCCTGGCAAATCCGGACTCGGCGCACCCATGATGTGCTTGGATTCGGCACGTTTTGGGATTGCTTGGGGAGCAATCGGAGCGGCAATGGACTGCTATGAATCTGCCCGAAAATATGCTGCGGAGCGCATTCAATTCGACAAGCCAATCGGTGCTTTCCAGCTTACCCAGAAAAAACTGGCCGAAATGCTGACCGAAATCACCAAAGCCCAGCTTTTGGCTTGGAAAGTAGGCAAGATGATGAATGAGGGAAAAGCCAAAACCGTTCATATTTCAATGGCCAAGCGAAACAATGTAGAAATGGCTCTTACTATTGCAAGAGAAGCGAGACAAATTCATGGCGGTATGGGAATTACCGGGGAATACCCGATGATGCGACACATGATGAATTTGGAATCTGTGATCACCTATGAGGGTACGCACGATATTCATCTGCTGATTCTAGGAAATGAAATAACAGGGATTCCGGCTTTTAAATAACCGCATGCCTGAATATCAAACAAAATGCTCAGAAAATCCAACTGGGCATTTTTTATACGCTCACCGGACCAGGTCTACAGAATACAAAAGGTTGATTTACCTAATTTCAATTTCATTCCAGGCCTTTTCTTCTACCCCTCCTTGGCATGGGTGGAGAATATCCGCTTGCTCAGGTATTAGATTTTAGCGCCAACTTTTTCACTTTTACTTCGTAAACCGATTAATTGATTAAAAAAAATTCAGTTCTCACTCTACTTTACTGAACCGACCCAAATAAGCAGTACCCTTTTCATCCAGCACCCAGATCAAATATACCCCCGAACTTAAGGTTTCTACCTCTATTTCAAGCACAGCATCACCCATCGCTCTGGTAAAAAGTGATTCGGTCACCCGTTTTCCATTCATTTCAAAGACGTCAAAATAGGCAATTTTTAAGCCTAAATCGCGGGGAAGTTTCACCTTAATTTGATGATTTGCCGGATTGGGATACAGGGTCAATTCCATGACATCCAACCGGGAGATTAAGCCTGAAATGCTCACTTCAATGGCACTTAACCTTTTTTTGCAACCCACCTCATTTTCCAGTTCTACCTCATAGCTACCCATTTGATTCAATTCGAGCATTCGTTCATTTTCTCCTTCCAACAATTCCCCATTCCGATACCATTGATAGCCTTTTACCCCTTCAGGGGCAACTAATTTAGATCCATCTTGGATAATGGCACCTTCTGGAAATTGGGCAAGTTCAACTTCAAAATCATTGGATTCGCTCAAACAAGCACCCGCATAGCGAATCAAGGCTTGATAAACTCCGGGTTCCTTGGTTTCCAAAACTTTAGTGTGCTGTCCCGAAATCTTTTGCCCGTTTCTACGCCACTCGACTACTTCAAAATCTTTTTCTGAACTTACTTCAAGTCTTGCCTCATCCCCCTCACAAATCAAAGACTCCCCTTGAATTTGGATCGGATCGGATTCAAAACGCGTAACGGTGACCACTGCGGTCTTTTCGGTTCGATTGCCTGAAAAATCCTCAGCCACAACCCGGATGTCCACTTTCTTCCCAATATCGGCGCAAGTCAATTCGGTTTGGCTCAATCCAAATTCCAACTCCCCGCAATTATCCGAAAATTCCTCAATCAACAGTTCTTCTGTTAGTTCCACCTTTCCGATGCTGACATCAAAATGGACTTCCAGATTGTTGACTACCAAATTCGGGGCAAGTTTGTCTGCTATCCTCAATCCCAAGTTCCTGGTCCAGATTGCTCCGCTTTCATCCGTGAGGGTTACCTCAATGGTCTTTTCTCCTAAATCTGAACAATCAAATTGCTGCTGACTCAAAGAGACCGTCCAGTTGGGATCTTCCAATGGCCAACGCAAAAAGACCGATTCCGGAGCCAAATCCACCTTGCCATTTGAACCCAGTTCCAATAAAATCTCGGCTTTTAACTCCGGAAAATCAAATGAACTTTGCTCCACATTCAAACGCTCAGATTTCACTTGACAGCCATTACTCAATTGAATCTCGGCATAATACAATCCCTGTTGCTGGACTAAAATCGAATTCCCTTTTTCTCCCTCTATCAATTGATCATTCCGATACCAGGACAAAACCTCATACTCGAGTTCTTCTCCTAGTCTGAGCTCTACCTCTCCGCCTTCATAGAGCTCATTGAGGGCAGAAAGTGAGACTTTCTTCGACTCAAAGACATTCAGTTCAACCATTCGCTTCTTAGTGGTTGAATTTCCGGATTGATCTGTAAGCGTGATTTCTACGGTAATCGGCTCGTAGGTTCCATCGGGATTCAGGTCCGAACAGGTAATTTCAGTTTTACTCAGGTCTATACGGACCGGTGCAGTCGCCAAACAATTCTCATAAATGAATTCGGTCCGGATATAAAAATCATCAGGGGATAAGGTCGCTTTTCCGATCGTTTGATCAAAGGGAAGATTTGCATTTGTAGCTTCAAAATCCGGAGGAAGGGTGTCCAGCACCTCTACCAGCACCACTTTGGTCCAGGTATTTCCTTTTGAATCTGTGATTTTCAATTCATTTTCAGTACCCGAAAGGTCTGCACAGGTATAGGTTTCGGATCGGGAAAAAATCACTTCCCAGTCCGATTGAACCTCATTTTCCAGATAATCCTGAAGACTGGTCTCCGCCATTCCATTTTCATTCAATTCCACGCGAATGGAAGATTTGAAGAGGGGCTCGAGGGTGGTTTCTGCTCCGGTCAATTCAACCAGCACACTGACTTCATCAGGATACACCCTTCGTTCGACCGATTGAAGTTCATAGGCCTCATTCATCTGAGGAAAGACATAAACCGGAGTAAAATCCACCTTAGCAAAGGTTTTGGCTCCATCCTTTACCTTGCTTACATTGACTTCCAAATGTCCATAATGCTTTCCCCCGTCTGTAATTACCGGATTGGCACCTGCAGAATTCCAGATTTCCTCCGAATTTTCATCCGCGGTCCAAACTTTAAACGGATTATAATCCACCTTGGGAAAAGGAATAGCGCTGTAATCGCGTTTCACCCCAAAAATCCCATCGCCTGCCACGCCCACATCATAGTACAAAACTCCCTTGCCATCGCCATTTTCATCGACCACACTTCGCTCAAATAGCTCATCATGCCCACTCAAAACTGCAATCACTCCATATTCTTCCAAAAGGGGGTGAAGAACCCGCATGGGAAGTCCTGTTTGGCCTACTGACAATTCATGATTGAGCGGTACCCCATGCTCACCGGAACTATAGGCAATGTGATGATATTGGACAAAAATCAGCTGACCCGCTTCTGAAGCCGCTTTGAGGTTGGATTCCAGCCATCGATATTGGTCACTCCCCGGATGAAATCCTGACAAGTCTGTCCCTCCATTACTCGCGTATTCTGCCGCTGTATAATTTTCTTGTGTATCGGTACCCAATTCGGTCAATTCCTTACCGGAAACTTTCTCCTCGTCTGAAAAATCAGAGGCCAACTGATCCGGAGTACCATTACTGGAATCCAGGGTCAGAATCGTCACCGGCCCATAGTCCACGCGATAATAACTCTGACGATGTTTTTTGAGTGGATCTTCTTCAGGGGTTTCAAAATAAGCATGAAAGCGCATGCGCCCCACTTTGGGAGCAAACTCCCCTCGATCATTGTATCGATAGCCGCCGCTGATTCCGCCATAATTCTCCCAGTTACCCAAAGCCGGTATCAAAGGTAAACTGGTCAGCACCTGATCAAATTCTCCGGCATTGTGCCTGAAAAATTCATCCCAGGCAGGTTGATACCCCCCACCTTGAACCAAGTCGCCGGGCATGAGGATGAAGTCGGGTTTCCGGGATTTGATGATGTTTAGGTTTTCTGCATAACCTTGAGTTTCACTAAGCAAATAGTGGGGAATCTCAATTCCACTTTGGGTAGTAAATCCAAATTTCTCTTTCCATAGCGAAGGAACCGTCAACCCAAAAGGTCGAAGCAAGGGTGTGCCGGGGGCCCAAGGCCGATGCCGATCTCTACCCCGAGGTTCGGTCTCACTATCCGAAAACGCAATAAATCGTAAACTCTCCCAATCTTGATCAGGTTTGGTTTTAAAACTGGCGCTAAACTTCTCTGAACCAAGGGTAACCTCATAGCTGTAGCTTTGGCCAGCTGGCAGATCCACAAGAGCCACCCGGTAGCGATGGGTTTGCTCAGCAAAAAGCCAGGAACCTTGAGGCAAATCGGAAATCATTTGGGCTTTTTCCTGTGCGGTATAATAAATCTCAGGAATGAATTCCCCTGTCACTCCAGATTCCCAAACGACGCTTCCTTCTGCATTTTTAACTAAAATTTCACTTGGTAGATTCTGATCTGAAAACCAAGTAATCTGAATATTTCCCTGCCCATACAGCTGCAAATACGGTTTTACTCGAAAAAGACTTTCTTCTGGTACGGAATTCAGGCTCATTCCAAAAAGGAGCGGGAGGAAAATCAAAAAAAATAAATGTCTAGTGTTCATGAATGGAGCTTGAATTAACCCTAATTTACTTGATTCGAGACTTGATTACCAAGGATTGAACGGGATTTAAAGGATCATTGCTGAAAATAAAAATATTCCGCTGATCGATTCCCTTTCTTCCCTTGGGATCAAAGGTAATTTCTAAATTCATCTGCTCGCCAGGAGCCAATTCCTGTTTAGGTATCACTAAAGTTAGACATTCACAGTTTCCCTGTATTTTTTTGATTTCCAAGGTTTTCTGGCCATTATTCATCAGCGTTACCCATTCATTTTGAATTTCATTAGCCGAAATTTCTCTTAAATCAAGCTCTGGCTCACTAATTTTCAAATTGGGAATGACGCGAAGGTCACTTTTTGCAAACGGCGGGTAATATTCAAAAACATTGGCCAAGACGGCAATTTGCTGGGGAATCGAATCGCCAAAAGTCAAGGAAATCCCTTCCTCAAAGAAACCCAAGTCGCCTTTTTCAGCTCCATTGTACGAAAATTGAAGCAAGCCCCGGGAATGTTGGGGAACCGAATCCTGCACTAGTCGTAGATCGATGTAATCTGGAGCATAAAACCTCAGGCTGTCTTGAATTAGGGGATCCTCACCGAAATTGAAAAATTCCACCTCCTTGATTTTGGGTTCATGAGTAAACACTTCCCCCATATTGACCTTTTCCAACCTAAAACCTAAATCCCCCTTTCGCACCGGATAATCCAAGTCCGGATTTTGGGGAGTAGGGATGGAAACCCCTTCGATGTAGAGCGTATCTTGGGTGCCTTGCAGGTTCCCTTTAACCACCACCAGTTTGGAGAAATAACCCGCCGTCGTACTGGGGTTAAATGACACGGAAACCGTTCCTTCTTCTCCTACATTTACGCTGTCCTGGGTGTAGTCCACCGTGGTGCAACCGCAATCAGTCCAAACTCGCTCTAGGACAAAGACCGAATCCTGGGTGTGGGTAAATCGAAAGGTAGCTACCTGAGGACCGTTTTCTTCAAATACAGTTCCCAGATTCACTTTATTGACTTCCCAAACCAACTTGGAGACCGGAAGCTCCTGGGCACTAATGACTTGGGAGAAGAAACAACCTAGAATTAAGAAGAAGAATGATTGGGTGCGGGTATTCATACTGCAAATAACGGATAAATCCAGACGAATTATAGGCTGATTTACTTAATTTGCGCCAAAATTAGAGCAATGGCAAGAGTACTTACAGGTATCCAAAGTAGTGGAAGACCCCATTTGGGAAATATCCTCGGAGCGATCGTCCCTGCTATCCAACTGGCTAAAGAAAATACCGAAGAATCCTATATTTTTATTGCGGATTTTCATTCGCTTACCAGTTCCAAGGACGGAGTTTTGCGCAAAGAAAACACCCTTGCGGTAGCCGCGGCTTGGTTGGCTTTTGGACTGGATATCGAAAAAACAGTTTTTTACCGCCAATCCCGAAGGCCAGAGGTCGCGGAATTGACCTGGTATTTGAACTGCTTTACGCCATTTCCCATGCTGGCCAATGCCCATAGTTTCAAAGATAAGTCCGAACGATTAGCCGATGTGAATGCAGGCCTTTTTACCTATCCTGTCCTGATGGCTGCGGATATTTTGTTGTATTCGGCAGACTTGGTTCCTGTAGGAAAAGATCAAATGCAGCACCTGGAAATGACCCGGGATATTGCAACTGCTTTTAACCGAATCGTGGAAGAGGAAATTTTGACAATTCCTGAGGCCAGAATTTCCGAGTCGGTAAAAACCATTCCCGGAACGGATGGTCAGAAAATGAGTAAATCCTATGGAAACTACATTGATATTTTCCTGCCGGAGAAGCAACTCAAAAAAAACATCAACCGCATCATCACCGATAGCACCGCATTGGAGGATCCCAAAGACCCAGACACCTGTAATGTATTCAAGCTTTATAGCCTAATCGCTGAAGAAAGCCAAACGGCCCAACTCCGGGAAAAATACTTGGGTGGAAATTACGGGTATGGTCATGCCAAAAAGGAATTTTATGAATTGATTTTAGACAAGTATGCCCAAGAGCGGAAAGCCTTTGATTTTTACATGGCTCATCCGGATGAAATTGAGGTAAAGTTGGCTGCGGGAGAAGAAAAGGCCAAAACCGAAGGCGAGAAAATTTTGAATCGGGTGAGGGAAAAGTTGGGGTTTCGATAAGGGTAAATTTCTTATTCGGTTACCTTCTGAAAGTATCTTAATATCCGCATTAAGAATTATCCCTTTTCAACTTCATCAAGAAACCAATTCGGTGGAGTGTTTGACCACCAAAATGTACTGAAGGCACGAAACAAATAATCGCTTCGAAAAACCCCACGTTTCTTAGATGCAAACCGTGAGATAGTCTTTAAATGCTCAGGTTCCTCATATCAGGGTAATACCTCAACCTTGCCAACCATGAAAAAAATCCTGCATCTTTCAATCTTTCTACTTTCATTGCGAGCCTTCGCTTGCGATTGTAACCCGCCGGATATCACCGAAAAATTCATTCGATCTGATTTCGTTGCCAATGTGACAATCCTCAAAATTTATCCCAACAAAGGAAATGAGGCAGGATATAAAGCTGATATTCAAATTAATGAATTATTCAAAGGAGAAAACCTAAAGTCAATTTATATTTATGGAAGAAGTGATAACGGAATTGGAAGTTCTTGTGATATGTATATTCCAGCAAATACCAAACTTATCGCCTATGCGATTAAAAATAGGGATGGAAATTTTGGAATAGGAATGTGCTCTGGAATAATGTATCTAGATTATTCCGGATATTATAAAAAGAAAACGTTAAAGACCGAAAGTGAGCTGAAAAAACAAAAAAGGGAATTAGAAATTCTACAAACTTTTAAGTCAAAGAATATAAACCATACTGACAGAATAATTTACAGAGAGAAAACAAACTTAACTAATGAATTACAACAATTTAAAGGGATTCAACTTGAAAAAAAATTCGGAATCTATGAAATAACGGGAGTATCTTCTGTTTATCAGGAATATCAGTGTGATTCCTCCTTTGGAATTTTTGGTATTTATTTTTATCCTTATGCCCTCCCCTTTCTGTTTAATATACCTTCTTTGGCCTTAAGTGATCAAATGCTGGATCTTCAATCTTTTCTAGGAAAAGAGGGTCGGATGTTGGAGGAGCGGATTTTGGGAGCGGTGTCTAATGAAGAAAGAATGAAAATAATGACTGATTTTCTTCGAAGAAGGCTAAGAGATACACTCCCAAACGAACTGAAATTCCAACAAGTCATACAATCTCTTGTGAATTACCAACAAGAATTCACTATTGAAAAACTGGCAGCAGACTGTAATTTATCCAGAAGGCAATTTGAGCGCCAATTCTTGAATTATGCCGGTTTGAGTCCCCAAAAATACTACCGAATTCTTCGGTTCCAACACGCAACTGAGTTCTATAAAAACAAGGATCTTAACCTAGCCCATCTAGCCTTAGACTGCGGTTATTATGACCAGGCACACTTTATCCATGAGTTTACCAAGTTTTCCGGTTATCAACCCAAAGCCTACTTTTCCGGAAAGGTAACGGGTGTGGAATGGCGGGATTGTTGACTTTCTGGTTACCCAATCACTGGACCAAGTACAATACCTGTTGCCAGGTAAGAAGTTTTTTTTGGGCAAACCGCCAGGTAATGGTGAACCGGCATGCTTGTGAGTATTTCGAACCCATAGGAAATGGTAAACTACAATTGATAGTGCAGCCCGAATTGGCTAACAGGATTATCATCAGCCAGAAGCGGGCAAAAGGATTTAAGGAATGGGCGGAGAGTTAATTAATCGAGTTTCTCCCTGACTTCTAATAAATAAGTTAGATCAAGAGGGTGACAGGAATAATCGTCCAGGTGCATTCTGAAATTGTATTTTTTCGTTATCGGGTCTTTATCTGTTTCCCTGATTTTTATCAAAAGTTCCTTTAGGGTTACTTGTTTGCTCTTTAAAAGGTGAACCAAATAATCCCAGGTACGCAAATCCATGATAAAGAGATTTTCAACTGGTAGGAGGCTAATGTTTTCCTCGTTTAGTCCAATCTTCTCAGCTTCTTCTTTCAAAAACTGGTCCCATAAATCTGTGGCATTCCCAAGCATTAAATCTCGATAAGTAATAATGATTCCAAAATATTCAGTTCCGTGTGAAGCTATTGATGAAACCACAGAAATCATTTGAGTACAATATGCCTTAACTATATTCTGCCTGAATTCATTTGCAAGAATTTCATCAGTAGGATTCGCTGCTGTGAAGGGCTTAACTTCAATGCCTTTTACTTCAACAACAATATGATCTTCCAAAAGAAAATCTACAAGGGTGTGGTGTTTTCCTAACCTGGACTTTAGCTCATTTTCATTTTTAAAATCTATCCCCGATTCATGAAGACCCATTTCAACATATTTTTCCATCCGGCGTCCTAGCTCCGGAGAGAAGTCAGGGTCCTTATGTTTCATAAATTCATAGATGAAGTGATTGATGGTCACGTTCAATATGTCTCTATGGGGAATGATTACGCGATTATCGAAGAGAAACATAGGCCTCCGGGTGAATATCGATGGTTCAAAAATCTGGAGGTTGTAATTTCGAATCTGACGAGTATCCATATTTATCGCCACATCTATGGACTCTCGCGATATGGTCCATAGTTTAAACAATTGATTACTGAGTTTCGACCCAAATTGTATTTCAACTAATTCAGGGAACCTATCAATTGAGATTCCTTTAATTATTTTTTCTGAAGCGGTGTCATTTAAAAGTAGAAGAAGTTTAAAATGAAGAACTTTTAAAAAATCTGTTATTGAAATTCCGGTCAATTTTTCAAAACTGCCTGCGATATCATACTTGTGCTTTATTTGATTGAATAACAGATATTGTCTTGCCGTACAATCCCAAAAGGCCTTTTCCTGGTAAACCATTTGCTGCAGTGAAAGAATAATGAAGGTCTTTTTGAGATTGCCGCCGTTTCTTCCGGGATAGAAGATGTTGTGTGCGTTTTCTAGTTTTTCGATTTGTTGATACAGACTAATGATATCTTTGCGAGAAGCTTCCTTCAATGGATAATTTCGACCTCCAAATTCAATTGCCCACCTGAGCAGAAGTAAGCCTTGCCAAAAAGCCTGGGGGCGGGATGATTTTTCCTGGTTTTTAAGTATAGATAGCAACTCCCGAACCAAGGAGTTGTAGGTAAATCTACCCAGCTTATTCTGAATAGGCTTATAATTCATCTGCTCTGGCATTCGACTTCCATCTGTTAAAAAGTTGATATACTTTATCCGCGAAAGCTGGGTCAACACCAAATTCTTTCCCTACCCTCTTGATGTTTCTTGAGGCAAATTCTCCGGCAAATCCAACAGCTGTTTGTTCAAGAAGGGGTTGGTTGTCAGTTAAAAAATCTTCGAAATGCTGCTTTTCTGCCTCATCCCTGAAGATGATAAAGGGTGCGGACATTCCTCGCGACTCCAGGGAAAGCTCACCCTTCGTCAAAAGATATAAAAACAGCCCATTCAGGGAATCCAATAGGTAGTGATAGTACCATTGGTCTCCCATCTCTAAATCAAGGTAGCCGGTTTTTGGCACAGGAAGCATGATCCGCATTTCATCGCAATACATATATTCCAATTCCGCAATAGGTGTGGTATGGTACATGAATTTGGCTGTTCCCAGAAATGAGGATTCATTGGTGTAGAAGTAGCTATAGGGCTCATAAAACCTTTCCGGTTCGCTCAGGATGATGGAGTATTCAGGATATATCAGGTGGTAAAAATGATTACTATTGCCAATGTCCATAGACCAGTTTCCAGGCTCTTTGAGCAAGGCCTTCAACCTGTCAAGCGAGGTAAGGTCAATTCCGAACCTTTCCCGCCACATTTTCTCCACAATCCAAAAGTCTGTGGAGGCGTTAAGCGGGGTATTGGTATCATTTATTCTGGAATAGATATGATGGGCTTTGACTGTTGTTCCTCTGTCCTTGTAATCCTCAGTCAGTGTATAGGGCTTAAATGGCCGGTCAAGAATTATCAGTACATCGATTTCGTTGTCTTCAATTTTGAGTGTCTGTAGTTCAATCTCAGGCCGTTTGCCTCCCGAAAAACTTTTGCTTCTAAGGAAATCAATGTAATTGGATTGCTTTTTCCGGTTGGGCTGATTTTGGGCCAATCCTTTTACCCAGGTTCCTTCTTGGCTTTCCTCTATACCGATGATGAGGTATTTGTCTCCTTTATGTAGCGAATTAGCCAGGCAAAGGATGTCATGGAGGAGGGAAGCATTATTGTCGTGCGGTTCAGATTTAAAGTCCCAGAAACTCCCTTCCCTGTTTTTGCTGATCAATTCCCTGATGATAAATTCAAGCTGTTGAGCCATATGTTGTTTTTATTGGCAATTACTGCGGTCGGGTATAAAGCCTAACCCCAAACTTTTACCGTTTTAGCGTCGAAATACCGGACATAACACTTAAACTTACTTTCAATAGTTTTCAGGTGTTTCAAGTCTGAATCGGAATAAACTCCGATGTATATGCTATTCAACATATGCCATTTACCATCACCTTCTTTCTTTTTCTTTGCCGCTTTATTGATAGCGGCGATGATGTGTTCATCATAGGGGCCAAAACCAAAGCCAAAGCATATCAGGGAGCCTTCAAGATTTGAGAGCGTGTCGTAGCAGAAAGACAGGTACCTGTTATGCCGGATATGACTTAGTTTTTCTTCTCCGTTCCCGGCCGTTACAAAGATGGGGTATTCCTTTCTTGCCATTCTGGCTTTGACATTTTCCAATAAAACATGTTCGTTGCTGTATTCCTCCTTAACGATATCTATCCCGGCATCGAAAATATGGAGTGCTCCGTGAACGTAAAAAATTGATTGTGTATCCTTGTTTTTGCCCCACCGCAGTTCAGACCACATGCTGTCTTCAGGAGCTATGAATTCGTCAGTCTCGTCGGTTTCTCTTCCAAAACCGTCTCCAATCCGATCGAGCTGGTTTCTCATTAAAACCCAATAGAGCAACAAATCATAATTGGTAGTAAAAATATTGCCCTCTTGAGAAAGATACTCATTAAGAAAATCCGCGCAAGCCTGGCTTTTCTCTTCTGAAATGGAAAAGACATGTTCAGGATGGAGTTCTTTGATGGCTTCAATCAAGCTTTCTTTTAAGGTTGTGGTAGCCTGGTGAATCTTGTCGACTACTCCTTTTTCAGCGCCAAAAACTCCGGCAATTTTAGCAACATTTTCGAGCTGCTCCATCAGCAACTCAAAATTACTGGTCTTAATTATTCCGAAAAGCTTTTGAAGAGTATCGTTCTCTATATTCTCCAAAAACTTACTTAGGGCATTATACGAAAATATCCCGGAATCATAGGACATGCTAAAGCCATTGCCCAGCAATAAATGTTTCTTCCGGTTTTTTTTTCTGAGCGAGGCAATAACTTCCTCGTAGGTCAATAAGTCAGTGTCTCCCACAAAGCTTTAATTGAGTCAAAGAATTCCAATTTTTGCATGTCAAAATAGTTACATTATGCTTATTCATCTCTATTGTGTCTACTCCACTTAAGGATTGTTTTTTGAACCAGTAAGCAGCCTGATTGTATGGTACCAGTAATAGAAAGAGGATTTGTCAGGCTGACGTTTAAGACGATTTAAGAAATTCCAATCAGGGTCTTCAATAGTCAGTTTACTTACATCTTGCCCGTTATAATAATCAATTGGGGAAAGGTCATTAACCTTTAGTTTAGCAGCGAGGTAAGCAATCCTTGCTGATGCGGGAATGGCATCGTCAATACGGAATGTTCCTGACATTAAGAATCCTGTGCCAAAGGCCCGGATTCCTCTTTGTAATTCAGCAAATTTTTCCTGCTCCCCAGTTGAACCTGTTCCACGCTTTGCCAGGATCAGGCAGGTATCCAGCGTGTCTTGTAATATGTCTCCCGGAGTCAAGTCAAATTGTTCCTGGCCATTTTTTCGATAGGCTATTTCCTGTCCCGAAAAAGCTTTGAAACTTGCAGCCACCGTCTCCATGTTCCGGATTTGCTCAAATAATCTACTCAAGTCAAAGAGCTGTTTGCATATTTCCATGGAAAATGGCTGGCGGTCCCTGCCTTTAAAATAGGGAATGCCGATTGTATTTGGCGCAAATGCAGTGAGTTTATCGCCTGTTATAGAGTCAACCGATGGCAGTGTGACAGAATGTTCATCTTCTACTTCTATCCATTTTGTATTTATAGGTTTTTCAATGAGTTCCGGATAGAGTTGTTTTTCAAAGAGGATGTCTAATAGAATTGTGCCTGAACCCTGGAGATTAGTTTCAAATGAAAATTTATAATGTGCTTTGGGTACACCGGGTAAGTAACTTCGGTGTGTATCTATTTCAAAGCCGGTAAACCTGGATACCTCTACAATTTTTCCGAATATGGACTCCAATTCTTCCCTGCCTGCTGTGCAGATGATATCTATGTCAATAGAAAAACGATTGTCCTGTTCCAATAACAGGACCAGGCTGGTGCCTCCCTTAAAAACGAATTCAAGCCCACGGGCCCGAAGCTCCTCCAGCAGGTGGAGCGCATAAATCATTTTTTCAAGAATGATTTTGTCAATGCGGCTGTGATTTTTTTGCTTCCGGAAGGCCTCAAGCCATTCTTCAGTGAAACAGTGGTCCTTGATCATTCTATGATTTCATTTACAAGGTGAGACATGTGGTTAATCATAAACTGCTTTATTTCTGGTTCTTTGTCCCTTCGCTTGGCATAACTGAAGAGTTTTGTGAAATTGATGGTGTAGTGGTTTATTGCATGCTCATAAATATGCGTTAGTTCAGCTCCCTGGAGATGGTAAAAGATTTTATCGTCAGCAAACAAGTCCACTAGAATTTTTTCAAGGAGGGGGGTGTAAAGTTTTACTTTTTCCTTTGTCCTGGTGGTAATAGGAGAGCGGCTGGTAAGCTTCTTTATGACAACCGGATAATTACTTTCAGCAATATAAAAGTCAATAGTATTGCTGTCAGGGTTTAAAAATATCTCCCGTTTTGAGGAGGTTTTCAACTCGAAATAGAGTGATTCCGTAAAGTCCTTCTCTATTTCAACCAGGATCATTCGTTTGCCTGATTGGTGTTGGGAAAATTCATTGAGCCATCCTGTTTCCCAAATACAATACCTAATCTCTTTAAATACATCGTTGATTCGATGTGCAATTTTTAATAGGTCACGGGAAAGTTCAGGTTTATAGGGAGGCTTATATGAAATAACATACAATCCTCTTTTAAGTGGCTTGATAATGTTTTTGTTTTTCAGGTCATAGATTCGCCAACCTAGTGTTCCTTCCTTTAGGTCAGGTTCGAATGAGCGGTAGAAATCGAAAAGTTCCTCGCGGCTGAAGGACTCTTTGTTCTTAAACTCTTCTATAAGCTTATTATCTATGATTTTAGGCATTTTATCCAATTTTTACCAAAGTTAAGAAAATATGGTGAATATTAGAAATCAAATAAATGCCAGTAATTTCAAAAACTGGTAAATATTGGATTCAAAGAATTTGTCTTTTTTTGGGTAGATGAGCTTAGGTGATTACGAGTAAATTGTTGATAATAAATAATTTGACAAGTAATTGGGATGATTGTCAAGGCATTTTATATCCTAATTGAAAATCAAATGATAAAAACTTGAAATCAGATTGGCCGTTCCTGTGGCCGGGCTTTTCACTTCAATCTCCTTCAGAGGATTTTCGTTTCAAACCCTAAGGGGTTGATCCAACCTGCAGAAAGAGGACTTTTTTTACCTGGACGAATACCTGATGATTCAATCATCAGGAGGGAGACATTGTGCTTAATTTGATATTGATGTCAAGGCGCCTGTGAATCAATGAAATAGTTGACAGAATGTCAAGCGCATCTGCTTCATTAATATCCCAATTAACTTTTGGAACAGGAGTGGTAGTATTTCTAAACATCTCGAAAACCCCCTTGATCAAATTAGCAAAGCCTTTATGTTCACTTTCTTTTGTTTCATTGGCTAAATCATTAATTTTTATCATAGGGTTCTTCAGACTGAATGCTTTCTCAACTAATTCACCCCCATTTTCGGTCAACCCGGTTCTTTGCCTGATTATTTCTGCAATACTTTTCCCAGCTTCAAAATCAGTGTGGAAGTACTTGTCTGCTAATAGTTCTGCTTTACAAAACTCAAAGATTATGGGGTGGGTCTGTCGGAGTTCCAGTTTATTTATGAGCCGGGTTGCACGTAGTTCTGCATCTGAAATGGTTTTTGCACCAGTTATGCGCAAGAACTTTGCGCTCTCAGATAATTCCTACCCTGTAAAAGAAATTCGTTTGTTTAATTCCGACCTTATGTATTCATATTGTTCACTTTTCCCAATAAACCTGGCGGGGTCATTGATTTGTTTATGAACATCAGGATATTTTTTGAAGCTTTTCTGTTGTTCTGGAACGCTGCCAACGCGTTATAACCTCTCTTCCACTTTGTGTTTTTAGGATCAACATCCTGAATACCTGCCTTTCTCAAAAACTTTTCAATTTCAGTGTCTGTCAATCCATTTACTGAATCACCTAAAGTCTTGCTTATACCTTCTAATACACTGCGATCTATTGGAGGAGTAATTCTTTGCCCTTGTCCATTCTAAGCTAATTTTAAAAATAAAGCGATGTAATTTTCATGGATACTACTTTTCCAAGGCAATCCATAGTGTCTGAACCCATTATTTTCAAGAATTCTTACCATAGAAGGGTTCGATGAAATCTCTGTAGATGCCATCAGGTTTGAACTTCCATAGGTTTCAATAAGAAGTCTAACCACATTTGAAGCTACTCCTTTTCCTCGGTGTTCCGTTAAGATAAAAGGATTGGATTAACCTTCTTTTGATGGGGCAAAGGGATTCCCCCCCATATCGAGTAAACGAAAAGGTGAGCGGGCTGCGGCTCATAATACAGGCGAGCTTGCCTTAGCCATTTTTAGAGATCAACTTCTGAAGGTAGAACTCCAGTTTCTCTGCCAAGACGGCCAAACGAATGGGTTTGGTGAGGTAATCGTTCATCCCGGCTTCGATCGCCAAAATTTTATCGTCATCAAAGACATTGGCCGAAAGCCCAATGATAATCAATTTGTCTTTATCGGGAAGATTTCGGATTTCCCGACTGGCTTCCAGCCCATTCATCAGCGGCATTTGCACATCCATCAGCACCACATCAAAATCCTCTTCCTTGACTTTTTCAATTGCCTCCAAGCCATTTTTGGCAATTTTATATTCAAAGCCCAACTGTTCCAACATCAATTCCAACAGCTGCAGGTTGAGATCATTATCTTCGGTAACCAAAATTTTGAACGGGATATCTCTCCCCTTTTCCCGGACTTCCTTCCAGCTAACAGGCAGTTTGGGACTTGGCTCCAATTCTTCCTTGGCAACTTTCTTGACGATGATTCCAAAGGTAAAATCAGAGCCTTTGCCAATTTCACTCTGGATTTCGAGCTCTCCGCCCATCAGTTCAATCAACTTTTTGGCTATGGCTAAACCCAGTCCAGTCCCTTGATAACTACGTGTGGAAGAGCTTTCGATTTGGTAAAAAGGATCGGTAAGATGCTCGAGGTGTTCTTGGGAAATCCCGATACCGGTATCCACGATACGGCATTTCAAAAAGTACAGGGAGTCTGAAATCGGTTCCCACGATAAAGTTACCCCTACTCTTCCTTTTTCATTGGTAAACTTGATCGCATTGCCGACCAAATTCAGGAAAATCTGATTGAGTTTGACCCGATCGGCTGAAATGACTAGCGGATCTAAACTTTCCTTCTCCAGGGTAAAATGAATTTTCTTCTTTTTGGCCAAACCGGAAAGAATCTGGGCTTGTTTTTCGAGCTCCTCAATAGGATCAAACTGCTCGGCATGAATCTCAACTTTTCCTGCCTCAATTTTAGAATAATCTAAAATATCCTTGATAATCGACAGCAGCGTATTGCCGGAGTTTTTGATGATCTCCACATATTGTTTTTGAATCCGGTTTAAATCCGTGTGCTCCAACAGATCAATGATCCCTAAAAGCCCATTCATCGGTGTTCGGATTTCATGGCTCATATTGGCCAAAAATTCAGATTTGGCACGACTGGCCTGGTCTGCTGCTTTCATTGCATCAACCAGACCCTTTTCCCATATTTTCTGTCCGGTAATGTCTTTAGTAATGGACATCATTCTATCGGCATCCAGCGGAAAAAACCGAATTTCATAATGCCGCTCTCCCATTTGGGAATCCCATTTGACATCCACGGATTGCATTGCCTCTTTTTTCCGGGCCTCGCTGAATGCATTCCTGACCAAGGTGGCTTGGCCATGAGGAACAAATTCCTCTAATTTCTTCCCCACTGTGGCCTGAGAGGCTTCATAAATCTTCTCTTTATCCTGCACATGAAAATCCACTACTTCCCCTTCATTATCGTAGATGAAAAGAATATCAGGGATATTCCCAATCAGGGTTCGAAGTCTATTCTCACTTTCCACGATTTTGAGGTTAGCTAAGTAGTTCGCAGTGATATCGGTACAAAGCCCCATGCCACCGGTAAACTCACCTGACTGATCGTAAACCAGTTTTTCAAATACTCGGAGCCTGATCTCTCTGCCGTCCGGATGCTGATAATCGTATTCCATATCTATCACATCCTTGTGTTCAGCAACGGCCATTTTTACATGCTGCTGAACCTGATCCACATCCTTATGTGTTATTTCTCCATTAAATGCTTGGATAAAATCCGTCTTAGGTCTACCCAAAATCTCTTCCACCTCATCACTGACTCGGGTAATCTGACCTCTGGCATCATGAAAAAACACAAAGCCCCGGAGTTCCTGCAAAAGCAAATTTTGCTGTTCAAAAAGCACGGAGATTTCCCTGATATTTTCTTCTTTGATGCGGTCGGATTCCAGGTTATTTTTAATCGAAACAATAAAAAAACCAATGGTAAAAATAAGCAGGATCACAAATCCCAAAAACAGCAAAAGGTAAGTTCCATAAATTCCCGATTGTAAGCCCTCCACAGGTACCATAAACGCCAAGGTGCCCGTACGACTATTCAAGTCAAAACTGAAGGGATACTGGGCCAAGATTCCTGAAATCGCTTCTCCCTCCTTTTGCCAATTTAACTCATAAAGTCCTTTCAGGCCAAGGGATAAATCCTCTAAAACGGGTTGGAGATTTTGGGGAGAAAACTCAATTCCTGAAGATCCATTGGAGCTTAAATCGATGAGTTCATTGTGGTAGATCATCATTTTAGCTCCCCCTGGATTGAGGTAATAATTGAGGACTGTCTCCTTGGTAAAATCAATTAGGTTAAGTGAATAAATAATCCGAAAACCCTTTTTTCCAATCACATCATAGGTATAGGCGCGGGATCTGGTACTCGGAAATGCTTCCTTCGATTGAGTTCGGATAAAATTATTGCGATCAGTCATCGTAAAGATCAAAACCGAATCCTGCATATCCACCCATGCACTATCGACCAAACCCGGATAGGCATTGAATAGGCGCCGTGCAGCAGAAGTCAATTCCTCATCGTAATCATCAATTTCATGAAAAGGATCTTCCAAATAGCTGATTAAACCTTTTCCCTCGTCCTCAAATCGCCGGATGTCCATTTCCAGACTTTGAGCGGCGAGTTCGGTTTGTTTGTAAAGAAACTCCTTTCTGGAATTGATCTGGGCTTCAAAAATGGCATCAAAAAAACTCAAGCCAAAAACAATCACCAACAACACCAGTAGAGTACCTGCTGTGAGAGTCAACCAAAAATTGGAATGCCAGGTAAACTTTCCCATGATTAATAATTGTCGTTAATTCGAATGAGGTACCATTCGATGGCGGAAAATGATTTACAAACTGCATCGGATAAAAATGATTCCTCTTCAAATTTAAAGTGATGGTCTTTAGCCATGAGGAAAGTTTGGCCCATTTTGCGGACTTCCCGGCTTTTACTATTGAACAGATTGTAATCTGAAATTCGAAAATTATCTGAACTGATCGTCTCCAAATACACGTGATTTCGTAGCGGCGGCATACTTAAGGCTTCGATCGCTGTAGCTTTTCCAGCCACGATATCCCCCTTTTTATTGACAATGATGTAATTGCCCTTTTCCTCTTCCAAAAAACCCTGTATGACATCATTTACCGTTAAATCAATCCCCAGGACCGAGTGCAATTCCCCCTGAAAATACACCGGATGCACCAGTGACAAAATCCAACCCCGGCCTGCCGGATCGACGTAAGGCTCGGGAATCCATACCGGGCCACGGCTCGGGTTATGTTCTTGGTCCGCTTCGTAGTAAAAATTAAATTGGGTCACATCGATGGTAGGATCAACGATATTGACCACATCATAAGGAGGATAAACCCGGGAAAGCTGCCACTTGGAATTGCTATACACTTGCTCAATTAAATCATACTTGGCATATAGTCTAGCAAAAGCAGAGTCCAAGCCATTGGTAAGTAATATATCTTTTTTTGCCTGGGCGGGATTTGGGCTGGTATTGAGTAAAATCACCGAACTTTTTCCATCCACAGAATCCATGGAATTGGAGGAATAATAGCCGTTTAATTTGTAGCGTTCAGGATCTTGGAGCGGACGAAGACTATCCTGTTTTTCAAGTAAAAATTCATTGAATTTGGCTAGGGCTTGGATTTCTTCAGACAACTGTTGCAATTCCTTTTCAATACCGAAGACCACCCGCTCCATGTAAATCCGCTGCTCTTGGGTTTTGACAGAAGTAGCCGAATCGCACGAAACCACCAAGGAGCCACTAATCAAACCAAGAGCAAGGAGCAAAAAACGCATAAATTCAGAGATTTTCTGAAATTATAAATTTTCCAATTGCTCACGAAATGTTTTTCCCATTTCCTCAAATCTTTCGAGAACTTTTTTAAAAAAATCCCCAATTAAAAACTGCTCGAGTTCGGCTTCCTCCAGCACATCCATTTCACTGAGCTTAAACGTCTGCTCCAATGGCCCCAACTCAAATTTCAGCAGGTATTTATTGTTCCAGGAGAATATACTGATCCGTACATCCTCCTGAACCAATTCTTTGACTACTCTCATAGGGCTTTTTTGACTTCTGAAGAAAATGTCACCCTCGACTTCAGCGAAGAAGATACCGAACAGTATTTTTCTACCGATAAGGCTACCACCTTTGCAAATTCCTCTTGAGTAGCATCGGGAGAAACCAAGGTAAATTTTAAATGAATATCGGTATAAAATGCCGGGACTCCTTCATTCCTCAACCCTTCCACTTCCACGTAAAAATCCAGGATTTCCTTTCGCTTCTTTTTCATCATCAGCACTGCGTCCACCGAGGCACAGCCTCCCAGCGCAGAAAGCAATAAATCCATGGGGGACTGAGCACGTTTATCGGGTGCATCGTACATGTCAATCTGTACTTTATTTCCCTGCTGATTGACCGCCTCGTATTCATAATCCGCCTTCATTCGGACGGTGACATTTCGTTTTGACATAGTGCCTTGTATTAACTTTGTTAGTCTTGGATAGTCCTTATTTTTCCACCTTATCGGCTTACTTACATATTTCTGCGGTACTGCCCACCCACTTCGTAAAGTGCTCGGGTGATTTGACCAAGGGAGCAAAACTTAGCTGCCTCCATGAGTCGATCAAATACGTTTTCATTGGTAATGGCAGCCTTCTTCAACCCCATCAATTGCTCCTCTTCCTTCCCGGCATAGGCCTGTTTGAGTTGATTCAACGTTTGAATTTGGGCTTCTTTTTCATCGGTCGTCGCCCGGATCACTTCTCCAGGAGTTACCGTGGGGGAACCGTCGCTTGCCAAGAAGGTATTGACCCCGATTATCGGATATTCTCCGGTATGCTTCAGCATCTCATAATGCATACTTTCCTCTTGGATTTTGCCCCGCTGATACATGGTTTCCATAGCACCTAGGACGCCACCACGTTCGGTAATCCGATCAAATTCCACGTAAACGGCTTCTTCCACCAAATCGGTCAATTCCTCTATAATGAAGGCTCCTTGAAGCGGATTTTCATTTTTAGCCAAACCCAATTCCTTGTTGATAATCAGCTGAATAGCCATTGCTCTTCGAACCGATGCTTCCGTAGGGGTAGTGATCGCCTCATCATAAGCATTGGTGTGCAAGGAGTTGCAATTATCATAAATCGCATAAAGGGCCTGCAGTGTGGTACGAATATCGTTGAAGTCAATTTCTTGTGCGTGCAAGGACCTGCCTGAGGTCTGTATGTGGTACTTGAGCATTTGCGAACGCTCATTGGCCCCGTATTTCAGCTTCATGGCTTTGGCCCAAATCCTCCGAGCCACCCGACCAATCACAGCATATTCCGGATCAATTCCATTGGAGAAAAAGAACGAAAGGTTGGGCGCAAAATCATTGACATTCATCCCACGGGACACATAGTATTCCACGTAAGTAAATCCATTAGAGAGCGTCAAGGCCAATTGGGTAATCGGATTGGCTCCAGCCTCAGCGATGTGGTACCCGGAAATCGATACCGAATAGAAGTTCCTTACTTTGTGATGAATAAAATACTCCTGTACATCCCCCATCAATCTCAGGGAGAATTCGGTGGAGAAAATACAGGTATTCTGCGCCTGATCTTCCTTCAAAATATCTGCCTGAACCGTGCCCCTGACCTTGGAAATGGTATCCGCCTTGATCTTTTCATACACTTCTTTGGGCAAAACCTGATCCCCGGTAACTCCTAAAAGCATCAATCCCAAGCCATTATTTCCTTCTGGAATCGCCCCTTTGTAGGTAGGTCTTTCGATGCCCTTTTGCTGATAAATGGCGGCTATCTTCTGATTGACTTCTTCCTCCAGCCCATTTGCTTTGATGTACACCTCACACTGTTGATCGATGGCAGCATTCATAAAAAATGCCGTCATCGTAGCTGCAGGCCCGTTGATTGTCATAGAAACGGAGGTCATCGGGTCGACCAGGTTAAAACCCGAATAGAGTTTTTTGGCATCGTCGAGACAACAAACATTCACCCCCGAGTTACCGATTTTGCCATAAATATCGGGCCTGTAGTCTGGGTCTTCTCCATAAAGAGTTACCGAATCAAAGGCCGTCGACAAGCGCTTGGCCGGCATATCTTTGGACACGTAATGGAAACGCTTGTTGGTTCGTTCAGGACCACCCTCCCCGGCAAACATCCGCGTAGGATCCTCTCCCTCTCTTTTGAAGGGAAAAACACCTGCGGTATAGGGGAATTTACCGGGCACATTTTCCCGCAAACCCCATTTGAGCAATTCTCCCCAAGCTTCGTAATTTGGCAAGGCCACTTTTGGAATTTGAGAATCAGAAAGGGATCGGTGATGAGTTTTTACTTTTATTTCCTTATCCCGAACTTTAAAAACGTAATATTCTTCCTTGTATCGAGCGGCTTCCTCAGGCCAATCTTCCAGCCATTTTTTATTCTTAGGATCTAAATTAAGCTCGACCTGGGCATAAACTTCCTCAAGTTCCTTGGCTAATCGATCCCTATCCTCCAGTGCGGAATTTTGGATCGTTTGGATGGATTTTTGAATACTGTAGAGTTGCTGGGCGATTTCTTTTTGCTCTTCAACCCACTGATCATAATTTCGGTTGTTTTCGGCAATCTCACTGAGGTAACGGGTTCGGGCCGGAGGGATGATGTAAATTTTCTCAGAGCTTCCTGCGGTAAGTTCAAAAGTGCTTTCCCAGTTGGAAAACTTCTCGTTGACCTTTGCAATAATCGCCCGGTAGAGCTGATTCATGCCCGGATCGTTAAACTGAGAAGCGATCGTTCCAAAAACCGGAATATCCTCATCCGGGGTTTCCCAAAGGTTATGATTTCGTTTGTATTGCTTTTTAACGTCCCGGATTGCATCCAAGGCACCACGCTTATCAAATTTATTGAGGGCAATCACGTCGGCAAAATCCAACATATCAATTTTCTCCAATTGTGAGGCTGCTCCGTATTCTGGAGTCATCACATACAGGGAAAGATCAGAATGCTCAATAATCTCGGTATCAGATTGCCCAATACCGGAGGTTTCTAAAATCACCAGATCAAAGCCAGCCGCTTTTACCGTATCCACGGCATCCTGCACGTAACGGGAAAGCGCCAAATTGGATTGACGGGTAGCCAAAGAACGCATAAACACCCGCGGATGATGGATGGAATTCATCCGGATTCGGTCCCCAAGCAAAGCGCCACCAGTTTTTCGCTTGGAGGGATCCACTGAAATGATCGCCAAACTTTTATCCTCAAAGTCCATCACAAATCTACGAACCAATTCGTCGACTAAAGAGGATTTGCCGGCGCCTCCAGTTCCTGTGATTCCCAACACGGGAACGGTCGAATTTTTACTTTCCTGACGAACCTTGTCCAACAGGTTTGTTGAATTTTCTGGAAAATTCTCAAAAGCGGAAATCAATCGGGCCACTTGAGGAATGTTTTCTTTTGTCAATGCGACCGAATCAGAAACTTGATCTCCGATGGGAAAATCGGATTTGGAAACCAAATCATTGATCATGCCTTGCAAGCCCATCGCACGGCCATCATCGGGCGAATAAATACGGGAAATCCCATACTCATGCAATTCCTTAATTTCTTCAGGAAGGATTGTTCCTCCTCCTCCTCCGAAAATGCGAATATGTCCGGCTCCCTTTTCGTGAAGCAAGTCATACATGTATTTGAAAAATTCGACGTGGCCGCCTTGATAGGAAGTGATGGCAATGGCCTGCACGTCTTCTTGAATGGCACAATCCACAATTTCCTGTACGGAACGGTTATGGCCCAAGTGAATTACCTCGCAGCCCGTGGACTGTATAATTCGTCGCATGATATTGATTGCAGCATCATGCCCATCAAAAAGGGAGGCCGCCGTAACTAGGCGAATATGGTTTTTGGGTTTGTAAATTTCGACTTGGGTAGTCATAAGGTTGGGTTTATATACGTTCGATGATCAACTAAAGAGAGGCGAACGATCACGTTCTCTTTTACGCCTGCGAATATAAGAAATAATGAAAAGGAGGGACTTCAAAATCCGTCCAAAAACAAAATATTATTTGGCTGGTCAGCAAGTTTAGATTTATCGTATGGGTAATACTAACCACAAATTGAGCTGTTGAGTTTGCCTAATTTGTCTAAGTTCAAAAAAATCAAGGGGTTTCTCTTTTTTCCCAGAATAATGGCCTGTTGGAATGATCCCGGCAAATCCCCTCAAATGGATGAACCCCGCTACGTCCAGGGTTGGTTTCCTCAGGTTCCAAAGGTAAACCAGCTATTGAAATTTCTGCCCGTAGTTTTGAATTCCTTCGGTTCTGATTAGTTTAGTAACCTATTCAAACCCAAAATTGCTATGGCATCAAACAAATACGTCTTTTTTGTTTCCATTACCGCTGCTTTAGGCGGCTTTTTGTTTGGATTTGATACCGCGGTGATTTCGGGGGCAGAGCGGGCCATTCAGGAGGTCTGGGTACTCAGCGATTGGATGCATGGATTGGCAATAGCCTCAGCCCTTTACGGAACAGTGATCGGAGCGATTTTCGGGGGAATTCCCGCAGATCGATGGGGTCGGAAAAAAAGTTTGCTCTGGATTGGGCTGTTGTATTTTATTTCGGCAGTAGGTTCTGGGCTGGCTTGGGACGTGACTTCTTTTACGCTTTTTCGATTTATCGGTGGTTTGGGAGTCGGCGCATCTTCGGTGGTGGCCCCGATGTATATCTCTGAAATTGCACCAGCCAAAAGCAGGGGACTGCTGGTGGCTCTTTACCAGTTTAACATTGTCTTTGGGATAGTCATCGCCTATCTTTCCAACTACTTAATCGGTACGGCAGGATTACCTGAAGATTGGCGCTGGATGCTTGCAGTGGAAGGGATT
Organism: Algoriphagus sp.; assembly: GCF_024305035.1. Lineage (GTDB taxonomy): Bacteria > Bacteroidota > Bacteroidia > Cytophagales > Cyclobacteriaceae > Algoriphagus. Next base: position 74,015 of record NZ_JAMWZB010000009.1, read on the forward strand.
CCCGCTTTGATTTACAGCTTGATGATTTTCCGAATCCCGGAAAGCCCGCGTTGGTTGATCTCCAAATTAAACGATCAAGCCCAAGCCCGAGTCATTTTGACCCGAACCGATCCCGAGGGAGTAGAGGAATCTATCCGACTGGCAATTGCTGAGGAAAAAAATCAGAAGCAAAATGGCAGTTTTTCGGCCCTTTTTAACAAAAAATACTTCTCCAGTACCCTACTTGCGGTGATGATTGCTTTTTTCAACCAGGTTTCGGGTATAAATGCCATCATTTACTTCGCTCCAAGGGTATTTGAAATGGCTGGAATTTCCACTGAAAATGCCCTAATCTCAACCATCGGAATCGGCATCACCAATCTATTGGGGACCTTCTTAGGCTTATATCTCATTGATCGATTGGGAAGAAAAAAACTCATGTACCTTGGATCCTTTGGATACATCGTTTCACTTTCCCTGATGGCTTACAATTTTCTGGGACCAGGAATTCCATCATTTTGGCTCCCTATTTTTGTTTTTGGATTTATCCTTTCCCATGCCATAGGTCAAGGATCCGTGATATGGGTCTTTATTTCAGAGATGTTTCCCAATGAACTTCGCGCCTATGGTCAGTCTCTGGGTTCTTTTACCCACTGGATTTTAGCCGCATTGATCGCCAACGTCTTCCCATTCTTTGCCAATCAATTCGGTCCGGGTTATATTTTTTCATTCTTTTGTTTGATGATGGTGGGACAATTGATTTGGGTACGGTTCAAAATGCCTGAAACCAAAGGACGATCCCTGGAAGAAATTCAAAAAGATTTACACGCTAACTATGTCGAATAAAGTCGTTGTTTTTGGAGAAATGCTTTGGGATTGCCTGCCCGGCGGAAGGGTAGCCGGAGGGGCCCCCATGAATGTGGCGCTAAATCTTCATCAGCTCGGATTAAAGACCCAATTAATCTCTGCAGTCGGTTCTGATGAATGGGGCGAACAATTGCTCCATTTTTACCGTGACTATGGTATTTCCGACAAGCTGATCCAGGTGAAATCAGATCAGGAAACTTCGCGTGTTTTGGTGGACAGTTCAGATCTGGAAAACATCAAATACACGATCTTATCCCCAGTGGCCTGGGATTTCATTCACCTCACTGAAGAAAATAAAGCTGCTGTAACCTCATCCGATGCCTTTATTTTTGGAACCTTAGCGGTTAGAAATACCACAAGTTTAAAAACCCTACTGGATCTGCTTCATTTGGGCAAACTTCGGATTTTTGATGCCAATTTAAGGCCTCCTTTCTATGATTTTGAAGTGATCGAAACGCTTTTGGCCTATACCGATATTCTAAAAATCAACGAAGACGAATTGGTTGCTTTTGCGGATTATTTTAACACCTCAGCCGAGCCCAAAACCCTTTGTGAATTTTTAGACCAACACTTTCCGGTAGAGGTGATCTGCATTACGTTGGGATCCAAAGGAGCGATGATTTATCAACAGGGGGAATTCCACCATCACCCGGGCTATAAAATCAGCGTCGAAGATACCATCGGTGCCGGAGATGCCTTTTTAAGTGGATTTGTGAAAATGTACCTGGAGCAGAAATCAGCACAGGAAATTTTAGAATTCTCCTGTAAAATTGGTGCGTTTGTCGCCACCCAAAAAGGAGGAACCCCCAGGTATCGATTGGCCGATATCTTAAAAATCAACTAAAATCCCTGAGCTGATAAGCTTCTATTTCCCTCAAGGCAAATCCTGACTTTGCGGTTGGGCAATTTAGGGTTTCCCTTGCCCTTAGGGTTGAAGAAGTTAACCTAAACCTACTGCCATGAATTACTTAGCCTTAGTTAATCAACATACCCAACTGATCCTCTTTGGGGTGATGATGACTACCCTATCTAGTTTTGGGCAGACTTTTTTGCTTTCGCTCTATGTCCCGTTTTTGATGGAAGAATTCAGCCTTAAACATTCAGAAATCAGTTCCTTTTACGGCATTGCCACCATAGCTTCAGCAGCGATTTTACCAAAATGGGGAAAATACATCGATCAAGTTCCCCTTAAAAAATATACCAGCTTAACCACCTTGGTATTTTTGGCAGCATTGGTTTACCTGAGTCTCAATACCGCATGGTGGGGATTATTACTGGCTTTTTTCGGCTTGCGATTGGCAGGACAGGGACTTTACACCCATATTTCCATCACCAGCATGTCACGGTATTTTAGTATTCATCGAGGCAAAGCCATCAGTTTAGCATCCTTGGGACATCCGCTGGGCCAAGCGGTTTTCCCGGCCTTGATTTTAATTTTAATCGGCTGGATCGGTTGGAGAGAATCCCTATGGGTCAATGCCGGAATTACCGCAGGGGTCGTTTTTGGTTTTTTGGCTTTTTTCTTGAAAGAAAAACACCTGGTCTACGAAGAGGTGGGGGCTGACCCAAAGGGTTCAACCCTAACTGAAAGCCAAAAAATCAGACAACGGGATATTTTAAAAAGTCGAGCCTTTTGGATGTTGGCACCGAATCTGTTTTTTCTTTCCTTTACCATCACCGGATTATTTTTTTTCCAGTTTTCCATTATTGAGTACAAGGGTTGGGATCCGGCTTTAATTGCCGGAGGCTTAACGGTATTTGCTTTATCCAGCGTGGGAAGTATCCTGTTGGCCGGACCGCTGATCGATCAATACTCGGCTAAAAAATTCTTCCCCTTTTACCTTTTTCCCTTTCTCTTGGCTCTCCTACTTATCCTTTTTTCGACAAAGGGATGGGTGATTTTTCCCTACATGATTTTATTAGGAATGAGCGGAGGTTTTGGTAATGCAACTGTATCTGCCTTGCAGGTAGAGTTTTTTGGGCCGAAGCAAATCGGAGCGGTCAGAAGTGTATTTACTTCCTTAATGGTACTGAGTTCTGCCGCCGGGCCAGCGGCATTTGGATTGATTTTGGATTTAGGAATGACCTACTCGCAGGTATTTCAATTCAGTATAGTCTTGGTCATCCTGGTAATAAGTCAATCCATGCGTGTCATTCCCAACTTTACCTTTGCTCGATGGAAATATCGAATGCGAAACCTCTAGCCTGATTTTGAAGGGACGGGTTCCTCCTTATTAAAAACCATTCATCCCTTTTTGCAACTTTGTTTCACTTTTTATGGTTTAATCCCTAAAAGCCCTCTATTTTTGCTCTGTGAAAAATAAAAATATTACAGCGTTTACACTTATTCTAGGCCTTTGGAGTGTCCTGAGTTCCTTTTCAACCCAGGCTCAAACCTGTAATTTATCGATTCGTGGGAAGGTAATCCACATGGAAAATAACCAGTCCATCCCCGGAGCTTACATCTGGATCGAGGAAATCAAGAACGGAGCCATCACAGACCCTGATGGAAACTTCATCATCAAAGACCTATGCGCGGGGACTTACACGCTCAAAATTCAATTTTTAGGGCATCAGGACATCGTTGAAACCATCACACTGGACAAAAGCTCCTTTAATAAAACCTATCGACTGGAGGAAAATCCCATGGAATTGGAAGGAGTGGAAATTCATGGTCATCAAGATGCCATTCAGACCACCACAGCCATTCAGGCTCTCTATGGGGAAGAACTCTTGGAGTCCAGGGGTGAAAACTTGGGAGAAAGCCTCAAAAGAGTTGCAGGGGTAACGACTTTTTCTACCGGAAACAGCATTGCCAAGCCCGTCATTCACGGACTTCATTCCAACCGAATCATGATTCTCAATAATGGAATCCGACTGGAAGGTCAGCAATGGGGCGCAGAACATGCCCCAGAAATCGACCCCTTTTTGGCCGATGAGATCACCGTTATTAAAGGTGCAGAAACCGTGCGTTTTGGTCCTGAAGCCATGGGTGGTGTCATTTTGGTCTCCCCTGCGGATTTACCGACCAAAAAAGAACATAAAACCGATCTTCATATTCTGGGCGCCACCAATGGCAGAATGGGCAATATTTCTTTTACGCACACTGGGGGCTCAGAAAAATTCAAAGGACTGGGCTATCGGGTACAGGGTTCTGCCAAAAGAGGAGGAACCATCAAAAGTCCAAATTACTACCAGTCCAATACTGGAATCAGCGAACTCAATTTCAGTGGAACACTGGGCTATTCGAATAAAAAACTGGGCACCGAGCTTTATTACAGTTATTTCAACAGTGAATTGGGAATATTACGGGATGCCCATACTGGGAATCTCTCGGATCTACAAAGCATTATTGAAAATGGAAGACCATTTAGTGAAAGTGATTTTACCTATCAGATTGCTAACCCCAAACAAAAGGTCGTCCATCATTTGGCCAAGTTCAAATCACACTACCACCTCAATTCCAATTGGAAGGCCAATCTTCAGTACGGATTTCAGCTCAACGAACGACAGGAATTTGACCGAAGACGTGGGGAATTAAATACCCGCCCAAGTTTGGATTTGCAACTATTTACCAACACCCTTGATTTATTTGTTGATCATACCCACCCCAATGCTTTTAGCGGAACGTGGGGATTGAATCTCATTCAACAAGCCAATACCAATGTCCCCGGAACCGGGGTAACTCCCCTGATTCCCAATTTTGATATGGTTAATTTGGGAATTTATGGAATGGAAAAATTTTCCAAAGGTCCACTGGAGGTGGAAGGAGGCATTCGCTATGATTTGAGAACCATCACCACGGCCCGCTTTGTCGATGGGCAATTGGAAAGCGCGGACCTGGATTATCAAAATTTCACCGCGTTTCTTGGCGCCTATTATCAGCTTTCCAAGAACCTGACCTTTTCAAGTAATCTGGGATCGGCTTGGAGGCCGCCTAATGTCAATGAGCTTTTTTCCCAAGGACTTCATCATGGAGCAGCCGCAGTGGAAATCGGTGACCAAAACTTAGTTTCGGAAAAATCCTTCAAATGGGTCAATTCACTGGAGTATTCAACCCGGAAAACCGTCTTGGAAGTGACCGGCTATGTGAATGCCATTGGAAATTACATTTACCTCAACCCCACGGGAGAAACCTTTGTGAGTCTTCGAGGCACTTTCAATGTCTATGAGTACCTGCAAGCCAATGCCTTGTTTTATGGGCTAGACGTATCGGGAAGCCATGAATTTACAAGCAAATTTAGCGGCTACCTGAAAGGTTCCATCATCCGTGCTCGAAACACCCAGACTGATTCCTTTTTCCCCTTTATCCCCTCGGACAGAATGGACTGGGGATTAGCCTACCGTCTGAATGGGGAGGGTAAAACACATAAATTCACCCTGAGCAATTTACTGGTTGCCAAGCAGCATCGTGAGCCTGATTTTGACCTTGCTCCTGCCCCTCCTGCTTATGCATTAGTCAATTTCGCCTACTTGCAGCAGCTAGACATGGGAGAAAACAACTTGAATCTGGGCCTGCAGATTCAAAATATTTTCAATACTTCCTACAAAGAGTACATGAACCGGTTCCGATACTTCACCGATGATATCGGAAGAAATATTTCACTCAAAATCAATTATCAATTTTAATTAAACACAAACAATGAAAACCTATCACAAACTACCCATCTACGCATTGTCTATCTCTTTATTTGCTTTTGCATCTTGTGAAAGCGAAGATCCCGTCATTGAAAACGACGGCGAGGTGATCACCGATGTCAACTTGAATTTTACTGAACTGGATGCATCTGGAAATGAAGTGGGAACTCCTCTTACCTTCAACGCTTCTGATGCCGAAGGAATTGAAGTGGGCAATGCCTTGACTACCGATGATATCGAGTTGGAAGCGGGTAAAACCTACCGATTGGATATTGAAGTACTAAACTCCATTGAAAATGAAGACATCACCGAAGAAATTCTTGAAGAAGGGGATGAGCATCAATTTTATTTCTTAGGATCTGCATTTGAGGGTAGCTCAGCGCCTTTGACTTATGCCTATGACGATGAAAGCGGCGAATTGATTGGCGTGAGCGGCATCGTGACAGTATCTTCCAGCCCAGGCTTTAACAATGCACAGTTCAGAGTGGTATTGCGCCATGACTTAAACAAAGATTTTCCAGGTGCAACTAATCCAAGCTTCTCCAACTTCACCGAAGCGGGTGGGGAGTCTGACCTGGATGTAACGTTTCCCTTGATTTTGAATTAATCCGTACCCTGCATAAAAAAGCGGGCTGGAAAATTTTCCGGCCCGCTTTTTTTATCTTTAGAAAGAGAACAGCTCGTTAATAACTCTTCCCACAAACTGCCATTTCATCCACGTTAAAACCTGATTGGGCGTTTAACCCGATATTTCCAGCCACTAAAATCACTTCGTAGTCCGGACCGTCTGCTGCCAAGTGAACCTTGATGTGCCCGTCAAAGCCTGACACTTCTTCAAAAGTCAACCGACTTCCGTCAGAAAGCTGCTCCAATATCGTGCTGCTTTTTAAATCGGAGGCTCTGACCGGATCTAACATAAATGCGATCGGAGCGTCTGCATCGGTGTAATTTCCAAAATGAAGATGAGCAGGATAATTCGTTTCCGAATCGCCTCTGGCACCTTCCAGCTGAATGCTCAATTCGAGATTTCCTCCGATTAATTCTTTGATGAGGGCTTTTCCCACGAATTCAAATTCAGAGGCCTGATACAATTGAAACTCCACCGACTTGCCGGTATATTTTTCAGATTCTTGATCAGTACAGGCGCCAAAACAGATCAACAAGATCAGACCAAGGATTAACTTTTTCATAGGTTCCAAGTTTTCAATTCTTAACGGGAAATACTCCTGCCCTGTTCGATTAGAATCTAAATTTATCCATTAAACTAGATTTTAATAAGACTTTGATCACATTAAGTAATTAATTTCCCCTCATGAAGGAATTTGCCGAGCTCATCACTCAACTCGATCAATCAAACAAGACCAAGGATAAACTAGCCTCCCTTCTGCACTTTTTTGAACAAGCGCCAGCTCGGGACAAAGTATGGGCAATCGCTTTGTTTTCCCATAGACGTCCAAAAAGGCAGATTTCCACTCGACAACTAAGAGATTGGTGTTTAGAATTGGCCCAAATCCCAGGTTGGTTATTTGAGGAATCCTATCAGACTGTCGGAGATTTGGCTGAGACCATTGCCCTGTTGCTTCCCATTCCCACCAAAAAGTCAACCCACAGCCTTAGCGAATGGATCCAAGCACTTTCTGAGCTTCAGGATAAAGAAGAGGAGGACAAGCGACATTTCATTCTCGATTCCTGGATGAAACTGAACCGACAGGAGCGCTTTGTTTTCAACAAAATCATTACCGGCGGCTTTCGCATCGGGGTCAGTCAAAATTTGATTTCACAAGCCTTAGCCTCTTACCTGAATCGGGAAAAAGCCGACATTGCCTATGCGCTGATGGGCAATTGGGATCCGGGCACCGTGGGTTTCGAACAGCTTTTTGATCAAACCGAGCAGGAAAAAGACCGTTCCAAACCCTATCCGTTTTTTCTCGCCCATCCCCTGGAAAAAGAACCCCATGCTCTGGGCAGCCCCAAGGAATGGCAAGTCGAATGGAAATGGGATGGCATCCGAGGGCAGCTGATCAAGCGGGAAGGGGAGCTATTTCTTTGGAGCAGAGGAGAAGAGCTGGTCAATGAGAAATTTCCCGAACTGATGGATTTGGGTAAAAGCTTGCCCGATGGGGTGGTGCTGGATGGGGAGATTTTGGCATTCAAAGCGGGTAGCCCCTTACCATTCAACCTTCTTCAAACCCGGATCGGCCGAAAAAATGTGAGTAAAAATATTCGATCAACCGCTCCGGTAAGTTTTTTGGCCTACGATCTACTTGAATATCAATATCTAGATTATAGAGGCCATCCTTTAAACAAAAGACGGGCTGAGTTAGAGCGACTCGTAGCCCATCACCCCCATCCCCATCTGGAAATTTCTGATCCCATTTCTGCCAATAATTGGGAGGAGCTTGCTGCGATTCGTCAAGATTCCAGAAGTCATTTTGCCGAAGGCTTGATGCTGAAGAAACTGAATTCCACCTACCAATCCGGCCGAAAAAGGGGGGATTGGTGGAAATGGAAAATTGACCCATTAACCATTGACGGAGTGATGATTTATGCCCAAAAAGGACATGGTCGAAGAGCTGATTTATACAGTGACTACACCTTTGCGGTTTGGGATGGGGATCAGTTGGTTCCCTTTGCCAAGGCCTATTCCGGACTCACCGACGCAGAAATGCGGGAAGTAGATCAATTTGTTAAAAAAAATACCCGAGAGCGATTTGGTCCGGTCCGCACCGTAAAAGCTGAATTGGTTTTTGAAATTGCCTTTGAGGGAATTCAAGAAAGTCCCCGTCACAAAAGTGGGATTGCCTTACGCTTTCCCCGTATTTTGCGCTGGCGTAAGGACAAATCCAAAGAACAGGCCAACACGCTAAGCGATTTAAAAGATTTACTCAAGCTATATGGAGGATAAGGATTTAGCAATCGGACTGGCTTATTTCAACAAAAAGGGCTGGAATATTTTTCCATTTCAACTACAAACTTGGAGAGATTATTTGGATGGAAAATCCGGTTTGCTCAATGCACCAACGGGTTCGGGAAAGACTTTTGCCCTTTGGTTTCCCGTAATTTTGGAATTCATCAGAAGGCATCCGGAAAGCTGGCAATCCAGCCGAAATAATGGCTTGCAGTTAATTTGGGTCACGCCGCTTCGTGCACTCTCCCAAGACATCCAAAAAGCCATGCAGGAAGTGTGCGATCAGATCGGTCTACCTTGGCAAATTGCGGTGCGAAACGGAGATACGGATGCCAAAACCAGAGCTGCTCAGAAAAGAAGGCCTCCCGAAGTCCTGATCACCACCCCGGAGACCCTGCATATTTTAATTGCTCAAAAGAGTCATCTAACCCTCTTTCAAACCCTTCAAACCGTCGTTGTGGACGAGTGGCATGAATTGGTGGGCAACAAGCGAGGAGTACAAGTTCAACTAGCACTGGAATACATCCAATCCATTTGTAATCAACAATTTAAACGATGGGCAGTTTCTGCTACCATTGGAAATCTGAAAGAGGCCGCACAGGTGCTGCTGGGAGCAGATTTACCTCTGCACCTGGTCCAAGCCAACATTCAAAAAGAAATTATCCTCCATTCTGTTTTTCCGGAGGAAATTGAAAAATACCCTTGGTCTGGGCATTTGGGTATCCGAATGATTCACCAGGTCATTCCCATTATCGAGGCAGGAAGGACGGTCCTGCTTTTTACCAACACGCGCTCCCAAACTGAAATTTGGTACCAGAAGCTACTGGAAGCCAGACCTGATTGGGCCGGATTAATTGCCATGCATCACGGGAGTTTGGATATGGGTGTGAGAGCCTGGGTGGAACAAGCCCTCCATGAAGCGAAACTCAAACTCGTCGTCTGCACTTCAAGCTTGGATTTAGGGGTGGATTTCAGACCGGTGGATCGCGTGATACAAGTGGGAAGCCCAAAAGGAGTTTCCCGTTTCATCCAACGGGCAGGACGTGCCGGGCATCAGCCTGGGCTGCCTTCTGAAATCTTTTTTGTCCCTACCAATTCGTTGGAGCTCATCGAGGCAGCGGCCTTGCGGGAAGCCATCGAGGCAGGGGAAATGGAATCTCAATTTGCCCCCATTTTGCCCTACGATGTGTTGATTCAATTTCTGGTCACCTTGGCCGTAGGGGAAGGATTTGACCGGGACCAAGCCTTTGCTTTAGCCAAAAAAACCTATTCCTTTTCCTCCCTGCAGCAGGAAGAGATGGACTGGATGATGGATTTTATTACCATCGGTGGCAATAGCCTGGGAAGCTACGAGGATTTTTTGAAAGTGATTCGGGATGAAGACGGGTTATATCGGGTCAAGAACAAACGCATTGCCATGAAACACCGGCTTTCGATGGGAACCATTGTTTCAGAGGCAATGATGAAAGTCAAATTTAAGAATGGCACCTATCTGGGGAGTGTAGAAGAGTATTTTATCGCCAAAATGAAAATCGGTGATCGCTTTTTTTTCGCCGGACGAAATCTCGAACTCCTACAAATCAAAGATCTCAACGCCATTGTGCAGCTTTCTGAAAAAAAGACCTCTAATGTGGTGAGTTGGATGGGAGCACGGATGTCCCTTTCTTCAAAGCTTTCCGAGCAGATTCTGCGGATTTTTCATGCCTACAATCAAGGAATTTATCGTTCCGAAGAGGTTCAGCGGGTCTTGCCGATATTGGAATTGCAGAGTCGGCTATCGGTGGTACCCGACGATCGGACGTTTTTGATTGAATCCCATCGGAGTAAACAAGGGTATCATTTGTTTTTTTATCCCTTTCAGGGTCGGATGATCCATGAATTGATGGCCGCCTTAATCGCCTACCGCATATCAACCAGTTTCCCGGTCACCTTTAACCTGGCCATGAATGATTATGGATTTGAACTGCTTTCGGACGAGGCCATTCGCATTGAAGAAATTTTAGAAGAGGATATCTTTACCTTGAAAAATCTTGAAGAGGATGTGCTTCACTGCATCAATGAAAGTGAAATGTCTCGGCGAAAATTCAGAGAGATCGCAGGAATTTCGGGATTGGTCTTTCAGGGATATCCGGGTAAACCCATGACCTTTAAACATATTCAGGCCAATTCAAGCTTACTTTTTCAGGTTTTTGAGCAATACGACCCTGAGAATCTCCTACTCAAGCAGTCACGGTCAGAAGCCATGAATCAGCAAATGGATCAGGATAAATTAATCCAGGCCATGAAAAAAGTCAATCAGCTTGAGATGATTATTCAGCATCCGGTTCAGTTTACCCCCTTTTCCTTCCCCATTATGGTTGACCGATTAAGCCGCACGACGATATCATCGGAAAGTTTAGAAGATCGAATTGCCAAAATTCAGGCCCAATTCACCGTGGTGGATTAGTTGGCTCTCCAGAAGAACGGGGTAAAAAGAATCAAAATGGTAAACAGTTCCAGTCTGCCCAAAAGCATGATAAAAGAGAGGAATATTTTTGCGGTAGGAGAAAAGAAAGCAAAATTATCAACCGGACCAACCTTCCCTATCCCCGGACCGACATTGGCCAAACAGGTGGCAACAGCTCCTAAAGAAGTGGCTAAATCATATCCTAAAAAAGACATCACCAAAGATCCTAAAACAAAGGTTAACAGGTAGATCAACAGAAAATTCATAATGTGGGTAATGATTCTGCCGGTAACCCGATCTCCATTGATCATCAAGGGGACAATTGCTCTAGGGTGAACCAGACGTTTGAATTCCAGCCAGGAATTTTTAATGAAGGTCAGGTGCCTGACAAATTTTATCCCACCGGCCGTGGACCCTGCGGATCCGCCCAAAAACAGCATCATGAAAAAGAAAAATGTCAATCCAGCGCCATACTGCGTATAATCATCGGTCACATATCCGGTTGTGGTTACTACTGAAACGACCTGAAAAAGTGCTTTTCGAAAGGCCAACTCCCCATCAACACCGCCTTTCGCAAAAATGAAATACCCCACGATCAGGGCAAGCCCCAAAAGGGAAAAGGCATACACTTTGAATTCATCACTTTTGAGGACCCGTTTAAATTTCCCAATCAACCCAAAGTAAATGATGGTGAAGTTGGTTCCGGCTAAAAACATAAAGAAAATAGCCACATATTGAATAAAGGCAGAATCATAATAGGCCATGGAGGCATTTTTGGTCGAAAACCCGCCCGTAGCCAAGGTGGTTAAGGCATGATTGATCGCATCATAAAACGTCATCCCACCGGCCCAGTACAATAAGGTGGCCGTCAAAGTCAATCCCACATAAACATACCAAAGTCGCTTGGCTGTTTCTGAGATTCTGGGGTGAACTTTATCGGAGGTAGGTCCCGGGGATTCAGCTACAAAAAGCTCAATTCCCCCTATACCTAAAAGTGGAAAAATAGCCACGGTCAACACGATAATCCCCAGTCCCCCAATCCATTGGGTCATACTCCGCCAAAATAAGAGGCCCTTGGGCATGACCTCGATATCGGTCAAAATTGATGCGCCCGTTGTGGTCAGGCCCGACATGGTTTCAAACAAGGCATCGTCAAAGGATACTATTTCCTTGCTTAGGATGTAAGGCAGCATACCGAATAGGGTCATGAAGACCCAACTTAAGGCCACAATTAGATACCCCTCCCGCTTTCGGATGTTTTGATCCTGTTTAGAAAATGAAAAATAGGCTATTCCACCCACCACGGATGAAATGCAAATGGATACCAAAATCGGCCAGGGATCTTCTCGGAAATAGACCGAAAAAATGACCGCCGGAATCATCAAAACTGCCAGAAGTCCCAATAGGGCTCCCATGATTTTGGCGATTTCCTTAAAATGAATCATGGATTTAATGAAATAGTTTTTCTAAAGAACCCTTCGCCTGGGGCAAAGCCAGAACGATGGCTTTGTCGCCCACCTGAAGTTGGAAATCTCCATCGGGAATAAATACTTCCTCGCCACGAATAACCCCTGCCACGATTGCCGAATCAGGAAAATGTAAATCTTTGAGCGTGTATTTGGTTAGTCGATTAGTCTTGCAAACCGAATATTGAACAAATTCAGCATCCACTCCATAAATTCCTGAAACCGCCTCTACCGCGCCTTTTCTCAAATACCGAGACACCTCATTTGCAGCGACCAATTTTTTATTTATCAGCGAATCCACCCCGATACTATGGGATATATGAATGTATTCCCGGGTATCCACGTGGGCAATCGTTTTATACACTCCGTGATTTTTTGCCGTCAAACTGGTAATAATGTTGGTCTCTGAAGAATCTGTCAGTGCCAAGAAGGCATCCATTTGCTCCAGCCCTTCTTCAACCAACAGTTCCACATTCTTGTAATCTCCATTGATGACCAGGGTATTGGGCAAGTTCTCGGCCAGCCATTTGCACCGATCCTTGTCCTTATTGACCAGCGTGACCCGATAGTGATTTTCCAGCTTGAGGGCAGTAGTCAGCGCCATATCATCGCCGCCGATAATCATCACATTTTTTATTTCCTTTTTCTCCTGACCGATCAGCTGAAGAATACTTTGAGTGTGTTTTTTGGTCGATATGAAGAAAACATGATCCTGATTTCGGATAATGGTACTTCCGCGTGGAATTAGGGTTTTTTGATCCCGCAGAATGGCAATAATGCGCACGTCGTCAAAAATCGGATTACTACTCATATCCATAATCCGCTGGTTAACCAGTGGGTTGGATTGGTCCAAGGTTACCCCTACTACATTGAGTTTTCCCCCTTCGAAATCAAAAACCTCGGTAAAACTGGAATTCTGAATCAAACTAAAAATCTCTCTACTGCAAAGCATGGTGGGAGAAATCAAATTATCTATCCCCAGGTTTTCAAAGTATTTGATGTTATCGCCATGCAGGTAAGAATGATTCCGGACCCGAGCCATCACCCGCTTGGCTCCGAGTTGTTTGGCTAGAACCGCGGCCACAATATTGGTTTTCTCCGAGGTGGTCACAGCCAACACCATACTGGCATGGTCCACATTGGCGCGTTGCAATACCTCGATGGAAGTCGCATCACCCAAGACCGTCAACACATCTAGTTTGGAGGACACGTAGTCCAATACTTCGCGCTCGGTATCGATGAGGGTGATGTCTTTATTATCGTAGCTTAATTGCTCAGCCAGGTGGTATCCCATATCCCCGGCTCCTGCAATTACAATGTGCATGGCCATAAATTCCTTTCTGAAATTTTAATCAGGGCGCAAAAGTAAGTGCTTTTCCTTTTGGTTATCAGGATTTAACAAAAAACTTTTCCCCCCTAAGGGCTAATGTAACAAAGCTACTTTTAAAAAATTCAATTTTCGGCCCAAAATTTACAGTTCATCAAGCAGGCGCTTACTTTCTAAATCGGGCATTTCCTCTACTTCCTTTAGCTTTCGTTGAATGACACGGGTTCGTACCCCAACAAGCTTATCCAACTCCGAATTGGCCTCGTTGAGTTTACGCTGGGTCTTTTCAATCAGTTCCCCAAATTTGCCGAATTCGGTTTTAATGGCACCTAAAATTTGCCAGACTTCCGAACTCCGCTTTTGAATGGCCAAGGTGCGGAAGCCCATCTGCAGGCTATTCAAAATCGCCGAAAGCGTCGTCGGTCCGGTGACCACGACTTTGTATTCCTGCTGAATTTGCTGTGTCAAGCCCGGCTCCCGGAGAATTTCCGCATAGAGGCTTTCCACCGGAAGAAATAAAATCGCAAAATCAGTGGTGAGCGGTGGGTTTAAATACTTATCCCGAATATCCAGAGCTGCCTTTTTTACCGCTTTAATCAGCTCGGCACGCTGTTGATTGATTTCCGGTTTGGATGCCAATTCGTAGGCATCAACCAAGCGGAGATAGGATTCCTGAGGAAATTTTGAATCGATCGGCAATAAAATAGGCTGGTCTTGACCGGGCATTTTGACGGCAAATTCGACCCGCTCTCGATTTCCTTTTCCCACCGCAGCATTGAGTTCATACTGCTCGGCTGTCAATATATTTTCCAAAATGGCTTGAAGTTGGTACTCTCCAAGCACGCCCCGGCTTTTGACATTGGTAAGTACTCGCTTCAGATCCCCTACTCCATTGGCCAGATGCTGCATTTCCCCCAGTCCTTTTTGGACCGCTTGGAGCTGATTGCTTACCATTTCAAAAGACTGCCCCAATCGGGTTTCCAATGTTTTCTGTAATTTCTCATCCACCGTCTCCCTGATTTTTTCCAACCTGAGTTCAGTGGATTTCATCAACTCCTCCTGCCGGCGGTTAAGCTCGCCGAGCTTTTCCCGCTGCAGGGTATTGAAGTCCTGCACATTTTGCCTAAAAAGCTCTCCAAAACTTTTTAAAGCCTCCTTTTGATCTAAGGAATTGCTTCGCAGGGATTGAAAAACCAGCTGGAACTGTCCGTTCAGGTTATCTTGATTTTCTCTACGGGCAAGCGCAAGTGACCGGTCCAATTCCTGACGAAGTTCTTGAATTTGTTGCATTACCAATTCCCCATCCCGGTCTTTTCGCTGAGTACTAATAAAAAGAATGATCATCCCCACCTGAAGAAGGATAGTCAAGGCTACTAAAATTTCAATCGTCATAACTCACGTAATTTGGAGCCTGAAGGTAGTTTTTACGCACCTCCACTCCTAAAAAAGAAAGGTATTCTGCGACAGATTTTGTCGGAATTTCTTCCATCGGCACGTGCCCGACTCCTTCGAAAATAATCAAATTGGATCCGGGTATTTCTTTTTCAAAGTCCAAAGCTTGCTGGACAGGAATCCACCGATCCAGATCTCCCCACATAATCAGAGTCGGCATCGTCAACCGATCAAATTGAATGGAAGAATTCTGTTTTCCTGAAATCCGATCCAGGGTAGCCTCCCGGTTCCCTTCGCG
The DNA here is from genome assembly GCF_024305035.1 of Algoriphagus sp. Taxonomy (GTDB): domain Bacteria; phylum Bacteroidota; class Bacteroidia; order Cytophagales; family Cyclobacteriaceae; genus Algoriphagus. Next base: position 89,336 of record NZ_JAMWZB010000009.1, read on the forward strand.
AAGCATCAGCTCAAAATAACGATCCACCGATTCGGCTTTAATCCGCTCAGGATCACCATAGACCTCTTTCATGTTCATGGAAAAAAGAAACTTTGGCGTGCATTTCAACAGAACTTTGGCAAAAACAGGATGTTCCAGCAGTTGAAAAATCCAGGTTTGCTGGGATTCGGATTCGGATTGGGAAGGCAATTTTCGGCTTATGGGCCGGGGTGCTCCTGAGGAATTGATCAAATTCAAGGAAAGCACCTGATCCGGTCGAGTACTGGCCACTTGAAGGGCCACGGCCCCGCCCATGGAGTTGCCTGCGATATGGTACCTGGGCAAATTGAGTTTTTCAGCCAAACGTAAAATCACCTGACCATAATCTTCCACCGTATAGCGCTTGAGTTCATCTGGTCCGGTCAGGCCATGCCCCGGTAAATCCACCGAAATGGTCATAAAATAAGGGCTCAATTCCCGCTGCCATTCATCCCAGGTATGCAAGGAAGAAAAGCTTCCGTGAATTAGAAAAATAGGGTCACCTTCACCCATAAACCGTACGTGGAGATTCATCCCGTCCACCTCGATAAAATGCGACTCCGGATAGCTGTATTTCTGAATTATTTCTTCCTTTGAAATATCGCTTCGGTAGAGTAGAGCCAAAAAAAACACAAATGCAAGCAGCAAAGAAGCGAGAATTTTCAGAGTTTTACTAAGCCAGTTCATATCCAAAGAGTTGTTATCAAAGAGATAACTCCTGAAATAACAAATATTCTACCCAAAACACTATTTTGTCAAAAAACTATCCCTTGAGCATCCGAAATCTCTTCCAAAACATCGGCCCAGGACCAATTATAGCAGCGGCCTTCATCGGTCCGGGTACCGTGATGGTCTGCACGCTGGCCGGATATCAATTTGGCTTTTCCTTAATTTGGGGACTGCTCCTTTCCATCCTGGCCACCGTAGTTCTTCAAGAGACTGCCGGAAGAATTGGATTGGCCACCGGAAAAGATTTGGCTCAATTGCTACGAAGTCAAACGCACTCTCCCCTGCTTAAAATTCTTCAGATGATCCTGGTTCTCCTGGCCATCGTTTTGGGAAACACCGCCTATGAATCGGGTAATATTACCGGGGCACAGTTGGGATTAGCGGTTTTTTGGGATAGTCCTACCCTAAGCTTAGGAATAGGACAGATTCAATCTGGAAATTTTCTAATCGGGGCTCTTGCCTTTTTCCTATTGATTTTAGGGAATTTCCAGGTGTTAGAACGCGTGTTGGTGGGATTAGTGATTCTCATGTCTATGGCCTTCCTCTTCACTGCGGTATTGGTGCAACCTGACTGGACGGCGGTTTTAAACGGTTTTGTCCCCAGCCTATCGGTTGAGCAAACAACCACCTTGGTGGCTTTAATCGGAACCACCGTCGTTCCCTACAATTTATTTTTGTATGCTTCCTTAGTCAAAAATAAATGGAAAAGTCCAGCGGGGATCCACTGGATGCGAAGAGATATCGTGCTTTCGGTCCTGTTAGGGGGGTTGGTCTCCATGGCGATTTTAATCGTAGGTTCGGTTAATAAAAGTGAGCAAATCCATTCTGCCCAGGATATTGCCATGGGGCTGGATCTGGTATTTGGCAGTTTTGGAAGATATTTGATGGGCTTTGGATTATTGGCCGCAGGTCTCACCTCTTCCATTACGGCTCCCTTGGCTGCCGGTCTGGTAATTTGTGGAATCATGGGCTGGAACCAACAAACCCACTCCGTGCCCATGCGACTCTCCATCGGCCTGGTGGTCGGAATGGGGTTGGTTTTTGCTTCGTTGGGGATCAAACCTGCTGAGTTGATCGCCTTGGCCCAACTGGCCAATGGCCTTTTGTTGCCCCTGATATCAGGTTGGTTGATTTGGCTCGCCAATCAAAAAATCTGGATGAAAACCCACAAAAACCCGGCTTGGGTTACGCTCCTATCGCTGAGTATCCTGTTGATCACCATAGGGCTGGGACTCAAAAGCATCAGTGCTGTCCTAAATCTGGAAATTTTCTGATCAAATTACCCATTTGCCACTAAACCTTGAATCACCGCATTGGTCTAATACTCCATGAATCAGATTTCCGACCAAGATATCCTCCGGTTAATCCGTCAAAAATCCACACAGGATATGGGGTATCGCCAACTGATTCAGCGTTATCAACAACGGGTTTATCAAGTGATCCGAAGAATGGTGTTGATTCATGAAGACGCCGATGACCTTACCCAAAACACCTTTATCAAAGCCTTCAAGAATATCGATAAATTTCAGGAAAATTCCACTTTGTTTACCTGGCTTTATCGCATTGCGACCAATGAAACCCTGACCTTTCTGGAAAAGAAGAAAAAACGGTTTTTCTTTGCCCTCGATGATCACCAGCAAAAATTGGAAAGCTATCTGGATCAACCGGGCATGCCCACCACAGAAGAAATCGAATACAAACTTGAGAAAGCCCTGCTCAAATTACCCGACAAGCAGCGATTGGTTTTTCACCTCAAGTATCAGGAGGAGCTCACCTACGAACAAATGGCCCAAATCACCCAAACCAGTGTAGGTGCCCTCAAGGCCAGCTATCACCTAGCGGTGAAAAAAATTGAAGAATTCCTCAAAAACGAATAAACCTTCTTTACTCAATGAAGTCTAACCTACAATGAAGCAACAATTTGTAAAACTTAAGCCCTTTTCAAGTCCTGAAGGATATTTTGAATCCTTACCCGATCAGATCCTTCAAAAATTAGAACCCAAGCCCGATTATGCTTGGGTCAAATGGGCGGCTGCCGTTTTGATTTTCCTTTCGGTAGGCACATACTTGTTTTACCCCAATTCACCCGAAAATGAGCTTCTCGCCCTGGAGGAAGAAGTAAACTTATACCTTGAATCCAATTATTGGACGGCCGAAGAAGTATTGGGAATGAGCGAAAATCCGGAAGAAATTCTCGATGAAATCATTGAAGAAGAACTTCCTTATGCCGATATCCTTTGGGATCAAGAATCCGAAATCCCCCAAACCCCATGAGAAAACTACACCTATTCCTTTCTGTTTTTCTACTCACCGTCATCACGGGCTTTGCTCAGCGCAGTGGCCAACAAGATTTTGATCCTGAGCGACTGCAGGCAGCACGAATCGCCTTTATCACCAGTCGACTGGAATTAAGTCCCGATCAGGCCGAGAAATTCTGGCCGATTTACAATGCCTATACCGAAAAACGGGAAACTAATTTAAAAGAAATGGCCGGACTTTATCCTCGGAGGGATGCCCCTTCACTCAGTGAGCAGGAAGCCAAAAAAGCCTTGGAAAAACGCTTTGCCATCCAGCGAAAAATGATTGATGAGGAAGAGAAATTTGTCAAGCAGGTCTCCGAAGTAATCAGCTATCCGCAAATCATGAAACTGAACGGAATCGCCAGGGACTTCACCCGAATGATCTATCAGCGCAATCGACAGCGACGATCCTCGGATAATTAATAGCCCACCAACAGAAAGGTGAACATCAGAACTAAAAAAGGTCCCCAAGAGGACCTTTTTTGGTTACTATAGGATTACTTTTTCAGTAAATCCCGAATTTCTTCAAGTAAAACCTCCGACTTGGGAGGTGCAGGAGGGGGTGCAGCCGCCTCTTTCTTTTCTTGTTTGCGGTTCATTTTATTTACCCCTTTAATGGCAATAAAAATCACAAAAGCCACAATAACAAAGTCAATTACATTTTGAATAAACATCCCGTAATTGAGCGTTACAGCAGCCACAGCCACTTCTCCGGCTGCATTGACTTCTGCCTCTTTAAGTGTCAGGGCCAATTTTTTGAAGTCCATTCCGCCCAGGGCCAATCCAATCGGCGGCATGATTACATCATTGACCAAGGAGCTGACAATTTTCCCAAAAGCAGCACCAATGATCACACCGACTGCCAAGTCGATGACATTACCTTTGACGGCAAATTCCTTAAACTCTTTTAACATTCCCATAAGTGTTGAGGTTGATGGTGAAATTTAATAGATCAATATTTCACTAAATTTTCATGATTGCAATATGCAGCCCCTGAATTGGACCTAAAGCGGGATAAAAAAAACAGAAATCCCTTGGGAAGGAACCTGCGCCCGATGAATTTGATTAACATTGCAGCCAAATTTTATTCAACGACATGCAAGCTCCCAAAGCAATCAAGCGAGACCATAGTATAGAATTTCACGGACATCGTCGCAATGATCCCTATTATTGGATGAACGATCGGGAAAACCCCGAGGTCATCGACTACCTTCAACAGGAAAACGATTACCTCACATTCAAAATGAAGGATACCGAACCCCTTCAGGAAAAGCTTTTTCAAGAAATGAAGGGGCGAATGAAGGAAGATGATCAAAGTGTTCCCTACCTCAAATATGGGTATTATTGGTACAGCAGGTATGAAAAAGGAGGAGAATACCCCATTTTTTGCCGCAAACGTGGAAACCTGGAAAACCCCGAAGAAATTTTACTGGATGTCAACCAATTGGCTAAAGACAAAAGCTATTTTCAGGTAGCAGGAATCGCCAGTAGTCCAGATCTGAACTGGATTGCTTATCCGGTGGACGAGGTAGGAAGAAGGATTTACACCATCCATTTTAAAAATCTAATCAGCGGAGAAACCCTGGAAGAAACCATTCCAGCCATGACCGGAAATGTAGTCTGGGCTGCCGATAGCCTGACGCTTTTTTATTCCAAACAAGATCCCCACACGCTCCGATCCCATCAAATCTACCAACATCAACTAGGCAGTTCATTTGAAAAAGATGTTTTGGTTTATGAAGAAAAGGATGAGGAGTTTACCTGCCAGGTTCATAAAACCAAGTCTGAGGAATTTATCCTCATCCATAGCGAAAGCACCATTTCTTCAGAAATTCGTTTTGCAAGGGCTTCTGATCCCGCTCAGGGATTTCAACTTCTGCAAGCACGAATACCCCATCTGGAATATGCCGCTGATCACTATGGAGATCATTTTTGGATACGAACCAATCATCAGGCAAAAAATTTCAAGGTAGTCAAAGCCCCCATTGAAAACCCCGGAATGGAAAATTGGGAAGATTTCATTCCCCATAGGCAAGAGGTATTACTTGAGGATTTTGATCTGTTTAAAGACTTTTTTGTCAGCCAAGAGCGCAGTAATGGCCTCACACAAATTCTGATCAAACCTTGGGACGGAAGTGCCGGACATCAATTGGCTTTCGAAGAAGAAACCTACACCACCTGGATCAGCACTAATCCAGAATTTAATACCCCCTGGTTGCGGTTTGGATACAATTCGCTGGTCAAACCTTCCTCGGTCTATGATTATCACATGCACACCAGAGAGCGAAAACTACTCAAGCAACAGGAAATCGTAGGAGGTTATACTGAATCCGACTATGAATCAGCCAGAATCTGGGCCAAAGCCGAAGATGAGACACGGGTACCCATTTCGCTGGTATATAAAAAAGACTTGTTTCAAGCTAATGGCAGTAACCCGCTGTTACTTTATGCATATGGCTCCTATGGATTCAGCATGGATGCCTATTTTTCCAGCAGCCGGCTAAGTTTATTGGATCGCGGTTTTGTCTTTGCCATCGCACATATCCGAGGAGGAGAGGATCTGGGCCGGCATTGGTACGAAGAGGGGAAACTTTTAAAGAAGAAAAACACCTTCCTTGATTTTATCGCTTGTGCCAAACACCTCATTCAGCAACAGTATACCCAAGCCCAACACCTCTATGCCATGGGAGGAAGTGCGGGTGGGCTGTTGATGGGAGCGGTTCTAAATATGCAGCCGGAGCTCTTTCATGGGGTGATTGCAGCCGTACCCTTTGTGGATGTAGTCACCACCATGCTGGATGAAAGCATTCCTTTGACTACCGGGGAATTCAATGAATGGGGAAACCCGAAGAATAAGGAATATTACGAATACATGCTTTCCTACTCCCCCTACGACAATGTGGAGAAAAAAAATTATCCCCATATCCTGGTGACCTCTGGACTGCATGACTCCCAGGTGCAATATTGGGAACCCACCAAATGGGTAGCCAAACTCAGAGAACACAAAACCGATCAACATCTCCTACTCCTTCATACCAATATGGAAGCCGGACATGGGGGGGCCTCAGGACGTTTCACTGCCCTGAAGGAACTTGCCTTGGAATATGCTTTTCTTCTTAAATTAGAACAGATCAAAAATTAATTGGACTGGCAAAAGAATAAATTCAAGCAAAATGATTCCAATGTTTCGTTTTTATACTCAAACATAAATTTCGGGAAAAGGATTTTTTCCTAACTTTGGCCTCAACCTATTAGATAGCTATTCATGAAAATCGCCCTAATCGCACATGACGGAAAAAAAGCCGATATGGTGCATTTTTTAAGTGGATTCAAAGATCGCCTCCTTCAGGTCGACATTAATTTGGTGGCCACAGGGACTACGGGTTCACATATCCAAAAAGCTGGATTTGAAGTGGAGCGATTGCTATCTGGACCTGTCGGTGGAGATGCTCAAATCGCTGCCATGGCTGCCCAGAAAGAACTGGACATGGTGGTCTTTTTCAGAGATCCTTTGGACAAGCACCCCCATGAACCGGATGTGCAAATGCTGATGCGGATCTGTGATGTACACAATATTCCACTGGCGACCAATCCTGCCTCGGCAGATCTTATGTTTCAAGCCCTCACTCAAACCTAAAAAATGGAACTGAAAACCATCAAAAAAATCGGAGTTTTGACTTCGGGTGGAGATTCCCCCGGAATGAACGCCGCCATTCGTGCGGCGGTAAGAGCCGGTTTTTACTACAATCTGGAGATGTACGGAATCTACCGCGGCTATGAAGGATTGATTCAAAATGACATTAAGAAACTCCATTCTGGAGACATTGCCCATGTGTTGGAACGTGGGGGAACCTTTCTCAAATCTGCCCGAAGTGCAGAGTTTCGTACCCCTGAAGGAAGACAAAAAGCCTATACTAACCTTCGGTCTCACGGCATTGATGCCCTGATTGTTATCGGAGGGGATGGTTCGTTGACCGGAGCCCACTTGTTCTACAAAGAGTTTGGAATCCCGGCAGTGGGACTTCCCGGAACCATTGACAATGACCTGTCGGGAACCGATGCAACCATTGGTTTTGATACCGCCTGCAATACGGCCATCGAAGCCATTGATAAGATTCGAGATACGGCCACCTCTCATGACCGGCTCTTTTTCGTGGAAGTGATGGGAAGAGATGCCGGCTTTATTGCCATCAATGCCGGAATAGGTTCTGCGGCTGCTGCGATTTTGATCCCGGAGAAAAAAATGGCCATCGAAGAGCTCGTGGAAAAACTCCGGGTCCGAACCAAAGCCAAAAAAGCCTCCAATATTGTAATTGTAGCCGAAGGGGGGAAAAGTGGGGGTGCGGCTGAAATTGCCGAAAAGGTTAAAAAACACCTTCCCTATTACGATATCAAAGTCACCATATTGGGTCACTTACAGCGAGGCGGGGCTCCGAGCTCCTACGATCGACTGTTGGCCTCCAAACTTGGGGTATCGGCAGTTGAAGGCCTACTTCAAGGAAAATATGATGTTATGGCGGGTCTGATCAATCACAAGGTGGTCTATACCCCAATCAAACGGGCAATTGTCGATGATAAGGAAGTGGATGAGGATGATTTCCGGGTAGCCAAAATCCTATCCACCTAAACCCTACTGACCTGTGGTTACTTCCTAGTTTTTAAAGGGGCCAAATCGGCCCTTTTTTTGTTAAATTAGGGAAGTAAGCTTTTTATCTTTCTTTCCCCAGAAAGGGAAAAGCATTAATTTCATTCCTCCAAACCAAATCTCATGAACAAACGAACCTTTTTAAAAAGCTTGGGAATTGCAGGAGCCGCACTTCCGTTTCTAGCTTTTGATCGCCAAAAAATAAGTCATCCCCAAGCTACGATCCTTCCCAATCCTATTCAAAAGGGAGATACCGTAGGCCTGATTAGCCCATCTGCAGCTACTGCGGACCGGATGGAATTCACTTTTGCCAAAGAGGCATTGGAAGCCTTGGGATTTCAAGTAAAACCGGGGGCCCATCTCAAAAATCGCCGGGGACATTTGGCGGGTACCGATCAAGAAAGAGCCGCAGATCTCAATGCAATGTTTGCCGATCCCGATGTGAAGGCCATCGTTTGTATTCGAGGGGGATCGGGTGCAGCTAGAATCCTGCCCTTACTCGATTACGATTTGATCCGAACTAATCCAAAGCCACTCTTGGGCTATTCGGATATTACTGCCTTACACTGCGCAATTTATTCTCAAACAGGTTTAATTTCCTTTCATGGCCCCAATGGAACAGGCAGTTGGAATAAATTCAATGTCAAGCAATTTGAACAGGTATTTTTTGATCAATCCCAAGTACTTTATCAAAATGAACAAACCGACACGGGCGATTTGGTGATCAAGGCCAATCGGATTCAAACCCTGACTCCAGGTCAGGCAAGTGGAAGACTACTGGGAGGAAATCTGACCGTTCTCACTGCTCTGAGTGGCACGCCGTATTATCCGGATTTCAAGGAGGCCATTTTGTACATCGAAGATATCGGCGAAGATCCCTACCGAATTGACCGGATGATGAGTACCTTAAAATTAAACGGTACCTTAGATGTCATTGCTGGATTTGTTTTTGGTCAATGTTCGGATTGCAGTCCGGGTGGAGGATACGGATCTCTCACCGTCGATCAGGTGTTAGACGATTATGTTCTTCCTTTGGGAATTCCCGCCTATTCAGGCGCAATGATCGGCCATATTCCCAAACAATTTATTATTCCCAATGGGGCTTTGGTCCAGCTCAACGCCGATCAAGGCAGTATTCAACTCATTCAAGACCTATTCCATTCATGATCGCAACTCTTTTTATTCCATTTCTCCTAACACTGGTCTTTGCCTGTGGTACTCCCCAGTCAAATTCCTCAATCGCACCCGAAGACATGCAAGATCGACCACTTACGTATTTAGCCCTAGGAGATAGCTACACGATTGGAGAAGGAGTCTCGGAAGCTGAGCGATACCCGAATCAATTGGTACGCCAACTGAATGCCTCCATGGAGCGAACCTGGTCTGAACCTGAAATCATTGCCAAAACCGGATGGACGGTGGAAGAGCTGGAAGAAGGAATTTTAGACGCAGCACCCACTGGGGAGCCCTATAATTTGGTCACCTTGCTAATCGGGGTGAATAATCAGTATCGAGGCAGATCAGTGGAGGAATTCGAATCCGAATTTGAACAGATGCTATTGCGTGCCATTGGATTTGCTGGCAATCTACCCAATCATGTTTTTGTGCTCTCCATTCCCGATTGGGGAGTTACTCCCTTCGCCGCTGAAAAGGGTTCGGATATTGATCAGGTCAAATCCCAAATCGACGCATTCAACGCAGCAAAAAAGGAAGTTTGTCGAAAGTATGGAGTAGCCTTTATTGAAATCACCGAACAATACCGTCAAATCGGAGGCCTTCCTGAAATGGTTGTGGAAGATCAGCTTCACCCTTCCGGATTAGTCTATAGCCAATGGACCGATAAACTTTTACAAGAAGTGCTAAAAATTTATCAGAATTAAACGATTAGTGACAGGAGCTAGAAGTAAACTGCTCGGAGCCACTGAGAGAAAAAAATCAGGCTTTCGTCCTCAAGTTCACTTTTTTGCATCGGATATGGTTAATTTCACGAGTGGAAAGCCTTAGGAATCACCTTCCAAAAACGCTCAATATCTATGAAAATCATCTGCATCGGCCGCAATTATGCCGCACATATTGAAGAACTCAAAAACGAAACGCCGGGGAATCCCGTAGTCTTTTTAAAACCCGATACCGCAGTCCTGAAAAATGGTGCCGCGTTTTATTACCCGGATTTTTCAAAAAACATCCACCACGAAGTAGAATTGGTGCTCAAGATCAGTAAGGAAGGCAAATACATTCAAAAAGAATTTGCCCATCGCTATTTTGAGCAGATCGGGTTGGGAATTGATTTTACCGCCCGGGACCTTCAAGATCAATGTAAAGCTAAGGGCTTACCTTGGGAAATCGCCAAAGCCTTTAATGGCTCAGCGCCTTTAGGAGAATTTCTTCCGGTTTCTGAATTGAAAGAATTAAATAACATTGATTTTCACCTGCGAATCAATGGAGAAGAGAGACAGAGGGGAAATACCCGTCTTATGCTTTTTGACTTTAGTACCCTAATTGAATACGTGTCTGAATTTTTCACCTTGAAGAAAGGGGACTTAATCTATACCGGCACTCCGGCGGGCGTGGGTCCGGTCCATATTGGAGATCACTTGGAAGGATTTATCGGGACTCAAAAATTACTGGATTTTGAGGTTAAGTAAGTTTATTCTCCCCTTTTTGGCTTGCTGTTTACTTTCTGTTCAGGTTTTCTCCCAGGGAATCATTCCAAATTATTTTCGTTCCCCTGTCAAACCTGGTGGGAGAAATTTCCTGTCTGGAAATTTTGCCGAACTTCGCCCCAACCATTTCCACACAGGCTTGGATTACAAGTTTGGAGGCGTAGAAGGGGAACCCATTTATGCCGCAGCTGACGGTTGGGTTCATCGAATTAAAATCTCCACCTATGGCTATGGCAATGTCATCTATCTGAAGCATCCTTCAGGACACATCACCCTGTATGGTCATTTGAGGAATTTTAATCCGGAACTTCAACAGTACCTGATTGAAAAAATGTACGATCGACAGGTAAATGAATTGGAAGTCTACCCTGAACCCGGTGAACTCCCGGTTAAACAAGGAGAACGGATTGCCGATGGAGGAAACTCCGGGAGTTCGGGAGGACCCCATTTACACTTTGAAATCCGAGACAGTCTGGATCGAGCGTTGGATCCCCTGCTTTTTGGATTCCCGGAAGTTTTAGATCGGCTCGCCCCCACTCCTCAAAGCATCGCCTTTGTTCCCTTGGAAATCGATTCTCGGATCAATGGGAAATTTCAGCGCTTGGAAATCACCCCTACTCCGAACGGAGCCAATTATCGAGTTCCCACTCCCATTGAAATCACCGGTCCGGTTGGGCTGGAATTCCGTGGATTTGATCAGCTGGATGGGGCCCCAAACCGGAATGGCTTTCCTTATTTCGAATTAATCGAGGAAGACAGTACCCTTCTCCGCCTGCTAGTGGATCAAGTGGATTTTAACTTCACCCGACAGTTTTTACTTCATACCCATCAAAACCGCTTTACCAAACTTTACCATCAACCAGAGTTAAAATTTGATTACCTAAGTCCAAATCAGGTCGGTACGGGTTATTTGAATTTAGCTCCGAAGGAAGAAAAAAACTATAGGCTCCTGCTTAAAGACGCCTATAATAATAGCCGCGAAATCAGTTTTTCCCTGAAAGGAAAAGATGCTGCCCATCAGGTCGCTGATGGAGCCGCCCCAGCTCGAGCCAAAGTGGAGTACTTGGGAAATATTCTCAAAATTAAAGCCCCACTAGCTGCCGAAGGAGGATTGGCGAAATTTTACCTCGGAGCTCATTCTTTTGAGATGTTACCCGCCTACCAGGATGCCCAAAGCCGGACTTACCTCTGGGATATGCGATTTGGAATTCCCGAAGAGGTAGACATCTGCTCAGAAGTTGTGATTCCCAACGTCCATGCCTTCATTCCTTTGGGGCAGGAAAAATTATTTGCAAAAAGAGGAATCCAACTTCATTTTGAAGAAAATAGCCTGCTGGAAGATCTCTACCTTCGGGTCGCTGACAGGGGAAGTATGACTGCCCCACGACTGGAAATCAATACTCCCAATGAGCATCTTTTTGCGCCGATTGAAGTCCTTTGGGATGTCTCAGGATACAGCGGTAACCGGCAAAAAACCCATGTCTATCAACTGGGAAATCGGGAACGACGCTCCTTTGTGGGCGGGACATGGGAAGATGGAAATATCCGCTTCAAAACCAGAAATTTTGGTACTTTTGTACTGGCTGAAGATCAGACCCAACCGACCATCCGGCCTGTTCGGGTAAATTCCACTGAGATCCGTTTTACCATTACGGATAATTTGTCAGGCATTCAGTCTTTTGAGGCCTGGGTAGATGGAAAATGGGTGTTGATGCGCTATGAACACAAACGCGCCCTGATTTGGTCCGAAAAGTTGGATAAACAAGCCTTCAAAGGACCGGTTATACTCAAGGTCACTGATCAGGCAGGCAACGTTGCCGAATGGAAAGGGACCATCAGTTAATTTGTTCCACCAAAAATAAAATTTTATGTCAGTAGAAGTTGGCCAACTGGCCCCAGATTTCGAAGCAAAAATTGAAACAGGAGAAACCATCAAGCTTTCTGATTTCAAAGGAAAAAAAGTCATTCTTTATTTTTACCCCAAAGACAACACTCCCGGCTGCACGGCTCAGGCCTGTAACCTTCGGGACAATTACCAGGACTTGCAAAAAGCGGGATATGTGGTTTTGGGGATCAGTTCGGATTCGGAAAAATCGCATCAAAAATTCATCGAAAAGCAGGAATTACCTTTTTCTCTGATTGCCGATGAGGATAAAAAAGTACACGAACTTTACGGCACTTGGGTAGAAAAATCCATGTACGGCCGAAAGTACATGGGCACAGCCCGCACCACTTTTGTAATCGATGAAGAAGGAAAAATTGCCGAGATCATCGAAAAAGTTAAAACCAAAGAACACACAGCACAAATTCTCAAATAAATCCTCCGTAATGGAAAAAAAATCAATCGAACAACTCCAATCCATCTGTTCTCAGGTACGCAGAGACATCCTCCGGATGGTACATGCGGTCAATTCAGGTCACCCCGGGGCTTCCTTGGGTTGCACCGAGTTTTTTGTCGCCCTGTATTTTGATCAGATGAATCACAATGCTGCTTTCCAAATGGAAGGAAAAGGCGAGGACCTCTTTTTCCTATCCAATGGGCACATTTCTCCGGTTTGGTATTCTGTCCTTTCCCGTTCAGGATATTTTCCGATTCAGGAAATGAAAACCTTCCGCAAACTCAACTCCAGACTTCAGGGTCATCCGGCAACTGAGGAAAACCTGCCAGGAATCCGTATTGCATCCGGGTCACTTGGACAGGGACTTTCTGTCGCGATTGGTGCGGCTCAAGTCAAAAAACTAAATGGGGATGATCGCCTGGTTTATTGCCTGATGGGAGACGGTGAGCAGCAAGAAGGACAAGTTTGGGAGGCAGCCATGTATGCCGCTCACTATGGAGTGGATAATCTCATTGCCACGATTGATTACAATGGACAGCAGATCGACGGTCCTACCCATGAGGTGATGGATTTAAAAAATCTCAAAGGAAAGTGGGAAGCTTTTGGATGGGAAGTCAATGAAATCAAAAAAGGAAATGAGATGGAATCGGTTTTGGAAGGCTTGAACAAAGCCAAATCCCTAGCCGGAAAAGGCAAACCCGTTCTCAACCTTCTTTACACCGAAATGGGCTACGGGGTGGACTTTATGGTCGGCACCCACAAATGGCACGGCGTTGCTCCCAACGATGAGCAGCTTGCCAATGCCCTGGGACAACTCCCTGAAACCCTCGGTGATTATTAATCCATCCAACAGAACATCATGAGCTTAGATTTAAAATTCAACTATACAGAAAAAAAAGATACCCGATCCGGATTTGGTGACGGATTGCTGGAAGCCGGGCGTAGAAACCCCAATGTTGTCGGACTCTGTGCCGACTTGATCGGTTCGCTAAAAATGGGGGCTTTCCAAAAGGAATTTCCCGAGCGTTTTTTCCAGACCGGAATCGCCGAAGCCAATATGATTGGTTTAGCAGCGGGGATGGCCACCTCCGGAAAAATTCCTTTTACCGGAACGTTCGCCAATTTCTCCACCGGTCGGGTTTATGATCAGATCCGCCAATCGGTGGCGTATTCCGACAAAAATGTCAAAATCTGTGCCTCTCACGCAGGCTTGACCTTAGGGGAAGATGGGGCCACTCATCAGATCCTTGAGGACATGGGTATGATGAAAATGCTGCCCCATATGACCGTGATCAACCCTTGTGACTACAATCAAACCAAAGCGGCGACTTTGGCGATTGCCGAATACGAAGGTCCGGTCTACTTGCGTTTTGGTCGTCCAAGCTGGCCGATCTTCACCCCTTCGGATCAGAAATTTGAGATCGGAAAGGCCTGGAAAATGATCGATGGAAAAGACGTCTCCATTTTCGCCACCGGCCATTTGGTTTGGGAAGCCGTTGTCGCAGAAGCCATGCTTCGACAGGAAGGGATTTCTGCCGAGGTAATCAATATTCATACGATCAAACCTTTAGATGAAGAGGCAATCTTGGAGTCAGTAAAAAAGACAGGCTGTGCGGTAGCTGCCGAAGAGCATCAAATCAACGGGGGTTTGGGGGATAGCATTGCCCAGACCTTGATCAGAAATAACCCTGCACCCTTAGAATATGTAGCGGTTAATGACAGCTTTGGGGAGTCTGGAACACCGACCGAATTGTTGGAAAAATACGGCTTGAATGCCGAAAATATCGTTAAGGCCGTAAAACGAGCCTTAGCAAGAAAATAAACGTTAAAACCTTGCCCAAGGGTTTAGCTAAACCAAAACCTCCGAGACCTGCCTAATGACAGCAATCGGAGGTTTTTTCTTTTATGGCCACCACCCGAATTCAGGCTGAAGCCTTCCCCTTATTCTTTCCTTCCAAATCGCTATACCCGTTTTTTTATTTCCTCAATTTCTCCAATTTTAGCCCATGATCACCCTTTCTGAACACCTTCAACTGACAACGATCACCCCATCGGATTCAGCACTTCTTTATCAACTGATGAACCGCATCTACAAGGCCGCTTATGCGGAATTTTGGGAAGATGGTGGCAATTGGTATGTGGATTTAATTTACCATGAGGAGAATGTGAAAAAGGAGCTTACCAGAAGCAGAACAAATTATTTTTTTGTGGAATGGAAAAAGGAAAAAGTGGGAATATTAAAATATGATTTCCCCTTTTCGCCTCGGGTAATCGACATTTCCAATGCCATGAAACTCCACCGGCTTTACTTGGACCCTTCCACCCATGGCAAAGGGGTGGCGAGCTTGTTACTCGAGCACTGCACACAAGTCGCCAAAACAGCCCAGTTGGAATATATCTGGTTGGAGGCCATGTCTTGCAAACCCCAGGCCAAGCGATTTTATGAGAAAAACGGGTTCGAGCAAGTTCTAAGCTATACTCTAGATTTTGAACAACTTTATCCTCAATACCGGCAAATTGAGATCATGCAAAAGCGAGTTTGAAGAAAACATTTCGGACGGTTGACGCCATCAACTCCAGGCAATTGAATACTGAAATTTTTGGTTTCTAGTTACCCTTTATTTTTTTCCGAACTTTGCAAAAGACTTCCCATGAAGAGCCTAAGCCAACTCAAAATCAATGGCTTTCCCGGATTTAACTCAATCACCTTAACGGTACAAGGCCTGATTGGTAAGTGGCTTTATTTTTTTGGGATAGAACGTTCCCTCCAGATCCTAATGTTTAATCAAAATGTAAGTAGCTCCCAATTCTTTCCGGGTATGATTATTTGGGATGATGTCCCCCAACCATTTCTACCTCAACTGAATGTTGGAAAGTACAAGTTCTCCATCCTATCCTATCCCAATAAGCTACAGGTTGAACTTTTGGATCAATTTTAATTAGCCCCCTGGCGAATCCGATGGGTTTTAAATCGTTCAAAAAGGTATTGTAATTTTCTAGCTCTTATCTTTTGATTCTCACTTCAAATATTAAATCCTCACCGGTCAACTCTCCTTCCCCAACCAAGCCACCTGCTGTTCGGATTGATGATCCTGAGTTAAAATATCCCGATAGTGTTCTGGTCTTCGAGCCTGGAGGTAACGATGACCCCCTGCTTGGGTGAGTTTTTCAGGGACTAGGGTAGCAATCTCAAAACTATCCTCGAAACTTCTACACTCCACTAACCTATCCCCAAAAGGATCCAAAATCATGGAGCATCCATTTTTCAATTGATCATCATCCATGCCAATGGGATTGGAGAATACGGCATATACTGCATTATCATAAGCACGGGCAGGCAGCCATTTCATCAGCCAGGCTCTCCCCTTCAGTCCATCAAATTCCATTCGAAGCGAAGTCGGATCCGCCTCTCGGTTTTCCCAAAGCTTAGGGTCTACAAAACCCGCCCCGGGCCGGGTTGAAGGCGTACACATGGTCACGTGGGGCATGAAAATGACAGCTGCTCCCAATAATTTGGTAGCCCGGACATTCTCGATGATATTATTGTCATAACAGATCAGAATCCCGCATTTCCAACCCAACAAATCAAAAACGACGTAGCGATTTCCTGGACTTAAATCGGGATGAATGAACGGATGAAGCTTCCTGTATTTGGCAAGCATCCCCTCCTGATTTACACAGATATAGGTATTATAAACCTTTCCGTTTTCGTCTTTTTCAAACAATCCTGCCAGAATCACAATCTCATTCCTTTTTGAAATCTCCACCAGCCGTTGGACTGACTCTCCCTCAGGGACCAGTTCCGCCTCCCCTAAGAGCTGGGCTTTACTCAACTTTCTGGCGTAAGAATATCCACTGATGCAACATTCATGAAAGGCAATCACCTGCGCTCCTTTTTTTGCCGCCTGGGCGGAAAGCTTATCAATCACGGATAGGTTGTATTCTTTATCTCCGCTTCGATTTTCGAATTGGGCAGTGGCAATTTTGATGGGCTTCATGGGTTGATTTTTTTCTGATCCATTAAACTAAAGAATCGAAATGAAGGGAAAAAAGGAAAATTGACAGCTGGTCACTAAAAACCGAATGACTTATGGTTAAAGCGAGTGGTATTTTAGGCTCAACCCCCACAGCTAAAATGAAAATTGCCCGATGCCTCATTCGTAGCTACTCGTATACCTCGACCTTTTTTCTTGAATTGGATTGCACGGGGTAATCCATCGGCGGTTAGATTTCTTCTAATTTTTGACCTATTTTTATTCAATCCCAAATCCAATCTTATTATGAAAAAACTCATTACCCTTTTGATCTGCGGTTCGCTCAGCATCCTGGCATTGGGTCAAGGCACCCAATTGCTTCGACAACCCACACTGAGTCAATCCGAGATCGTTTTTGTCTATGCCAATGATCTCTGGAAAGTCTCACGGGAGGGCGGACAAGCCATTCGCCTAACCAGCAATGAGGGAGAAGAAAGTTTTCCTCATTTTTCTCCTGATGGATCCCAGATCGCATTTACCGGAGAATATGATGGTAATACCGATGTGTACCTGATTCCTGCCAGCGGAGGCGAACCCCAGCGCTTGACCTGGCACCCTGGGGCAGATCTTGTGACCGGATGGAGTCCAGATGGTCAATCAGTGATTTTTAGTTCGGCACGAGAAGGCCATGCCACCGAAGAAAGTAAGTTTTTTCAAATTTCCTCAACAGGTGGAATGCCGGAGGCCCTGGCTATCCCCCGTGCAGTAACCGGTGAAATTTCTCCAGACGGAAATCATATCGCCTATCAACAGATTTCATTTTGGGATCCGGAATGGCGAAACCACCGGGGGGGTCAAGCCAAACCCATCTGGATTGTCGATACGAAGGATCTTTCCCTAAAAATGACCCCACAAACCGACAATGAGCGCCACACCGATCCGGTTTGGTTCAAAAACAAAGTTTTTTACATCTCCGAGCGGGATTACCTGGCTAACCTCTGGTCCTATGACCCTGAGACGGGAACAGAAAAGCAGGAGACATTTCTCAAAGATTTTGACATCAAAAATATTGATGCGGGACCGGATGCCCTGATTTTGGAGCAAGGTGGTTATTTGCATCTCTATTATCCAACCGATGGGGCCCTGAAGCAAGTCGAAATAGAGGTCAATGGAGATTTTCATTGGGCTCGTGAACGATGGGTAGATGTATCGGCCAACCAGCTTCAAAACCCTTACCTTTCCCCGACAGGGCAACGAGCAACATTTGAATTTCGCGGAGAAATCATCACAGTTCCCAAAGAAAACGGGGCGGGAAGAAATATCACCAATACGTCCAGTTCTGCAGAGCGCTCTCCGGCTTGGTCCCCTGACGGGCAGCAAATTGCCTATTTTTCAGATGCTTCTGGGGAATATGAATTAGTCATTACTGACCAAACCGGTAGCAGAATTGAAAAGACTATTTCGATTCCAGATCCAAGTTTTTTCTTCAAACCCGAATGGGCTCCTGATGGAAAGCATTTGGCTTTTACCGATACCGATTACAACATCTGGGTAGTCAATCTGGAAAGCGAAAATGCTCGAATCGTCGATACAGACCGTTTTGCCCATCCCAATCGGTCCATGAATCCAGTTTGGTCTCCGGACGGCAAATGGATTGCCTATGCCCGTCTGATGGATAATCAATTCAAGTCCATTTTTGTCTTCAATGTAGAAACCAACCAAAAGATCCAGATTAGTGATCAATTAGCCGATGCGATCTCCCCAGTTTGGGACCAAAGCGGTAAGTATTTGTACTTCCTAGCTTCTACCAATTTTGGGCTGAATACGGGTTGGTTGGATATGAGCAGTTACGATAGACCGGTAACACGAAATCTTTATTTTGCCATCCTGGATGCCAATGAAAAATCTCCACTTCTGCCTCAAAGTGATGAGGAAATAGCAAAAGCTGAAGAAAAGAAAGAAAATGAAGAAACTATCACAGTAAAAATCGATGAAGAAAATCTGGATCGCCGAATTGTAGCGGTGGATATTCCGGAAAGAAATTACATCGGTTTGGCAGCAGGACCTTCCAATACTGTCTTTTACATGGAAAGTATTCCCAACGAAGGCACTACCCTGAAAAAGTACGACTTAAATAAACGTAAATCGGAGGATTTTCTTCCCCGAGTCAATCAAGTAGTGGTTTCCAAAGACCGAAAATCCATGCTCTATCAGTCTGGGGGTACCTGGGGAATTATTGAAACGAGCGGATCGGGTAAGAAAATCGGTGATGGCGCATTGAAAGCGATTTCTTCCATGAAAGTAAAGGTTCATCCACAGGAAGAATGGCAGCAAATCTATCGGGAAGGCTGGCGCTATCAGCGGGATTTTTTGTACGTGGACAATGTTCACGGAGCGCCTTGGGATGAAATCTACGAATGGTACAAACCCTGGGTGGATCATGTCAGGCACCGCACAGATATGAATTACATCATCGATATTTTGGGTGGAGAAGTGGCCGTGGGTCATTCCTACACCAGAGGTGGAGATTTCCCTGAAATTGATCGGATCCCCATCGGATTGTTGGGAGCGGATTTTGAACTGGAAAATGGCCACTTCCGCATCAGCAAAATCTACAATGGAGAAAGTTGGAATCCCAATCTCACCGCTCCTTTGGCCCATCCCGGCAATGAAGCCCAGGTGGGTGACTATCTGGTAGCGGTAAATGGGCAAGAGATTTCACCCAATTCCAACCTCTACACCTACTTTGAGGGAACAGCCAACCAATACACCACCGTGCACCTGAATAGCAAACCTGGAATGGACGGTGCACGAATGATTTCCACGGTCCCAGTAGCCAATGAAGGACAGCTCCGCATGATGGATTGGGTAGAAGGAAACAGACGCAAAGTAGAGGAGCTTTCTGAGGGTAAGTTAGCCTATGTGTATGTTCCAAATACCGGACAACCTGGCTACACCTACTTTAACCGCTATTATTTTGCCCAGCAAGACAAAAAAGGGGCTGTCATCGATGAGCGAAATAATGGTGGCGGTTCGGCAGCCGACTACATGGTGGATATTATGGCTAGAGAACTACACGGCTATTTCAATTCTCGAGCTAACGACCACCGTCCCTTTACCACTCCCATGTCAGGCATTTGGGGTCCCAAAGTCATGCTCATTAATGAGCGCGCGGGTTCAGGGGGTGATTTGCTTCCCTATCTGTTTAATAAGATGGAAATCGGACCACTGATTGGAACCAAAACCTGGGGAGGATTAGTGGGGACTTGGGATACACCTCCGTTTATTGATGGGGGGCGAATGGTAGCACCACGAGGAGGATTCTATGATGTAAATGGAGAATGGGCCGTTGAGGGCGTAGGAATTTCCCCGGATATTGCCGTAGAGCAAACTCCAAAGCAGGTAGCTGCCAGAGGAGATCCCCAGTTGGAAAGAGCCGTTCAGGAGGCCTTGAAATTACTCGAAACCGAGGGAATTGAACTAAAGCCTGAACCTGCTCCACCGATTCGATATTTTAGACCGAAAGGAAATTAAGATCGATGATTTGAGGCTAATACCTGCTGAATGGACCATTCAGCAGGTTTTTTTCTAAATCAACCCTAGATCGCTTTTTCCTTGGTCAGCGGGTAAAAAACTGCTAAGATCCCCCCTTTTACTACCAAAGATTTTTAGGTGCTTGGTAAAAAAATAGGAACCAAAACCCCCAGTATATCTGATTTTTCCCTATTTTGAAACATCGATCTTTAACCTGATTTCTTTATGAAAAAGCTTTTACCTACCTACTTTTTTTTCTTCCTCCTGATTTGCTTCACTTTCGAATTGAAAGCTCAAACTGAATCCCTGATTTTAATCAACAACGTCGAAATTTTTGACGGGAAATCAAACCAAACCCAAATAGGAAATCTCCTAATCCGAGGAAATAAAATCGATCGGATTTCTTCCTCTCCCATCCCTGTCCCTGCAAACACCGCGGTGACCCGCATCGATGGAAAAGGTAAATTCCTGATGCCCGGCTTAATCGATGCGCATTATCATGCCATGTTTGCTACCCTTTCCCAAGTGGCTTTATTGACTGCTGACATTGGCTTTGTCAATTTGGTAGCCGGTAAAAATGCGGAAAACCTACTCCAAAGCGGTTTTACCAGTATTCGTGATTTAGGAGGGCCTATCTTCGGATTGAAAATGGGCATAGACCGAGGAATCATTCCCGGTCCACGAATTTGGCCATCGGGAGCTTTTATTTCCCAAACAGGTGGACATGGCGATTTTCGTTTTCCCAATGATATTCCAACCGATCCCAACCGTGGCTTGAGCTATGCCGAGCGCATCAATGCAGCCGCTATTGCGGACTCCCCGGATGCGGTTCGCTTACGAACAAGGGAGCAACTGATGCTGGGAGCATCTCAGGTAAAACTCATGGCAGGCGGAGGAGTTTCTTCCCTCTACGATCCACTCGATGTCACCCAATATACCGAAGCCGAAATCCGGGCGGCAGTGGAAGCCGCTGAAAATTGGGGAACCTATGTGACCGTACATGCCTACACCCCACGAGCCATTCAACAGGCGATCCGCGCCGGGGTCAAATGCATTGACCATGGCCAACTTATCGATGAAGAAACGGTCAAAATGATGGTAGAGCATGAGGTATTTTGGAGTTTGCAACCCTTTATTGATGAAGGAGACAAAGGAGTACTAAGCCCAGAGAGTCGTGCCAAACAACTCGAAATGTATCAAGGAACAGACACTGCTTTTGAACTGGCAAAAAAGTACCAGATGAAAATCGCCTACGGTACCGATGTGCTTTTTGATGCTCAAAAGGCTGCTCAGCCCGGAGCGCAGCTCCTTAAAATGAAACGTTGGTTTTCCAATTTGGAAATTCTGAAAATGGCAACCGGAAACAATGGCAGCTTATTGGCCCTTTCAGGAAAAAGAAGCCCTTACGCCGGTAAGCTGGGAGTCATTGAGGAAGGGGCCTTAGCCGATATCCTGATTTTTGAGGAAAGCATGATCCAGAATTTAGAACAAATCCTAAAGCCAAAGGAAACGATCAAATTCATTCTCAAAGACGGAAGAATCATTAAAAATCAACTTGAAAATTGATTTTAGACTAAGCAGGAAGGCTTCTACTCCTCAAAATCCGACTCCAAAAAGAACCTCCAGGCAGCCTGCTTCTACTTAAAGTTCACCGTAAATTGCGCTCCTATCATCCGAGGCGGACCAGCAATAAATGTGGGAATTCCAAAAGCCCCGCCTGTATTGCCCGCATCAATGCTATAAGATTCATCCCAAGCATTATTGGCAAAAAGCATCAAGTCGTATTTTTGATTGAAATTGAGTCCTAACCGAAGATTAAGCAGTCCATAGGCTCCCTGCTCAATCCCTGCAAGGTTGGTCTCCTCGAAAAACACCCGTGACTTATAGCTGTAAGTTGGCCTAAAATAGATCAGACTTTTTTCCATAAACCGAAGACCGAAGTCCAAGCCCGCAGAAAAACTGTGTTTTGGGGTCAAACGAAAGGTGTTTCCGGCCAAATTCTGTGCGTTCCCTTCCGCATCAACTTCATCGAAGCTGGCATCGATAAAGCCATAATTGGCAAAGAAACTAAGATTTTGTAATGCCGCATATCGGAAAGCGGTCTCAAAGCCAAGAGCAGTGGATGCGCCTTCATCCCGGGTATCAATCCGTAAACCGTCCTGATCAGCCACGGCAATACTGGTTTGAAAATTGGAATAGTCGTAGTAGTAGGCATTCAGATCAAAACTTAGGCGGTCATCCGAAGAAAGGGTTTTCACCCCTACTTCATAACTCCAAACAGTTTCTGCATTGAGCACATTGGTCTCTGTGGCTAAGACTTGTACCACATTAGGTCGTCGACCTCGTGCCATATTGCCAAAAAAAGTAGTGCTTGAATTCATTTTATAATCCAGCGCCAATCTTCCCACTGCGGATAAAAATTCTTCCCTGGTTTCCAGTCTTCCGTTAGTCGGAGTGAAAATATTGTTTGCAGACCCTCCCGTCAATATAAAGCCCAATGTCCCTCGCTCCTCGGCTTCCGGGGTATCCAAGGCTCCTGTAATCTGTTCATAGGTTCCACGAAGACCTGCGGTCACACTTAGCTTGGAATTCAAATCATAGGTACCGTCAGCAAAGACCTCATAGGCATAATTTTGCCCAAAATTTGTGCTGACTTCGCGATGATTGGATTTGAGCGGAGCCCCCGCTAAGGGCCCAAAAATAGCCGGCACATTGGGAATGTTATTTACCAGGTTGGCTTGTCCATTGATCACCAAGGGCTCAAATGGAATGGCGGCTAAAAGCTGTTCCTTTACCGGATCAGGAAGTGGAGCCCCACTTATTCCCTCCCTGATAAAAGGAGTGAATAAGGCATACAAACTTCGCTCGTCGCCCTGGTAGGGCAATCGCTGAAATCCATTTTCGTAAAAAAAACTCAAGCCCGTAAACCCTCTGAACCGGGACTCATCGGCAAAGTTGAAACGAAGCTCTTGGCTAAATTGCTTTCCGATGGCCTCCTCCCCCAAAAATAAAGCAGGAGCCGCTGTCCCATCTGAATCAAAGGTTTCAAAAGAATCAAACGCCCGATAGGCGGTAATCGAACTCAAATCCCAAGTTGGACCCAGGGTTTGATTCAACAGAAAAGTGGCTCCCCATACCGAGCGTTCCACCCCCAATTGTCGCCCCCGTTCCAAATCTGCAAATGTATTCGGACGCAAGTCTCCCCCTAAAGGTGCATACGTCCCGCTTTTGAAAGCCGTGCCTGGAGGGCTGTCCTTTTGATAATTGAAAATCAAATCAATGGCCGTGTTTTTTCCCGGAAGATATTTTAGGGCTACACGTCCTGCTCGAGTTTCCTTTCCGTTTAACCTACCTCCGGAAATATTCTCAACATATCCCTCTCTTCCATTATAAATCCCTGCCACTCGAAGAAAAAATTGATCCGAAAGGGGAACATTTACATGTCCGGTTGCCAATCGCTGACCGAAATCCCCCGCACCCAATCGAACTTGGGAGGAAAACCTGTTTTTTGCCTTATTTTGGATCAAATGGATGGCCCCAATCTGAGCCCCTCTACCAAAGAGCGTCCCTTGTGGCCCCTTCAGTACTTCGACCCGCTCCATATCAAATAGCTCCACAACCGAACCCCTGGATTTACTAATCGACACCCCGTCCTGAAAGACCGAAACCCGAGGTTCTACGCGAGAATCCCCATCATCTGAGGTGATCCCACGGATTACAAAACCGGGGTTGTTTACACTTTGAAGTTGTACTTGCAAACCCGGTACAAATTCTGAAAGTGCATCAAATTCAAAGGTATTGGTTCGGGTCAGAAACTCATTGCCATAAGAAGTCACGGCAATGGGCACATTTTTGATCAGTTGACTTCTTCGCTGGGACGTCACTACCAGCCCTTCCAGCTGAATTGCATTGGAAATCAGGGTAAGCTCTAAAGGAGAACTCGATTCTGAAGATACAGAAACTTCAATTTGAAGGGTTGTGAACCCAATGAAACTAACTTCTAAAGAATAGTTTCCTGTTGGAATTTCTTCAAAAAAGAACTGTCCGTTCGTATTGGTAACCGCAGATTTATTTAAGCCCTTCATCATGACCAGAGCACCGGGCAGTACTTCTTTTTTCTCATTCCGAACCGTTCCCTGTAAATTTCCCAAAGATTGCGCGCCTGCATGTAAAAAAAGAAAGAGCAGCAGCACTGAAAGTAAAAGCTGTTTCATAAAGTTAGTTTTTGTTCTTGATAGCCCGCAGGAATCTCGCTCAGGGAATTTTGGCTCTCCGCTTGGACCTTTGAGGTCAAGCTCGATTTTATGCATGGGGTCATTGAATCAAAAATACGGAGGAAAATGCAGTCAACGGTTATCCGGAAATAAATGCTTTGTTATCAAATACAGGATTTCAGCAATGATCTTGCACAGGACTATCCGTGAATTTAAAAAAGCTGAAAAAGGAATTGCAGCCTACCGGCAGGTTGAAAAAGCACTTGCCGTACCACCCGTTCATTTCTACCAACCCCATCGAAAGTATCGGCAACGGTTCGGGTTTCTTCCCATTTCCCATTTTTATTTAAAGAAAACGGTTCATCCAAAGCTCCATCCCCACATGGGGATCGTTAATTAGAAATAGTCTAGATAAAATTTGGATAGATTAAAGTTGCCCCTCTATATTTGTCTCTGTTTAAAATCAATCTAAATAAAAGCAATGAGATACATTATACTGTTCTTTTGGTCAATCCTCATCACCCAGAGTGTATTTGCCCAAACAGGCACCATCAAAGGTAGGGTCACCGACCAAGCAGGCTCACCTTTGGAATTTGTGAATGTCAGCTTGATCGGAACTGGAAAAGGTGCCATCACCGACATAGAAGGGATGTTTTTAATCGACAATGTCCCGAGTGGGGAAGGAACCATAACGATTTCTTCCATCGGTTTTAGTAAAGAAAGTCAGACCTATTCCCTTTCGGCCGGACAGACCTTGGAACTTAACTTTACCTTAACTGAGTCACTTCAGGCTTTGCAAACTGTAGAAATCACCGGAAGACGTGAAATTGGCTACGACAATAAAAAAACCTTTTCGGCTACAAAAACTGCATCCTTGATCAAGGATGTCCCCACATCGATAAACTTTGTCACCAAAGAATTGATGCTGGATCAGGTAGCTTTTACTGTCAACGATGTGGTCAAAAATGTAGCTGGAGTCAATCAATACAGTTTTTACAATGATATTACCATTCGAGGATTTCGAGTACAGGGACAGCAAAACTCAGGTACCCTACTCAATGGAATGCGAACGTTTACCAGTTTTTGGAAACAGCAATTGATCCCTCATATCGAGCGGGTGGAAGTCATCAAAGGACCTGCTTCAGCCCTGTTTGGAAATGCCTCTCCGGGAGGTGCAATAAACCGGGTCACCAAAAAACCTTTGGCTGAATCCCGAAAATCCATCTCCACTTCTGTAGGGAGCTTTAATACCATCCGCACCTTGGCTGACTTCACCGGAGCGATGACCGAGGACGAAAAATTACTTTACCGTTTGAATATTGGATTTGAGAACACCGACGGTTTCCGGGATTTGCAATTCAGTAGAAATCTGGTTCTCGCACCCTCTTTTGCCTTTTTACCTACAGAAAATACCAGTCTAAACTTTGATATCGTCTATCAAGATTCTAAAGGAAGACTGGATCGTGGACAGGCAGCTTTTGGGAATCGAGATTTGTTTACCACTCCCATCACGACTTCCTTGAGTGCGTCCAATGATTACCTTAATGAAAATACGCTCAACGCTACGGTTTCCTTGCGTCACAATTTCTCAGATCGAATCAGTTTCAATAGTACCTATCAGCTTTCCAGCTATACTGAAGACCTCTTAGAGCACCGTACGTCCAATCAGTTTGCAGCTTTGGGGGATGGAAGTATCGATGACACCAAAGTAGCCATGCGTGTATTTATCCGAAAAAGATCCTGGAACAACAACGCCATCAATAATTACCTCAATGCGGATTTTGAGCTAGGCAGTGTCAAAAACACCCTTTTGGTTGGACATGATTACTTCAGACAAGAACAGCTTCCCGGTGGATCACAACTAGAAGCCAGAAGCTATTTGCTTCAAAATGGAGGAACGATCAATTTCTTCAATCCTGCAAATGCCAGCAATTACATTTTAGACGAACAGGGAAACCCAGTAACCAACGTGGCTCATTTTGACCTGACCTCCCCAACGGCTAATGGCATCCGGGATATGAGTAAGTACAGTTACACTACCCGTACCTTTAACCAATTCCTCCAGCAGTCTCATGGAATTTACATCCAAAACCAGTCTGAAATCGGTGATTTGAAAGTTTTGCTTGGATTAAGACAGGAGTATTTTACCGATAACCTCAATTACAATAGCCCCGGGGAAGTGGTGGTGGATCAGAAAGCCCTTTTGCCCCGAGTAGGTTTGGTGTATACCCTTAATCCCTCTATCAACCTTTACGGTACCTTTGTGCAGGGATATCAACCGCAGAGTGCAGCCGCAGTGATCAACCCCGACGCAGGAGGACCCTTCGATCCGCTGACCAGTGAAATGATGGAAGTGGGAGCTAAATCGGAATGGTTCAATAAAAGAGTAAGTGGAACCCTTTCGTTCTACCAGATCGTCGAGCGAGGTGGTTTGTACAATGCCAATGATCCTGCAAACCCGGAGCGACTGGTTCAATTAGGCGAGGAACAGTCTCGTGGCCTCGAGCTCAATGTAACGGGAAACATTCTGCCCAACTGGTCTTTGGTCGCTGGCTACGCTTTTAACGATGCCAAAATCACCGAGGCAGAAAACGAAGCCGTAATTGGAAGGCAAAAACCAAATGCTCCCAAGAATACGGCAAACTTCTGGTCAAAATACATTTTCGAAAATGGTTCCTTAAATGGATTAGGAGTAGGTTTGGGTTACAATTATGTGTCAGATCGATTTGGATCCATCGTTTCAGGAGATCAACCGGATATCTTCCCTTCCTACGGGATTGTAGACGCGGCCTTGTATTACAAGTTGGACAAAGTACAGTTTCAAGTCAATGTCAATAACCTCTTCAATGACATCTATTGGGTGGGTGGCTACGATGTCATCCGGGCATTTCCTGGAAGTCCTCGAAGCATTATGACTACTGTTTCCTATACCTTCTAAACCCAACTAAAATCAGTGAAGCTGAATAAACGAGTTTTATTTCAGGTCCATAGCTGGATTGGTATCAAGTTAAGCATACTATTTTTTATAGTATGCTTTTCTGGTACCCTAGCTACCCTGAGCAACGAAATGGATTGGTTATACTATCCCGGCTTAAGAGCTACAAGTGGGGAAGGAAAAAGGGCTCCTTACAATGACCTGGTCCATGCCGTACAGCAGGCTTTTCCCCATGGAGATCTCACCTATTGGATCATGCCCGAAGAACCTTACCTGAATGATATAGCCTATGTTCAAGTAGGAGAACAAAGGCATTATGTATTTGTGGATCCGGTCCAAGCTAAAGTAACAGGAAGTACTACGGTCACTTTCCAACGATTTTTCAGGGATTTTCACTATTACCTCTTTATGCCTTTTTACCAGTTTGGCTATTTCATTGTCCTGGTATTTGCCTTTTTTCTGTTGATCGCCCTGCTTACAGCCTTGGTTTTTTATAAAAAGTGGTGGAAAAAATTCAGCGATCTCAAAACCGGAAAAGGCCCATTGGTTTTCTTTAGAAGCTTACATCGGGTGGTCGGGCTTTGGTCCATTCCCTTTGCCATACTTTTTTCAGTAACGGGGATTTGGTATTTCACCGAGCGTACGAATCTTGCCGAGGTATCCAGCCGCTCCAATCCCCCCTCACCCAAACTCTCTGAAAAAGATCATCCGTTTTCCGATACCATTTCCCTGACGTATCAATACGATTACGATGCGGCAGTAGCTTTGGCTAAACAGGAAATTCCAACCCTTAAAATAGGGGGAATTGTCCCGGGCAACAGCACGAGTAGTCCGATCTACCTTCGAGGAAAAAGCCATGTTCCTTTGGTACGGAAGCGCTCCAATCGGGTATGGATAGATCCGGTTACCCAAAATGTGGCTGGAGTCCAAAAAGCAGAAGAAATACCTACGGTAATGTATCTCAATGATATCGCTGATCCACTTCATTTTGGAAACTGGGGAGGCTTGACCACTAAGCTCATTTGGTTCCTTGCGGGCTTATCCATCTCAGGCCTGATCGTAACCGGTATCTGGATAGCACTCAAGCGTCAACTGAAAAAAGTGATCCAAGATGGCCAACCCGTAGTAGGGTATTGGAAGTACCTCAATTGGGCAATCTCACTGCTGATACTCGGATTTATGTATTATTTTATGCTTTGGCGCTATTCCCTTTCTTGGTCTTCCCTTTCCTTAGTTAGCCTGACTTTAGGACTTTTTGCCGGGCTGATCTGGTATGTATTTGAGTATCGATTGAAAAAATCGGCCAGGAAAGGATAGCTAAAAATCCAACAGGCAAAAGAAAAGGATAAACACCCCAATTCCTAAGACTTGGGGTGTTTCAACCTATCTAACCTAAAAATCACGTTTTTTGAATTTCAGCAAGGCCAGCATCGACGGGAGCAAAACCCAAAGCATGAGCGTTCCTCCTGCAAGCGCAACACCAAAAATTTCAGAGAAAAACTGTTGGAAAAAGGCCCCTGTATAGCCCATCAAAGCTGAAATATCCAATTGCATCAGCATCAATACTCTTCCCAAGTCCACCGGATTGAGCATCATCAAAACCAACGTGGTCTTCTCCAAAGGATAATCAGCAAAACTGTAAATGAGGTAAAGGACCAAGCCATCGTAGACCAGTGAGAAATAAATCCAAAGCGAAAGACTGATTCCAATCGCCTTTGCCTTGTCTCGGGTATACACACTGGCCAAAAAGGCAAATCCTGCAAAAACAGCACTCAGCACCACCCCGACAAGGAGCAAGGTAAGTAAACTGGAGTCTGCTCCCCATACGAACATGGGCAAGCCAAACCCCACAATCAAAGCCAAACTCAGCATCAGTATCACCGCCAAAAGTTGACTCAAAAACACATGAATCCGCTTGACCGGTTGAGCCAGCATCAACTCGATAAATTCCAGGTTATTGAAGAAGTGAGTCGTTGCAAATACCGCTGAAATGAGCGGGACAATCATAATCATAATATTCATCAGACTGAGGGAAACTTTTCCCAAATCATCGGATACCTGATAAATAGAGATGGCGACCAAAACCATAAATAGTGTGTAAATCAGCGCAAAGCGAGATTTCACCATATCGTAGAGTGCGTATTTCAATAGCTTAAACATGACTCAAGGATTTTTTAGCTGTGTTTTTTTTTAATGTCCATTGCATCAGTTTGGCAATGGCTGGAGAAAATCGATCCTCATCGGTGATTTCTTTGAGGCTTTCGATTGTATCTGCAAAGAAGACCTCACCCTCAAATAAGTAAATCGCCCGATTTGTCAATTCTTCCAAATCACTCAAAATGTGAGAAGTGATCAGAATTAACTTCCCTGCCTTCCGCTCTTTTTTGATTTTCTTTTTGAGCACCTCTACTGCGATGGGATCCAATCCGGCGGTAGGTTCGTCTAAAATCAACACATCCGGAAGGAACAGAAAAGCCAAGGCTGCCGAAACCTTCTGTCGTGTTCCTCCCGAGAGGGTTCCCAGCGCCTTATCCTTCATCCTCTCTAATTCGAATTGTTCCATCAGTTCACTATCGTAGCCTTTAATTTCTGGGCGCATATCCTTCATCATGGCAAAGAGTTGCCCGATTTTCATATTGGCCGGATAGCGTCCAATCTGGGGCATGTACCCGATCAAACTTCGATACTGATGATTCCCTTGGACCGGAATTCCCTTGACCAGAATCTCCCCCTGATCCGGAATGACCATGCCAAGGAGAGTCTTAATCAGCGTGGTTTTCCCACTTCCGTTTGGTCCCATGATGGCGTAGCTGTTTCCCAACTCAAAATCCAGGGAAAAGTCTTTGAGTACTTCCAGCTTGCCAAACTTCTTCGATACCTGTTTAACTGAAATCATAAGGCTTCATTTTAGGTGATTCATCCATCATATCCTCCGGAGTCAGGGTGGGTAAAATTTTCTCCATTTTATCGAGTAGATTGACCATAAAACTCCGCCACAAAATGACCGAAGCTGGAATTTTTTCTACAATGACCGAGTATAAATTGATTGGGCGAAAGGGTACATCCCCAAGACTGTCCCGATCCAGGTCATAGCCCTCGTATTTATCCCAATAGTTTTCGGTCAGGGTATTGAGCACCACAGACCCATTGGTACTGATGTCGAATGTATTATTAGTGAAATTATTGGCTTGAAAAAGGTTTTGATCGCAGGATGCCATGAGCTTCAATGCCCAGCCGTTTTCTTGGAAAGTATTTTCTTCAAAGTCTATCCGACTACTGCCTTCCATGTAGATCCCGATGGTATTTTTAAGGAAAATATTTCCAATCACCTTGCTGTCAGCGATATCCTTAAGCAAAATCCCGTAGGAACTCGCCCCCCAATTTTCCTCAAATCGATTTTCTTGCATCAGGACATTTTTGGTGTACATGACTGCCACCCCAGCCCCATTTTGACGAAAGGTATTCCGGATGTAGCTATTATCATGGGCAAACATAAAATGTAAGCCATAGCGCATATTTCGTTCAATTCGGTTTTCCTTGGCTTGAGAATCGGTAACGAACTCCAAATAAATGCCATCCCGGTGTCCAGAAACTTGGTTGTTTGCAATGACCGAATAGGAACATTTCCAGAGGTGAATGCCATTGCCCACTTCAAATTCCCGCTCGGAAGTTGCATTGATCGTATTGCCAAGAATGGTAAGACGCTTGGAGTTGGAGAAGTGAAGTCCAAAAAATGTCTCCTCAAGAATATTATTTCTGATGATACAATCCTGAGAGTCAAAGAACTTGATTCCAGCAGAATCCTCCATATTGGATTTTCCGGTATTGATGATTTTGAGTCCTTCGATGAGAATATCTTTGCCGGCTACTAAAATCACATTTCCTTTTCCTTGTCCATCAAGGACTGGATAATTTTCCCCGATAAGCGAAATAGACTTTCGGATGACGATACCGGATTCGGGATAATGCCCACTTTCCAAAATCACCGTGTCCCCCGGGAGGGCCCGATCCACGCCCCGCTGGATCGATTGGCCGGCTTTAACCCGAATTTGACCTGCATTCAAATCCACCGAAATGCAGCAAAAAAGAAGGAATAACGAGAGGCTTATTAGCTTGTTCATGATTTCTTGAATCTAGTTCAACTATTTGAATTGGGTGACCAATTCTCCCCAAGCGAGGTAAACTCCTCCCTTTTTCATTTTATGATTCTCCAGTAATTCGAAGTCAGGAAAAGCAACGACTTGGCTTGCCATAGGCGTTTTGAATTCATCGGATTTGAGGTAAAAGGCATAATTGGCATCCAATAAGGTCCCGGGGTTAAGGTAATCGGTGACCAAAATATGTTTAAAACTAGAGCCTTGCCCCTCTTCTGAATGCAGGTATTCCATAAGGCAATTCAGGTCATCGAAAATGTAAATTTTGCCTTTTTCGGTTACCAGTTCAGCTCCGAATTTAGGATCCATCAACTTCATCTTGCAATGATGGCAAGCATCTTGACCGTAATTGATGGGCCTGGGATCTGCAGCGCAGGAGGCGAGTAAGACCGCAAGACTGAGGATTGAAAGGAGTTGTTTCATGATTTCTAGGATTAAAGGGTAAGTAGTAAGCAAGAGGAGATTAGGTGATTTTAGTGTTCTTCCTATCTCGGATGATGGCAACCAAAAGCAGAGCCACTCCTCCCATCAAAATCCAACTGCCGGTATCCGGGCCAGAATATGCTAGAAAATTGAGCAGTTCTTTGTAGCCGACCAAGGGAGGCTGATAAGTCATATCCGGCACTTTGATCGCCGCTTTCGGGTCGAGATTATGTCCATAATCATAGCCCCAGAGGTACATGTCTACCAACACGGCCAGGCCAAACAAGCTCATCAAAGCTAAAAACCCGTTGAGGGACCATCGCTTTCCGATCCAAGCGGCCAAAACTCCCAGCCCGAAGAGCACTCCGATGATGTATTTGAGGTAGAGGAATTCGGGAAACATTTCCTCCCCGATATGCTTCATTCCAATGTAGTGATTGACTCCATTGATGGTGTCCACATTGCCACTGAGGTGGTCGATCCAGATTTTCATATTGAGTCCCTCAGGGTATTGAGGAGCCCAAAGACTAATCTGCCAAAGGGGGGTAAAATAGGCTGGAATGATCGTCAAAGCCGCAATCAAAATCAGCAGCCGGTTGGAGTTGGATAGCATTTTCATAGTGAAGGGAGGAAAACCGCCAGCCTTTTATGATTGGCGATTTTCCTGTTAAGTGAACTTATTCAGCGTCTCCTGTCGAATAACTCAGCGGCACATTGGCGCCCTTGGGAGATACCCGGAGGTAACCCTGCATTTCTTGGTGAAGGGCAGAACAGAAGTCTGTACAGTAGAATGGGAATACCCCTACTCGATCGGGAACCCACTTCAGCGTGGAAGTTTCTCCTGGCATAATCAGCAATTCAGCGGTATTGGCACCTTTGATGGCAAATCCATGGGGTACATCCCAGTCTTGCTCCAAATTGGTGACGTGGAAATAAACCTCATCTCCTACGTGAACTCCTTCGATATTATCCGGTCTGAAATTGGATCGGATAGAGGTCATGTACACATGGACTTCATTTCCATTTCGCTCCACACGGGCATCATTGATGCCTTTAAGGGCATGCGGACTTTGGTTATTTTCAATGGGGTAAAATTTGACCTGACGATCTTTGATCAAGCTGGCCGGAAAAGCCTCTGCATAGTGAGGCTCCCCGATGGTAGGGAAGTCCAAAAGCAATTGCATCTTATCTCCTGAAATATCGTAAAGCTGTGCGGAGTGAGCCAATTCCGGACCCGTGGGCAAGTAGCGGTCTTTGGTGATTTTGTTGTAAGCCACCATGTACTTTCCATGCGGTTTTCCAGTAGGTCCTCCAGGTACACTCAAGTGACCCACAGAATAATAAGTAGGCACTCGATCCAAAACCTCTAGGGTTTCAATATTCCACTTTACAATTTCAGAGGACACAAACATGGAGGTGTAGGCATTTCCTTTTCCATCAAATTCAGTGTGCAAGGGGCCTAATCCGGGTTTTTGAACTTCACCATGAAGAACCGATTCGTATTTCAAAACTGGCATTCCGTTGATGTCGCCTTCGAAGTCCCCGTTTTCAATTGCGGCAAGCATTTTTGTGAAGGAAAATACAGGAATGATGGCTGCTAATTTTCCGGAACCGATAATGTATTCCCCTGTAGGATCGGTGTCAGTTCCATGAGGAGACTTGGGACAGGGAATGAAATACACGATATCTTTGAGTACCGTCGGATCAAGCGTTAGTACTTCTTCGATGATTTCTGAGCTTGCAGAGTGGGTTGCCTCATCCCATTTGTTGTGGGCGTATTTTACTTTTCGGGTAGTACCCTTACCTGCTTTGACATATTCTTCCGCTTTTTTCCAGTTAACGGCCATAATAAAATCCTTGTCCTTTTGGGAAGCATTCACTTCCAAAAGCGTATGGGCCATTTCGGTATTGTAAGTAGAAAAGAAAAACCAGCCATGCGATTTGTTTTTACCGGCTCGGGCCAGATCAAAATTGAAAGGAGGTGCTTCGATCTGGAAGGCCAGGTCCATATCCCCATGGGTGGGATCCACACTGATAAAGGAAATGTATCCCTTGAAATTATCCTTGTAGGAGTCGATGGATACGTCCTGCTCTTCCCCTACCGGAACTGAAAATCGGGTACCTGCCACCACATACTCGGTATTTTGAGTGATAAAGGGAGAGGAGTGATTTCCAGCAGAATTGGGAATCTCAATGATTTCTACGGTTTTAAAGGTATTCAAATCCACTCGGGCAATCCGTGGGGTATTATTGGCATTGCCAAAAGCCCATCGGGCATCGTGTTCGGCATTGGTCGTAGAAATGGCGATGTGGTGTAAATCATCCCAAGGAATAAATCCATGAGCAGTATTGAGCATGGGTTTGGTTTCCTCTGAATACCCCCATCCATTTTCCGGATGGACCGAAAATACGGGAAGAATCTTCAAAACCCTTCCTGAAGGAAGACCGACAACGGACATCTGTCCATTAAAGCCACCAGAGACAATGTTGTAAAACTCATCGTGCTCGCCTGGGGCCACATAGACTTTGGAGGCCGCATCTCCTGTGATGGCAGATTGGGCTCCTTTGGGTTTACATCCGGGTGCCAGTGCCACTGCGATTAAGCCAGCGGCAACCAGCCATGTGTGTGTTTTCATGTGTATATATTTGTTTTTTAGCGGTCACATGGAATCTCGCGTTTATAATCACCCCGGTTTGTGAGAGGTACGTCATACTCGATTTCATGTGTTTATAGGTAAATTTTAAGGGTCACATGGAATCTCGCGATGATAATCACCCCGGTGTGTGAGGGGTACGTCATGCTCGATTTCATGTGTTTACGATTTGATTTTTAGAGGTCAGATGGCATACCCCGGATATTCATTCTCCTGTGGGTTGACTACTCGACAGGGGTATTTCATTTGAATAAATTAGTTAGTCTGGATTTTTACAGCGCACCGTCTTTTTCTCCGGCTTTTTCCAAATCATTTTTCCGGAGAAATTCCAAGATTCCCCGGGCATCACCCACGGAGATATTTTGATTGGGCATCCGAGTAAGACATTCGGCCAAAAGCTCCTGAGCCACGGGGTCTTCGTCCAGCATCACATCCACATTGGTAATCATATTCATAATCCATTCTGGACGGCGACGATTGGTCACTCCCTGAAAGCCGGGGCCCACCAAGCGCTTATCATTGAGTTGATGGCAGGCTGTACATTTCATATCCACAATGGCTTTTCCGGTACTGACCAGATTTTCATCAATGGATTCGTCGAGATCCACATTTTTGATTTCACCGATTCCTTTTGGATCGGCTTTGACTTGTTGAGTCGCTTCTTCTGGCTGAGTCGAGCTTGCCGTGTTTTGGCTTTCTCCTCCTGCGCAGGCGGTCATGAGTATCCCTAGGATCCCCAAAGACCAGATAAGTGATTTTTTCATAGAGGGGGTACTGTTTTGATTTGGATTTTTTGAAGTTAGATTGAGTTGTGAAGTATTCGGTGACTTATTTTCAAGTTGGGTAATCCACAGGATTGCTAATCCCAGAGGAAATAAAATGGAGAATAGAAATAGGAGAAGATGGTATTGAGGAATAAAGCCTAGCTTCAACCAGAGCAAAAGCCCTTGGCTGAAAAGTAGGATTTCAGTACTGAGAAACGCCGAGATTACGACAAGCCATCCCGCAGCACTGGACCGTTCCATGGAAAGGTCACCATTGAGCATGGCCACCGCGCCCAGCCCAAAACTCATGATTCCCAGCAGCACCAGATGAAGAAACCCGATCACAAATTGCCTGATCGAATAGGAAATCACGGCTACGGAAGGAAGAATAAGGCAGAGTTGAAGAATAGCTTTGACTGTCAAACTGATCAAGGCTGCATAGATCAAGAGTTTAACCAGCTTAGGTAGTTCCAAGCCTTTGACACCCTGAAGTAAGGCTCTGAAAATCCAGAAATATACCATTCCCTGAAGTCCCACAGCAATAGCGTTGATTGTGAAAAACAAGGGGTTGGGTTCGGCCCAGGTGATGACCAAAGCATAGGTAAGTCCCACCGAAAGGATCATGACCCCAATCCGGAAGACAGACCAATGAATCACTCCCCTCACCTGCTCCACCCGATAAATCAAGAGCCCTAGTGTTCCGAGCACAAACCAGCCATTGAGCTGAAAGTGGAGAAACCATTGGATGCTCATGAAATACAATTCGTGCATTCGTCCCAGGCTAACGGTCACTGGGCCCAGCGCCCAGAGACCCAAGGTTGAGATCAACTGAAACCCAATGGCAAGTTGAATCAGTCGGATCCCCAGACTAACAGCTTGCATCCGAAGCGTCCCAAGAAGCCTAACGGCTAGGATATAGGAAACCAGCACATGGAGCGTAGAGAAAGAAATACTCCAAACTCCATAGCCTTGGACCGGGAAAGTGACCAGCATGCCAATCAAAGAGATCAGGATCAGCAGAAATAGCCTTCTGTATTTTGGGATAACTACCTGTGCAGATTCCAAACTGAAAATAATCCCACCTGTGATCATCAAATACCCCCAACCCAGGAGTGCCAAATGCGAATGCGTATGGAGCACATTTTTGTAATCCAAAACGGCAGGCATCGCCATCACATGAAATGAGCGCATGACCAGTCCCAAAAGGGCAGCAATCAAAAAGAAAGCTAGCGCCCACCGGGTCCAGGTCTGCTTAAATGCGATATGCGAAAACGTGGGGGTCACTACTGGGTTAATCGAGGTTATTCAATTCTTTAAATAATTGCAAAGCACCAGGAAATAGGATGTTATTCTCCAAATGAATGTGCTTATGCAAATCCTGCTCAAATTCCTCAAGCATGGAAAAGGCCACCCGGTAAGTCTGGCAAGCGTCCGCAGGAGGATGATATCCCGCACTTAAATTTGAAATTCTTCTAAAGCGTTCTCCCTCTGCCTGATGATCATCCTCCATCATATGGATGGGATTTTCGATATGCCCAAAGTGCGGTTCGGAAAGTGAAAAACTACTCAATTTGGCATCTTGCATGGCTTTGATAAAAGGGAAAAGCACAAACTCCTCCTTCTTCATGTGGATGGTCAAAGCATCGGCAGCTTTTGCAAATTCCTGTCGGATTTCCGACAATTCAGGATGGTGCCCCCCATGTACTTTTTCAATCTTCTCGGTGAAAAACTTCAAAGCTGGGATCGTGTCCTCGACATACTTATGGTGTGTGGTCACGATATGATCAATCAATTGGCTCAGGCTGTACTGCCGGTAATCCACCGCATCAGCTTCTTTGATCGCCTCCTGAAGTTCGGCGGCTACCTGAGCGGCCGATAGTCCCTTTCGTTCACAGGCATCGGCAAGTTTTATCCCTCCTTTGCAGCAGAAATCAATACCATATTGGTTGAATACACGGGCTGCGCGGAAATTTTCCGCTACGATCCCTCCTACTTTTTTGTCGAATAATGCTTCCATTTTAAATTCAGATTAAAGGATTTTTTTATCTTATTTATGGTCAAATTTTTTTAATACTTCAAATAGCTGATTCCGGATTGAATTCCAGATGCCATGTCTTCCAAGGTCGTGGTGAGCATCATGCCGTTGAGGTGCTCCCGGATGGATTTGAATTTGAAATGAACGGCACAAGGATGATGCTCAGAGCATTTTTCAAGTCCCAAGGCACAACCGGTAAAAATCTGATCCCCATCGATGACTTGTACAATCTGATACAGACTGGTTTTTCTACCCGTATCTTCGATTAGAAAACCTCCATGGGGCCCTTTAATTGAAACTAATAGATTTTCCTTGACCAGCATTTGAAGAATCTTGGCAGTAAAAGCCTCTGGAGAATTTATCGCAACGGCAATCTCCTTTAAGCCCGACCGCTCCTGTCCCTTCGGCAGCGTTGCCAAATAGATCATGGCATTGATGGCATATTTACAGGCTTTGGAGAACATGGTTTCTTTGCGTTTGTTGGGTCAAATGTAAAAGAATTTTATAAAGGACAAAAATATCTTTTAATATTTTTTATAAAAATTTCATATCCGAAGAAATGATCTAATTACCACACGAAAAAGGGTTGAAGTAAAAAATCAACCTCAAGCAGGTGAACTTGGGTGGACCGGAATAATGAAGGAGCTACTCATGGAAAACGAAAATCTGGAACTCCTCCACAGTCCAGATAAAGGGATCAGGACTTACTTACTCCTCATCCCCAACACCCAAAACCTCAAGGGGAAATGGGGTGGCCTTCACGTTTCGGGAACCATCGATGATTATACCATAAGGATCAAAAACTTGGGACCGGATAAGGAGAAGGAAAAAATTTAGCCGTAAACGATCGAATACGAGAAATGATAGGGAAAACGAGTGGAGATCAAGTGCGCGTCACTTGATTATTTCCTTCGAAAGAAGAAGCAATTTTCAACAAACAAATCCCGGTAATCATCCCCGAATCCAAAATATTGGAACGATTAAATCAACGCTCCGAATCCGAGCAAGCCTCGCTTCGGGAAGTTATTCTAGGGGAAGCCGACTGAAAAAACAGAAAAGTTTACTTCTCAAACCTATTTTAAGGTGGAGCGAATTAGGTTACTTTGTCAAAAACCGTTTAGCGATTGATAAAGCCCGAAAGGTATAGCGCTTTTTATCCCGATGTCCCTCCATGCGTATGGAAATTTCAGCCAAAGAATCTAAGACTGCTGCCGTATGAGCTCCTTTATTGATCATGATGCATTCTGCCAGCGTTGCCTTTGACGCATCGGTGATTTCAGCCCGGGTTGCAAGACCGGATTTATGGAGGGATTCCATGACTTGAGTTGCCCAAATCACCGGAATGTGAGCCGCCTCACAAATCCACAAAATTTCATCTTGTACCTCACTCATCCGCTCAAAACCCACCTCTACAGCCAAATCCCCGCGAGCGATCATGACCCCAAGAAAAGGCTGTTTCATGCCTTCGATCAGTAATGCGGGCAAATGAGCCACAGCCATTGCCGTTTCAATTTTTAGTATGATGGGAGGAATCTGCTCTGAAATCTGCTGGATTTCAGCAATCAAATGTCTCAGATCTTTGGGACGGTTGACAAAGGAGTATCCCAGCAGGTCAGCGTGTTTTAGCGCAAAAGGCAAGACGTTGAGGTCATACTCGGTCAAGGGGTCTATCTGAAGTTTGGAGTCAGGAAAGTTGATTCCCTTTCCGGCTTTGATGCTGGGTTTCTTTTTAAAAATATGGCTTACCCGAACCTCCACCCGAGTATCTGAAATCCTTCGTTCGATCTTACCTTGAATCTTTCCATCATCAATTAACACCCGCTCCCCTACTTTCAAATAGCGCAAAATTGAAGTCTCGGTAGGACTGATGGCAACCTGCTTGGACTGATCCAATCCCTCCTCGGTATCGGTCAAATAAAAACAGGCTCCCGCTTCAATTTCAAGTGCTTGTTGATTTCCTTGCTTGCCCAGAAATTGTGTCCTGATCTTGGGACCGGCAAGGTCCATATAAATCTTACAGGTGGCCTTGCAAATCTGCTCTGCTTGTCGGATCGCCTGGATAATCGCCAACCAATCTTCCTGCTGGTCATGAGCCAAATTGATCCGTGCAATCCGCATTCCACGCTTCATGAAATCAGCTATTTCTGCGGAATCAACTCCATTTTGACCGTCAAGGGTCACCATCACCTGACTGGATTTGGATTTTTGTTGGCCAAATAAACGGTGAACATTTTCCTCCAGAATGGTCTTGGCAAACGGATAGGTGCAAGTGGCCAATTCGTTGTGTGCGTAAGACCTACCCAATCTTCGCTGAATGGCTTGCAGTTGAAAGCGAACATGGCTTTCGGAATTGGACAGGGCAGAAAGTCCCGCATTGTGCAGCCGAAGTTGCAGATTCCTCCGGTCCGCCTTTCGTAAGGTCAGGTAATGAATCAGATTTTTCCATGAATTATAATTTCGCGGATCAAGTTCGCTTCCCTCACACCTGCGCTTTTTCACCTCCTCCACCAATTGGTTTTCAAGGTCCTCCAGCTCCAATTTTACCTCTAGTAATTCCGATTCCATTTGATTAGCTTATTTCACTTGTCCAGCAAGAAAAAAATGAAGGCTTTACCTGCTAGCTGATCAAAAATAACGAATCTTGAAGGGAAAAATGCATCTCATCCTGCTCCAAATATATTTTTTGAATCAGAAATGCAGCTTGAAGAAGTCTCCCCTTTTATGATCTAAGTTCAGCTTCCGGGCCAGTTTAAAAAAGAGCACCTGAAATCCTCGCTTTCCATTCATTTAACTAAACTTCAGGACCTTTAATTTCAGGCTATCGCTTGACTTTTGACTTACAAAACCCAACCCTTAGGAAAAACTAATGTGACCTAAAAGTTGCCCCCACCCAACTGATTTTCTGCAACGGAATGGCCGAATTCCGATCGGAAACTCTCCTAATAACATTCTTCTCAAAGTGGAGCCTCTCCGGCATAGCCCGGTTAGTTGAGCACAGGACAATCCTATCTTTCTGCCAATTTTTAAGCTTCCGGACGCCAACCTTCACCGGAATTAATCAAATCTGGAATAAAAATAAAGGGATTACCTAAACGATTCGTTCTACGTCAAAGCGGTTTTCCTATCCAAAAGAAGAGCCTAGTCAACTAAACAGGAGGACCAGGGAGAGCGTCACGGCCTGGGATCGAAGTGGTTTGATTCAGGTTTTCATGATGTTTTCGCTTACCCTCCTTCGTACCGGATAGAAAAGTTTTTTAACAGGTGAGGGAAAGAAAAAATAATAAAACAAAAAAATCCCGACCATCCAGGCCGGGAATGAATTTAGATTCTGACGAATAATCCTTCCTTAGGTCTCCTGACCTTTTTAGCAGTGACCATGTGATCAGCCGCTTCATCCCGAAAGCCTAAAGCCAGCAACGAAGAAGCGCCCATTCCCTTTTCTGACAGTCCGAGAATCCGATCTACCTCATCGGGATTAAATCCTTCCATTGGAGTACTGTCCACTTTTTCTTCAGCAGCTGCGACCAAGGCTGTCCCCAAAGCTATGTACGCTTGCTTGGAAGCCCAGTTGAAGATTTGATCTTCGGTTTGACCGGCAAAATTACGCTTAAGAAAATTGGCATATTGATCCAATGATCCTTTCTCCAAGCCCCTTTCCTCATAGACCATATTAAAATAGGAATCGATTTGCTCAGCTGAAATCCTTTTCCACGCTGCAAATACCAAAAGGTGGGATCCTTCTACAACTTGAGGTTGCTTAACTGCAGCGGTGAATAGCTCCTCCCTGGTTTTTTTATCCTCAATCACCAAAACGGTAAAGGGCTGCAACCCATTGGAAGTGGCTGTAAGACGGATAGACTCTAGGATGTTTTCTAATTTAGCGGATGGAACTTGCTTTCCATTCATTCGTTTGGCCGCATAGCGCCAATTTAAACTAGTTAGTGTAGTATTCATTTTGTTTATCTTGCTAATTAATGTATATACACATAATAAGCGAAGATTGTTCACAAAAGGATGGACTATTTTCCAAAAAGACCAGCTTTAGGAAGGATTAAAAAAGGGGCATTGGGTTAATCTAAGGCCATTGAACCGGGTAAAAAAAGCAAGAAAACAGCGGCCCCCCTGACTCTTTTCAATGGTTAAAACTTGAGCCTTCCATCACCTTAAAAACATGGAGCACAGCAGGAAAAACCGCATCCATGGATTCTTCAGCACCTTTGGTTGACCCGGGAATTCCCATCACCAGGGTATCGCCGATCAATCCTACTAGGGAACGCGATAACATAGCAAAAGGAGTTCGCTGCTGACCATAATTACGAATCGCTTCTTCAATCCCTGGAATCCGCCGTTCGATAATTCCTTCCAAAGCCTCTGGAGTTACATCACGGGGCGAAAGTCCTGTCCCGCCAACAAAAATCACCAAATCAAATTTTTCCGAAACGGCCTGTAAAGCAGTTTTTTGAATCAAGGCTAACTCATCGGGAATAATCAGATAATCAGGAGATGAAATCCCAAGTTTTTCCAATTTGGCTTGAATCCTCAAACCCGCTTCATCGTCCCCCTTTCCGGCTGAAATGGAGTCGGAACAAACCACTACTTTGGCTTTTATATCCTTGCCTAAGGGTTTTTTCTTTGCCTCTGATTTTCCTCCTGTTTTCTCCACCAACTTGATTTCGGCGATACTTATGCCCTTGTCTATCGGTTTGAGCATATCATACATGGTCAAGGCCACCACCGAGGCTGCATGCATGGCCTCTACTTCGACGCCTGTTTTATAGATGGTATGAATTTCCACCCAAATTTTAACTTCCATTTTTCCCACTTCATAGCTCACTGAAGTAAATTCCACGGGAAGGGGATGGCAATCGGGAATCATATCAGCGGTTCGCTTGGCTGCAAAAAGACCTGCTACACGAGCACATTCCAAAACATCTCCTTTGGGAACTGTGCGATCCTGAATTGCTTGAATCGTTTCGGGAAGGCTCACTTTCAGGAGGGCTTGAGCAATCGCTTTGCGAAGAGTGGAGTTTTTATGCGTGATATCAACCATGGGTTTAATTTGAATTGAAAAGTCTAAGTTAGGCCTTTCCTTTTCTCAGCCCCAAACCAAAGAGGATCTTTCTTTG
The DNA here is from genome assembly GCF_024305035.1 of Algoriphagus sp. GTDB lineage: Bacteria > Bacteroidota > Bacteroidia > Cytophagales > Cyclobacteriaceae > Algoriphagus. The sequence continues at coordinate 131,843 of NZ_JAMWZB010000009.1, forward strand.
CTGGAAAGCTTAAAACTCCAACTTCCGTTTTAAAATCACCACGGTGTAATTTTGCGGCTTGCCCGAAGGGGTGAAATGGGTATAGTTAAACCCTTCAAAAAGGTTGAAATCATCTTGGTAAAAATGGGCCAATTCTCCCACGCTCCATTGCTGAACGGGTAAATTGCTACAGGTTGTTGGGCCGTCAGGCGAAAACGCACTGATCATCAAATACCCACCGGGGCTGATATAGGCAGAAGCAATTTCCCGATAGAGAATCTGTTCCATTGGATCGGTCAAAAAATGGAACGCGGCCCGATCGTGCCAGAAATCAAAATTTAGTTTTAAATCAAGTCCTTCCAAAATATTCTGGGGATACCATAGCACCTGTTTTGCATCATCTCCTAGTCGATTTTGCGCATTTTCCAGCGCTTTTTGAGATAGATCCAGTACATGGATATTTTGATATCCTAACTGAACCAACTCGTCGACAAGCAAACTATCCCCTCCACCTACATCTAAAATAGAAGATTGGATAGTCAACCCGACTTTCCGAATAGCAGCAAGGGATTTGGCAGGTTTGACCTGATACCAACCCACTTGACTAGGGTCGTTGTTTTCGTAGATAAAATCCCAATAAGTGGGCTGCGTCTTGGACATGATAAATGGAATGATGCTTCAAATTGGAGATATTGAAGCCCTTTTTTGGTGACATTCCTTACACAGGTAACATCTTATTTTCATTCCGGCTTTCACCCACATAGCTTCTTTTACCTCTAAATCTGAGCGAATATCTTGTTTTGGAGGCTTACTTTCTATGATAAAAATCATCTTCTCTCAAGATAAAACACAGCAAAACCAGCTAGGAAGCCAAGGGCAAGCCCGATAATTTTGTCTTTAAATAAACTTCGATTTACCAATGCTAACTTCTCCTCATTCATTTCATATCCCGGTCATGGGGCTGGGCTACACGGTAGATACTCCTCTCAAAGTGGCTCGCTATGGGATTTCCAGTGTAATATCCATCATGGATGATCAGCTTTTGGAGCGGATGAGGGAAATATATTGTGCAAAAAATGGGTTCGATTTTAGCCCAATCCCTGAAAAAGAAGCGGATTATCGAGCCAAACGGATTCAAGCCTATCTGGATTTGATGCACGAGTTGATTCAAGCTCAAATGCAGGAATTTGACCTTTGTAGCCCACATGGACTTGCCCAGCTAAGCAACTATGTGGATCTCCTTCCTCAGGACCATCGGTTGAAAAAGCTCATGCTTGAATTTTTGGAGGCAAATTCAACTTCAGAGAAAGAAAAAATTGGCAGTCAACTTCAAGCACTGATTCAACCGGGAAGTATTGATGTCAACATCATGACCAAGGTGGACAAACTCAACAGCGATGAAAATGGAAAGCTTCTTCCTCGTGAGTTTTCCGATGCCCTTTCAGCTTTACGGGGTTTTGCCCAAAGCAAACTCGCTGGATCGGTCATTTTCTCAGCGGGGATGAATCCGGCACTTTTTGCCTACTTGGAGGAATTTCCCGGGTTTTTCCCGGATGAAAACCAAAAGCTAAAAAAACAAGTGATCTTGAAAGTGAGCGATTACCGTTCCGCTTTGATTCAGGGAAAATTCCTGGCCAAAAAAGGAATCTGGGTTTCCGAATTTCGAATTGAATCGGGACTCAACTGTGGCGGTCACGCCTTTGCTACGGATGGATTTTTGATCGGACCGATTTTGGAAGAATTTAAAGCAAACCGAGCCGAATTAGCGCAAACCCTTTGGGAAATTTGCACCGAAGCTCAGCTTCAAAAAGGGATCCAATGCTTCTCGAGTCCCCCCCAACTCAAAATCACCTACCAGGGAGGAATCGGCACTGCAGAAGAAAATCAATTCTTGCAAAAGCACTATCAACTTGATGGTACAGGATGGGGAAGTCCCTTTTTGCTAGTCCCTGAAGCCACCTCCGTGGATGAGGATACGTTGCAGCGGATCATCAAAGCCAAGCAAGACGACTTTTACCTCAGTCATGCTTCTCCTTTAGGGGTACCGTTCAACAACCTGAGAAATTCAAGTGCCGAGGAGCAGCGAAAAGACCGAATTGCCCGAAACCGGCCGGGCAGTCCCTGTTATAAAAAATTCCTTTCCTTCAATACCGATCATACCGAAAAACCCATCTGTACTGCATCCAGGCAATATCAGGCGATTCAAGGCAAGCGGTTTGAAAAAGGGGAGATTTCAAGTCAAGAACTTCAGGAAACGCTAGTCAAAGATTGTCTTTGTGAAGGTCTGAGTGCTCCGGCCATTTTGGCTAGTGGAGCAATTCCCAAGCGTAATCTGAGTGCGGTAACCATCTGCCCAGGACCCAACTTAGCCTATTTCAAGGGAATCTATACACTCAAAGAAATGGTAGGCCATATTTACGGAAAGATCAAACTTACCCTAGAACCTGATCGGCCCCATGTGCTAATCAAGGAGGCCCAACTTTATGTCAATTACTTGAAAAACGAATTTGAAAAAGTCAGTGATGCGGCCAACAAACGACAAATCACCTATTTAGAAAAATTCAGGTCAAACCTTTCCCAAGGATTGGAATATTACCAAAACCTGATCCGGGAAGTTCAGGTGGATACCGAAGAAAAACTCAATGCAATGAAAGCCGAATTGGTCAAGCTTTACCAAGAAATCCAACAGCTTGAACTGAAGGAAGCTTTGGTCTGACCCCTACTCCACCAGAGTATTAAAATTGAATATTTTATTAAGGATATTTTTGTCTTTTATTAAAAATACCTTTAATCTTGTATAGAATTGGGCGAAAGCCCTTTTCTTATCCTTCAAAAACGGATATTTTTATCCGATATTAACATGAAAGAAACAGATAAAACCATCGCAGAACTGGTCACCGCAGATTTTAGGGCAGCTTTTGTATTTCGGGCATTTGGCATCGATTATTGCTGTGATGGCAGTAAAACCATTGCAGAATTCTGCACAGACCATGAGCTAAACCCAAAGGAAATTTTCGATTCGCTCCAAGAAGCTTATAAGCGCCCATTGGAGCAAAACTTTGATTTCAAATTTTGGCCCTTGAATCTTTTGGCTACCTACATTGAAACCAAATTCCACAAATTGGCCAAAAAACAGGTTCCTTTGATCCAAGCTGCTCTGGAGCGTGGGATCAGGCGACACGGAAAAAATTTTCTTCAGCTCCATGAAATCAGTTTGATTTTTGACCAAGCAGCAGAAGAACTCTCCCAGCATCTCAAACGGGAAGAATTAATTCTTTTCCCTTACATCAAAAAGGTTTTTAAAAATGATGAAACCCGTCAACTTCTACTCGGAAAAGATTTTTCAAAAATCCAACGGGATATCGAAAACCTCATGCTCGACCATGAGCAAGAGGGGGAATATTTGACTCAAATCCGAATCATCACTGATAACTATACTCTTCCGGAGGAAAGCCCAAAAAGTATTCGACTGATTTATTCCCTTTTGGAGGAATTCGATATCTCCATGCAAAAGCACATGCATCTGGAGCGGAATATTCTTTTTGAGGAAACCCTAAACCTTCTTTATCCTGAGAAAGCGGTCAACCTAGAATCTTGAAAAAAATGAAATCCTTAGCACATCCTGCCCTTCTTTTTCCTCTTGCCCTAATCGGCCTGTTGTCTGGGATATCAGGAGGATTTATCCGAGTGGGAAGTACCCTGACAAATTTTGGTGCAGCGGCGCATGGCTTATATTGGGTTGGTGGATTTTTGGGAACTTTGATTTCAATCGAACGAGCCATGGTCATGAAGCACAAAGGATGGTTACTGGTTCCCTTTACTTCGGGGATTTCAAGCCTTTTTTTCCTTTTGGGCTTGACAGCGTTGGGGTATGGACTCTTGCTTTTAGCTTCTGTGGGTTTAATCCTGGTCATGCACTTACAAGCTGTTAAGCATCCCAAAATCCACACCTTCCTGCTCTATGGGGGTTCGGTGCTTTGGTTTTTGGGTAACTTTATGGCTTTTAAACAGGGTTTAATTGCTGCCGGAGCGACCTGGTGGATGGGCTTTTTGCTCTTTACCATTCTAGGAGAACGATTGGAATTAAGTGAATTTCTTCCGGTCAAGCGTCCGATCAAAAACCTCCTGCTAGCCTTTTTGGCTGTATTTCTGCTGGGATTGATCCTCCCATTTCATGGCATTGGGCCGTACTTGATGGGTTGGAGTGCCATTTTTATTGCCGCTTGGCTATTCCGCTATGACATGGCCAAGCGTTCGGTAAGAAAAGGAAAGCAATTCAACTACATTGGATTCGGACTTTTGGTCGGTTATGCTTGGTTACTTCTATTCGGCTTGATCCTCCTTTTTATTCCCTCCCATCCGCTGTATTACGATTTGCTTTTGCATAGCTTCTTTTTAGGTTTTGTGTTTTCGATGATCTGGGCGCATGCCCCGATTATTTTTCCCTTGATTTTTGGCATCAAAGAAAGCCCCTTCCATTTCATTCTATGGATTCCATGGGCGATTTTCCAAGTTAGCTTGATGGGTCGCATCCTCAGTTCTTCCATGTCCTGGATTGAGGCGAGAAGAGAATTTGCACTTCTCAATGGCTTGAGCATACTCCTGATTTTCCTAACGATGGCTGGCATCCTTGTTTGGAAGAAAAAGTATCCCAAAAAGACAAAAGGAAAACCAAGTGACCTAGCACACAAAAAGCAAGAAAAAGTAAACCTAGATTTGAACATCAATGCTTAGGGCAGTTCTACATAGCGCCTTTGTTTTACTCATTCTACTCAATGGTATGGGATATAGCCTGATCCAACTTCAGTTTTTTTGGGATCGAGAGGAAATCACGGCGCTTTACTGTATGAATAAGGACAAACCCGAACTGCAATGTGACGGCCAATGCGAGTTGGGAAAAAGGCTGGCAGAAGCTAAAAATCAAAAAAACGATCCAGGAGAAGAAATCACGCTCGAAGAACTTCAGCTCACTTTCCTATTCCAAGATTATACCAAAATCTACATGAATTCTCCAGATTTTATCGGTAAAAAACAATCCTTTTTTTACCCCACCGAACTGATTTCATCCCTTCATTTGGATGTATTTCATCCACCTCAAAATAGCTGATTTTCAGATAAAACAGCCTGAATTTCCCTTTTCAGACAAAAGGAAGGGACAGTCATGCCTATTCATTCTCTAAATCAGCTAAAAATGAACATATCTTTAAAAATATACTGGCTACTACTGTTTGGCCTTCCGGTCATCTTTGGTATCCTAAACGAAGCTCAAGCCCAACAAACTATACGTTTTCGACTCATCGATCCCGACCAAGGATTGGGGATTCCGGGAGTCAGTTTTCGCTACGCCGATACCCAAGGCATTTCAGACCCGGATGGATTTATTCAATTCGAATTGAAATCTGAATCCATTCTTTTCCTGCGTCATATCAGTTACGGCAACTGGGAGCTCAGTCCCGAGGAAATCAGGAAAGCAAATCAAATTGGAAGAATTGAACGCAGGGAACAAGTATTTCAACTCTCGCCCGTTTCCATCATTTCATTAAAAATGACTGAGGAAAAAGACAAAAAAATTAGTCTCTCGGATCAGGAGCGTCTACATCACGATGCAGGGGCAATTTTATCCCTCAACCCGGCCGTGGCAGGAATCCGCAAAGGAGGCAGTTTTGCCTTTGATCCGGTCATGAGAGGATTCAAATATGACCAACTCAACATCGTAATCAATGGCATGCAAAGCGCCAATGCGGCCTGCCCCAATCGCATGGATCCGCCTACCAGTCAAGTCGCCCTAAATCGTATCAACGAAGTAGAAATTCTAAAAGGCCCACATGCACTTCGCTACGGAATAGGACTAGGTGGTACGATCAATTATATCCAAGAATCCCCTGAATTCAGTTCGGAATCGGACATCTACGGAAGGCTTTCCTCCCTCTACGAATTCAATGGAAATGTCAGCAGAAATGAAGGCAGATTGGGATTTCAAGGAAAAACCTACGATCTGGGAATTTTGGGGAGTTGGTCCAAAGGAATAGACTACCAGGATGGCAAGGGTAACCAAGTCCCTTCCGATTTTACACGAGGCACCGTGGGTATCTACGGAGACCTGAGGATCACTCCAAAAGACCTGCTCCAACTATCTCTCAACCGTAATTTTGCCCGAAATGTGGATTTTCCTTCTCTCCATATGGACTTGAGAACGGATGACACGTGGATGGGAAGTGTCATGCATACCCGTAATTTCCAAAGTGGGTCTTTAGTAACATGGACGAATTCGGCCTATTTTACTCGAGTGGATCATTTGATGGACAATTTACTCCGAGATTTAGATCCTCGCATGCTCAATTCCGCTACTCCTGCGGTTACCGAGAATTGGGGAATTCGAACTGAGGGAGCTTGGAAATTCAAATCCGGAAAACTCTATGCGGGCTTGGATCACAAATTGGAAACAGCAGAGGGGACCCGATTTCGTGAAATGCTCATGGGGCAAATGGCCGGAAAAACCTTTTACGATAATCTTTGGCAAAATTCTCAAATCAGCAAAACTGGCGTCTTTGCTAATTATACGTTCCCTCTTGGCCAAAGCATTTTCACCACCTCAGGCAGATTGGATGTTAATCAAGCCACCGCCAACGATCCTGCGGAGGAATTTCTCCTCCTCCATCCAGATGCAAAAAACACCCAGCTTAATCCAGGTTTGAGTATTGGTGCACAAAGATCCTTGGGAACAGCCTTCAATCTGGGGCTTTGGGCAGCGGCAGTTCAGCGAAGTGGGAGCTTGCTTGAGCGCTTTATCAATTATCTTCCGGTGGGTTTGGATCCATTTGAGTTAGTAGGTAATCCCCAAATTAAGCCTGAGACCAATTATGAAATCGACTTTGTTGTGGGTTATGAGGTGGAGGGTTTGTCCATGGAAGCGACTATTTTTGGCGCCTATTTACAAGATTTCATTTCCTCGGTCAAATCAGACTTAAAACCTCGAATGCCTTCCAGTCCCGGAGTTCGGCAATACGTCAATATTGATAACGCCTACAAAACAGGATTAGAGTTGGCTTTTAAACAAAATCTATCGCAGCGAATTCAGCATTCGCTGCAGTTGGCCTACACCTATGGCAAGGATCTAAGCGTCCATGCGGCCTTGCCGGAAATCGCACCTTTTGACCTTCGCTATCGAATCCAAGGTCAATTTGTCGGGAACAAACTCCATACTGGACTCAATTTCCGGAAAGTAGCTGCTCAAAACAGAGTTTCAGCATTATTTGGGGAGCAAAAAACTCCCGGTTTCACACTGATTGACGCTGATGTCAGCTATCCAATTAGCAATTCGTTTTTGCTAAAAACCGGAGCACAAAATCTTCTCAACGAAGCCTACTACGAGCACTTGAGTCGACCTATTAGCACCGAAAAAGGTCCCATGTTTTCCCCAGGAAGAAATTTCTTTCTTATGGTCAGCTTTAAATTCCTATAAGTGTTCATTTCAAAAAAATGGCCTTAAAACGAGGCCATTTTTGAAATTAAATTAAAGGATAATTTTGTCCTTATATGGAATATTTATCGTAACTTTATTTCATTAAAGTTGTCTAAAATACAATGAATTAAACCCAAATTTTCCAGCACATGAAAAAGCAAATTTCCATCCTAATTACCCTTCTGATTCCTTGGATTATCCAGGGCTGCGGGGAAACCTCAAGCACCGAAAGTGCGAGTACACAAACCGAGTCTGTCAAGCTCGGTGGTCAATCCGCCGTTCAGGATGCCGACTCCAACCCCAATGTAGTCCAAGTGGCGTTAGGATCCCCAGATCACAGCACCTTAGTGTCAGCGTTGCAGGCTGCCGAGTACGTCGATGCCTTGACTAATGTAGGGCCCTTTACCGTCTTTGCTCCTACCAATGCGGCCTTTGATCAACTTCCTGCAGGCACCCTAGAAAGCTTAACCCAACCAGCAAACCAACGTCAACTCCGTGATATTTTAGAATATCATGTATTGTTGGGCGTCTACAAAGTGGAAGACTTCGCCCCTAATCGAAAACTAGGGACTGCCGACGGAAGGTCCCTACTAATTACTCAAAGTGACGATGGATCCATCCAAATCAATGGTGCAAAAATCATAGGCTCAGTGGCTGCATCCAATGGGATCATTCACGTGGTTGACCAAGTCTTATTACCCGAATAAGGAAAAAAATTAGGGTTGAATGGATAAAAGACCGGATCCAATTGGGTTCGGTTTTTTTGCTTTTGTGAAAATGAATATATTTAGGATAAAATCCTCCTATATGTTTTCCAAAGCAAGCCAATACGCCATCAAAGCCATCATTTACATATGGATGAAAAGCCTTCAGGACAGCAAGGCCGGAGCAAAGGAAATTGGGTCAGAAATCGATGCGCCTGAGGCCTTTACCGCCAAAATTTTACAACAACTCAGCCGGGCAAAACTCATCGGTTCGGTCAAAGGCCCAAATGGAGGGTTTTATGCAGATGAATCTCATACCAACAAAACCCTGAAGGACGTGGTCCGAGCCGTGGATGGAGACAGTTTGTTTACCGGCTGTAGTTTAGGACTGAATAAATGCTCTGAAAAAAATCCCTGCCCCCTCCATTTTGAAATCGTAGGCATCAGGCAAAAGTTAGATCAAATGCTCACCAATAAAAGTATTAAGCATTTGGCTGTAGAAGTGATCAAAGGGGAAACCAATATCAAACGGATTCTCCAAGTCAACAAATAAATTGAATTCCCCCCTCTATTCTTTGGCCCCTGTGGATTTTTTGAAGATATTTAGGTAAATCAAACTTTTACCATTATGATCGATCAACTCTTAAAAATGGCAGATGGACCGCTTAAGAATTTGCTATCCCAAGCAGATGTTCCTGCCAACCCGGCAGACGCCTCTGCCATAGAAGATACCTTGGCTTCAGTTTTAAAGCGGAAGGCGCAATCCGGCGATCTGGATGCCATCAAAGAAATGTTTTCAGGAGCCGACACCAATCCTACCAGTCCAGTAGTCAACAACCTGGCCGGTGAAGTTTCTGAGGGACTGATGTCCAAACTAGGCATAGACAGCGGGCAGGCTATGAAAATTGCCATGGCCGCTCTGCCCATGTTAATGAATTTCTTTAATCAACGCATCAACGATGCCCCTCAGGATAATTCTGACATCATGAATTCAGTAATCGGAGCACTTCAGGGCAGAGGAGGCGGACAAGCTGATATTTTGGGATCCCTTCTCGGAGGAGGAAAAGGCGGAGGAGGAATGGATCTCGGAGGTCTAATGAATATGGGTAAAGGGCTTTTTAACTAAGCGTAGATTTCTTAAAAACACACATTTAAACCCCAAACTATTGGGGTTTTTACATTCAAAAAATCATGAAGCAAATTTCTTTTCTTGCCTTTGTTGCACTCGTTTCTCTTTCCTGCAGTTCCAGTCCGGACTTTTACCCTGAATTTTGGTTGACAGACCCAAAAAACCAAGTACTATTTGAAAACCAATCCACGGAAAATGAAGTAGGCGAGATTCAAAAAACCATTCTCATTGATTCTGAAACGACCTTTCAGGCGATGGATGGATTTGGCTTTACGCTTAGTCAAGGCTCGGCCCAACACCTGCTTCAAATGAGCGATTCGGCACGGTCCAGTCTGTTGAATGAACTGTTTGGAACAAAAAACAACAGTATTCGCATCAATTATCTAAGGCTTTCCGTCGCGGCTTCTGATTTGAATGAATTTCCATTTTCTTACAACGATTTACAGGATTCACTTGCCGTGGACCCAGAGTTGGAAAACTTTAGTCTCAGCTACGATACCTTGGATGTGATCCCGGTTTTGAAAATGATTTTGGACATCAATCCTGATCTCAAGTTAATGGCCTCACCTTGGTCCCCTCCTAAATGGATGAAGGACAATAAAGACACTCGAGGCGGTTCGTTACTGGAAGAATTTGAACCGGCCTATGCCCTCTATTTGGTCAAATACATCCAAGCCATGCAAGCAGAGGGCATTCGTATCGATGCCTTGACCATTCAGAATGAACCCCTTCATCCTGGAAACAACCCTTCCCTATTCATGCTTCCCGAGCAACAGGCCCGATTTATAGGTCAGCATTTAGGGCCTGCTTTTCAAGCAGCAGGAATTCCAACCAAAATCGTGATTTACGATCATAACGCAGATCGACCGGATTATCCGATAACGGTTTTAAACGATTCCCTGGCAAATCCTTTCATCGACGGTTCAGCCTTCCATCTCTATGGGGGAGAAATCGAAGCACTCACAGAAGTTCATCAGGCTTTTCCCGACAAAAACATCTACTTCACGGAACAGTGGGTTGGGGCACCCGGAAATTTGGAAGGAGATATCCCTTGGCATGTCAAAAATTTATTGATTGGCGCTCCAAGAAACTGGGCCAAAACAGTGTTGGAATGGAACCTGAGTTCCAATCCTGAACTCACTCCCCACACAGATCGTGGAGGTTGCAGCCGTTGCTTGGGCGCAGTGACCATAGCAGGAGATCGAGTCACGCGTAATCCAGCCTATTACGTCATTGCTCATGCAAGCAAGTTTGTCGATGATGGATCGCTAAGAATTGATTCCAGCCCTGTGGAAGGTTTAGCCCATGTTGCCTACTTGACACCCAAGGGAAAAAAAGTAGTAATTGTACTCAATGACAGCCAAGAAGCTGCCCATTTTCAAGTAACCGAGAAAGAAACCCAATTTAAGGCTAGCTTGAACCCAGGGGCCGTTGGGACTTGGGTTTGGTAAAGTTATTTTAACAAAAAGCCCCCCATCCTGTATAATTGAGTCAATAGTTTTAAAAAAATTTTCAATCTAAGCGTAGTAGTAAAGCTTACTGGTGCAATTAGTTGACTACCTGACTTTCTAAACTATCCCCCTCATTCTAAAGGAAAGCATGCTCCTGCACAATAAGGATTTGGTAAAGGTAATTTTGATCAAAACGACCGGTTTTTCGTTTTTAATGAACGAATGAATCGGTTTTTGAATTGCTAAAAGTGATGGAAATCCAATTTGATGAATCAGAACTTACTACCCTGGCTCGCTCTTTCACCAGAAAGAACATTAAAATCAAGTTGCTAGAAGATAATTGTTTTCAAATAAACGCTTTGGTTTTCATTTCTGCTCGATGCCATATTGAACAGACGTCCGAACGAACCCTCTCCATCAGTTATCATACCCCATTTTTGATCAATCAATTGGTGAAACTCTTTGGAGAAATGGAACACAAGGGGATCGTTTGGGATAAGAAAAATGCCAAGATCCACCTCGATTTGATTCAACTTTTACAAAAAGGCAACTCCAAACTACCTGTAGAAATTGAACTGAAGACCATCCAAATTACTGGGGAAAAACTCAAACTCGATTTCACATTCAGTCCCTTAGAGAACTTTAATCAACAGGATTAGTCCTTCTCAAAATCCAATATTTTATCCTATAGTTTCAATTAGACACGCTGGTAAACTTAATTTTGGCGTTTGAAAAAATGAATTTTCCTTATTCTCCTACAAATAGGTAGTAAAAGTGTACGTTTATTCAAATGTTTTGAATTCTGGTTCCCGATAGTTTACCTTGGTAAACTATTCGGGATTTAACTCGGAAGTGAAACATTTTTTCATAACCGATCTTTCTTCAGGGGTGATGGAAGGATCGGTTTTTTTATTCCATCAGTTTTTATTCAATATCCGCATCAATTCTCTAGCCGTAGTCTCCCCTTTTAGGCGGATAAGGTTTCGAGGCGTATTGTCTCCCACTTCAAAAGTCATGGCTTCAGCACCATGAACAAAGAAAAAGTAAGAACTCGAAGTTACTCCTCGCTCCATTCGGTCAGAAGGTCTGATATTAGGCTCATACCCGGGAATTTTTCGAGTAGATCTTCGGATCAATTTTGGAATTAAACCCGGATGATTCCCCTCTAAATCCTCATTGATCGTATAGAAAATATCTTCCCAAGTGGCATGAAAATCTGCTGCAAACACAAATTTTCCATCCGTATCCCTCACCTTTTTCTCCATAAATTCCGCTAAGGCCTTGGGCTCGGGTTGATTGAAATTCACCCAGTCCCGGTTGGTATCCACCCCGCCGACATTATGTCGCCAATGTCCTCGGGCCACCCCATCTGGATTCATCATCGGCATGACGTAAAGATTATACTTGCTTCGAAATTCCCGAGCCTCTGGACTGTCCTCACAAAGCGTCTCCACAAAGCTCTTCAAAGCCAAAAAGCCGGGGATTTCTGGTGGGTGTTGCAAACTGATGGCCATCAGCATTTTTTGATCATCAGCCTTTCCGATTTTTAGCACTTCCAACGGCCTCCCTTCTTTACTTAAGCCGATTTGAATTTTTTCGACAAAATTATGCTCCAGGATTTTAGCCTTCCATCGCTCCACATACTGGGTACCAGCAAAATCCTGAGCAGCGATCCAAAGCGTATCCGGTCCCACCCATACTTTGGCTTCTGCAAACTCGATGCGCTCGCTTCCATCTTCCAGGATTTTGGGATGGGGATGAAAAGCAGCCGAATCCAACTTTTTGTAATAAAGCCCACGCTTGTTGATTTTTGGATAATAGCGGTGAAAACCAGTTGTCGGATAGGTTAAGCGAATCCACATTTGTTTTTCCTGTTCAGACCAAACTTTAAAAGCATACCAAGGACTGGAATTGATGGGTTGATTTTCGGGAAGTATTTTCACCTCCACCAACGAATCATTAATTCGAACAGCATCATTTAATCGACCGCCTTCCATTTTGTTGGAAATAAAAAAACCATCTCCCAAATCAAAGTCCTGATAAGGTTGATTTTCAATGGGTCTATCCGTTGTAGGAACCACTTCAATGGGACCTTGACCTGTCCATTGTTGAGGAGTTTTACACGCGAAAATAAGAACGATGAGTACGATTGGGGCTAGATACTTCATAGGGGAATGTACAAAAAATATAAGAGGCAGTCAAAACAGCTTACTTCTCAACCTACCGGAAAAAAAATGCCGGAGGAAAATCCGGCATTTTGAACAATTGAGCGACTGGTTTACCAAGTGTATCGGACGGACAAACTTCCGTCAATGAAGTTACCCCGATAGTGTTGAATATAAATGTAAGGAATCAAATCCAGGCCCAGAGTAATGGGTGCATCTCGGAATTTGTACTCCAGTCCCCCAATTCCAACCAAGCCAACGGCGGCAAAAGTCCGCCCTTCCCAATAGGCTGGACATTTCGGGTTTCCAGGATCATTACAAGGGCCCCCATAGCCAGCGTAGTAATCTCTTCCATCAAAAAACCCTACTCTAGCTCCAAATCCATACACCCAGCTCAATTCCGACACTTCCAAAGCACCTCGCTTATGCCATTCGTATATCCCGGTCAAGGAAGTTCCTCTCCATCGACTGGCTCCCAAAATCACCTCGATAGCAGCCCGGCTATTTACAAAATGCTTAAAAGTCACTCCCGAAGTATAACCACCCCGTACACCGATAGCTGTTCTGTAACCCGAGGGCCCCGTGGGTAACTCAAAGCGATCCTCTTCACTCGCTCCAGGATAATATCCATAAACAACCTCCTTTTCAGCAGGTCCGGTAGGTTTCCAGCTAACCAAATCATTTAGGTTAACTTTTTCTGTAGAAACTTGACATTCACAACTTTCAGTAAGAGTCATGGAACTATCTTGAGCGGTATTTTCCCCAAAAAGTAGAAAAAGCATAGCAAAACTAAGAAGTAATTTTTTCATAATGCGGTTCGTTTAAATGTTTAATTAAATTTGGTTCTTCTTAAAATAAGGGCGACCCTATGCCTGTTAATGCAAGGAATATACCGTTTTTAAAAAGGATCTTCTGATTTTCACTTTTTTCGGCCCTTCTTACTATCAGTATTCGGGTTTCTCCAACCCAAAAAAGCCCTCCGAATAACCAGAGGGCTCCTAAATCGTAAATCCAGAATACTAAGTTTATTTTACTACCTCGTTTATTTTACTACCTCAAGGATTGGCTCAGAAACCAAAGCTGCCCTGGCCATACCTTTCCAGGCAACTAAACTTTGGGCACTTTCCATCCATTGTGGTAATTAGCCTTCATCAAGGCATTGGCTTCTGAATCGGTAAACTGATTTTTTTCAGCATCCCAATAAACTTTCTTACCGGTTTTGTAGGCGATATTTCCCATTTGGGCATTGATTGCGGCCACAGATCCGGTTTGAATTCCACAGGTTAATTTACTGACATCATTGGCTTGGATTGCCTCCACGAAATTGACCGCATGCAAATCCAGCGCACTCGGTCCTTCAGGTCGTGTATGAGGTACTTCAGCTGTTTTAGGCTTCCGCTCTCCGTCCACCATCTCCGTTTCCGGGATGACCTTCCAGCCTCCCCGATTGACCACCAGGGTGGCATTATTTCCAATAAAGGCAATGCCTTCGGTAGTGCCGTAATTTCCTCCGTCTATTCCGGTGGCATGTTCCCAAAGCATATTGAATCCATCGTATTCATATACGGTCTGAAGTGTATCCGGCGTCTCAGAAGCATCGTCAGGATAGGCGAACTTTCCACCGGAAGCCATCACGGATTTGGGTGCACTCACCCCCATTGCGTACAGGGCAATGTCTATCTCATGCACTCCCCAATCGGTCATCAATCCTCCAGCATAATCCCAGAACCAGCGGAAATTGAAGTGAAAACGATTGGGGTTGAATTCTCGCTTTGGTGCCGGGCCCAGCCACATATCGTAATCTACGCCTGTTGGCGCAGGACCATTGGGAAGTACAGGAACCGGTTTCATCCAACCTTGGTATGCCCAGCATTTGACCAGACGGATTTGACCGAGTTTACCGGACTTGACATACTTAATGGCTTCATCGTATTGTGAACCGGAGCGCTGCCATTGCCCCACTTGAACAATTTTTCCATAGCGTTCCTGAGCCTTGACCATGATTTGACATTCTTCAATGGTATTGGCAATGGGTTTTTCGACATAAACATGCTTTCCTGCAGCTACCGCATCGACCATATTTAAGCAGTGCCAATGATCAGGCGTACCGACAATCACCACGTCGATATCTGGATCTTCGAGCATTTTGCGGTAGTCAGTGTATTGTTTTGGTCGTTTACCGCGCTGTTTGTACACATCCTCTGTTCGCTGATCCAAAACGGATTGATCCACATCGGCCAGGGCCACACAATTGACATTGGGCATTTTTAAATGCGCATTCATATTGGACCAGCCCATTCCTTTACAGCCTATCAAACCATAATTCAACTGATCGGAGGGTTTGATTTTTCGGGTAAATGTGCCAAAATCTGCAGCGGTCATGATGCTGGGCATGCTTAATCCTGCTCCAAGCAACATCGTATTTTGTATAAATTTTCTTCGTGAAGACATGAGGGTTTGTTGTTAATGGTTTTGAGTAGTAGGCAGTGAGAGTTTTCAGTTTGCAACTTTTTAGCCTATTGACAACTGAATTACTGCCTACAATTTAAAGGGGACGGACCCAAATATTTCTGAATCGTACCGGATTGCCGTGATCTTGTAATTTGATGGGCAACTCCTCCGCATGGGCTTTGTAATTTGGGATACCGATATATTCGGTGGGTCCTCTCAGGATGACGTTATTTTGTACTACTACTCCATTGATTAAAACGGTAACCGTTGCAGGTGAGGTCAATACCCCATTTTTATCAAATCGTGGTGCTTTGAAAATGATATCGTAGTAATTCCACTCACCAGGAGCTCTCAATGGATTAACCAAAGGCGGGTATTGCTTGTAGATAGAACCCGCTTGACCATTGGTGTAAGTTTTGCTTTCGTAGCTATCCAGAATCTGAACTTCATACATTCCCATCAAAAAGAATCCTGAATTTCCTCGGCCCTGACCTTCCCCTTTGATTTGAGTGGGCGCAGACCATTCGACATGGTATTGGGCATCTCCGAAGGGCAGTTTGGACTGAATATCCCCTTTCCCTGCAGTGACTACTAGCTCTCCATTTTCTATGGTCCATTCTGCCGGACTTGATCCATCTTTGGCGGAGACAAAATTATTCAGACTGCTCCCGTCAAATAAAACAATGGCATCTGATGGGGCTTGATGATTCTGAGCTCCGGGGGTAATCTTTGGCGGTACTGGGGTGTAAAATTCGGTTGCCTCAGGCGGCAGAGGTGGTGGAGTCTTTTCTTGAGCCAAGGCCTGTTGGCCCACAAATAGCACAGTTCCAAGAATTAAAATGGGTTTCACTGTCAATTTCATGGTAAAGATTTTAAGGATTGAGAATTTAAAGCAATAAATTAAACCCAAAAGTCCTCAATCAAAAAACCATTGATGGATTTTTAATTGGATAAGGACTAGCCTTTCCTAAATTTCACAAAATTTCAATCTATGAAAAAACGCTACTTATTCGTTCTATTTGCTTGGCTTTCTGTACTTCCGGCATTCGCTCAGGTCGATTATTATTTCCCCGGGGAGACATTTAACCCCGAAATTCCCTCTCCAGAAGAATTTCTTGGCTATCCTGTGGGCGATTGGCACACGCGCTATGATCTGATTGTCAAATATTATGAAAAACTAGATGAAGTTTCTCAGCTGGCAAAGTTGCAAACCATCGGCTACACCCATGAGCATCGGCCAAAAATCATTTTGACCATTGCCTCCCGGCGAAACATGGAGGATCTAGAATCCATTCGTCAGCAGCAGGTCCAACTGGCAGACCCCACACAACCCAAACCTGATGTCAGCGGGATGCCGGCTATTGTGCATCTGGGCTATGGAGTCCATGGGAACGAACCCTCTTCTGCAGAAGCGGCGATGTTAACGGCCTACTGGCTGCTAGCTTCTCAGTCAGAATTGGCTCAAAACCTCCGGGAAGAGGCCGTGGTGCATTTTGATCCTACACTCAATCCAGATGGACGGGACAGGCATAGCCTTTGGGCCAATTCCAACAAAGGATTTCCTCCTGTAGCCGATCCGCTCGACCGGGAGCATAATGAAGCTTGGCCGGGAGGCCGAACCAATCATTACTGGTTTGATTTGAATCGGGACTGGTTGCCTTTGGCTCACCCCGAATCCCAAGTGAAGGTGGACTGGTATCATCAATGGTATCCCAATGTGACCACTGATTTTCATGAAATGGGCACCAACAGCACCTATTTCTTTGAACCTACCAAGCCCTATGGCTCAGAGAATCCGGTCGTGCCCCGAAAAAACTACGATGAAATCAATCCCTTATTTGCCCAGTACTTTGCCCAGTACATGGATGAAATCGGAAGCCTGTATTGGACCAAAGAAGTCTTTGACAACAGCTATCCGGGTTATGGATCAACCTATCCAGACATCCACGGAGGCTTGGGCTTAGTCTTTGAAACAGCTAGTAGCCGGGGTCATTTGCAATCCAGTCAACGAGGAGCCATTTCGTTTGCCTTTACGATCAGAAACCATGTGGTCAATTCCTTGGCAACGCTGGAAGCTTCCCTGGAAAACCGGGAATATATGCACGAGTATTTACGGGAGTTTTTTGAATCAGCTCTTGCTGAAGGGGCCAAAGACCCGGCAAAAAATTACGTTTTTGGGGATGAATTTGATCCAAGCAAAAACCGTCTTTTCCTTCAGTTTCTGCTCGATCACCGAATCAAAGTCTATGAAAACTCAGCAGACCTAACGGTAAATGGGCAAAGCTTCAAAAAAGGGAAATCCTGGATAGTTCCAACCCATCAGCGGCAGTACCGCATGGTGCGCACCATGTTTGAATACGAAAAAGAATTTGCGGACTCGGTATTTTATGACGCCTCAGCTTGGACGATGGCAGCTGCTTACGGAATGCCATTCAGTGCTGCTCCAGCAGCAAAATCCGGCGATGAACTTTCAGAGGTGAGCACTCCTGATTTTACCTTCCCTTCGGGTAAAGCTTATGCTTATTTACTGGATTGGTCAGATTATTTTGCCCCTAAATTGCTTCATCGTCTTCAAGAGGCGGGAATTCATGTAGAAATGATCAATCGAGCCTTTACGGCACAAACCCAACAGGGAGTGACCGATTTTTCGGCCGGTACCCTGATGATCCCAATGGGCTTTCAGAAAATGAATGCCCAGGAAGTCAGTCAACAACTGGAAGCACTAGCCGCTGCAACCCACCAACAAGTTTATAAAGTGGAAACAGGGCTCAACCTCAAAGGGATTGATTTAGGCTCCAACCTAGTAGGAGCAGTACAAAAACCCAAAGTAATCCTGTTGGTTGGCCCAGGAGTTTCATCCTATGAGGCGGGAGAGATTTGGCACCTGATGGATACCCAAGTCGGTATGCCTATTACCAAAGTCAACAGCAATGATTTTGGGCGGGTCAATCTCTTTGATTACACCACACTCATTCTTCCTTCCGGAAATTACAGCAGCATTTCAGGTGGTGCTTTAGAACATCTCAAAGACTGGATCTCTCGTGGCGGAACCGTCATTTCTTTTAAAAATGCGAGCCTCTGGCTGAATCAACAGGAAATCACCCGTGAAGTCCTCGTAGAGTCAGAATCCACCGATCCCAACAGCTTACCATTTGCTCTTCGTCGGGATTTTGAAGGCGCCAAAGAAGTGGGCGGCAGCATTTACCTGGCACAGCTCGACTTGACTCATCCCATTGCCTATGGGTATCATCGGGAGACCTTGCCGGTGTATCGGAATACCTCAATATTTGTACAGCCTAGCAAAAACAAATACCTCACCCCGATTCGCTACACCGAAAACCCCCATTTAGGTGGTTACATTTCCAAAGCCAACTTGGAATTACTCAAGCAAAGTGCAGGAGTACTTATTTCTCCCGCAGGCCGAGGGCGAGTAATTCACTTCTTTGACAGCCCCAATTTCCGAGGCACCTGGTATGGCACCAACAAGCTCTTTTTTAATGCTATTTTCTTTGGAAATACCATGGATTAGATTCACCAATCGGGTAGGAGAAACGGGATTAGTTCCCGTTTCGACCTCCCACACCACCGTACGTACCGTTCGGTATACGGCGGTCCCTTGCTTTTACGCCTCGAAAGGCTTGTTTGGCGTT